>JBMOJJ010000003.1:0-36652 GCA_049315845.1 Rhodoferax sp.
TGATCTCGCCGTTGTGCGCAACGTAGCGGTAGGGGTGCGCCAGCGGCCACTCGGGGAATGTGTTGGTGGAGAAGCGCTGGTGCACCAGGCCCAGCGCGGAGACGCAGCGCAAGTCTTCCAGATCGCGGTAGTAGGTGCCGACCTGATCGGCCAGCAGCAGGCCCTTGTAGATGACGGTCCGGCTGGACATGCTGGGCACATAGTATTCCTTGCTGTGCTTGAGCTTGAGGGCCTGGATGTTGGCGCTGGCGGTCTTGCGGATCACATACAGCTTGCGCTCCAGCGCATCCTGCACGATCACGTCGTCGCCGCGCCCGATGAACACCTGGCGCAGCACCGGCTCCTTTTCGCGCACCGTGGGCGACATCGGCATGTCGTGATTGACCGGCACATCGCGCCAGCCCAGCAGGACCTGGCGTTCGGCCTTGATCGCGCGCTCCATCTCCTGCTCGCAAGCCTGCCTGGAGGCGTGCTCCTTGGGCAGGAAGATCATGCCAACCCCGTATTCCCCCGGCGGCGGCAGCGAAACGCCCTGGGCCGCCATCTCTTCGCGGTAGAGCGCGTCGGGCAGCTGAATCAGAATGCCGGCGCCGTCCCCCATCAGCTTGTCGGCGCCAACCGCGCCGCGATGGTCCAGGTTCTCCAGAATTTTGAGCGCGTTCTTGACGATGTCGTGCGACCGGACGCCCTTGATGTGCGCCACAAAACCCACGCCGCAAGCGTCATGCTCGGCGGCGGAAGAATACAAACCGTGTTCCTGGAGATGCAAAATCTCGGCAGCCGTCGTCATGGCGGGCTCCTAAAAATATCAGAGTTGAGGAGAATACCGCGATGCAACAAAAGTGCCAAGTTAATTAATTGGGGTCAGATTCCAATTAATTGTTGAATAAATTGATCAATCAATAATTAGGGACATATCCAATTCGATCGCCATGCGATGCAAATCGGACGTATCACCGGCATTTACCGATCCTTTTGGATGGCAATCGGCCGTCCCGCCACGCTTTTGGTGACACGGCGCTCGGTACGTTTCTGCAAATCCGCCACAAAATCCGGCTCCCCCAGCGCCCAACCCCGCAAGGCCGAATCGGTCAGGGCCGTCTGATGACCGTGGCTGACGCCGGCCTGCACCAATTCGGCGTAGGCCGCCTCGCGCGCAAAAGGCGTATTACCAAGCTCCCACACCAGCGCATGCGGTGTGATGAAACTGTCGGTGCGCTGCCCGGCGTAGTGCCCGAAACTGGACCATGGATAGTCGCGCGCCTGGGCCACCAGGCCGGCGCGGACCGGATTGAGGTCGATGTAGGCCATGCAGGCCAGCAGGTAGCGGTCGGTCTGGATCAGGGTCGACTTGTAGCGCCCCTCCCACAGCGTGCCGCTGCGCTTCTGGGCCGCATTGAAGTAGCGCACATAGCTTCTGCCCACGGCCTGCATCAGCTGCGGCAAACCGTCAGTCGCCCCAGGGGTGAGCAGCAGGTGAAAATGATTGCTCATCAGCACATAGGCATGAATCGCGACCCCGAAGCGGGCGGCATTTTCTGTCAACAGGTCCAGCAGCACTCGGTAGTCAGCGCCTGAGGCGAAAATCGCCTGGCGATTGTTGCCGCGCTGAATGACATGGTGCGGGTAACCGGGCAGCGTGAGTCGGGGGAGACGGGCCATGGCTAATAATTGGGGTCTGACCCCAATTATTCCTCCAATTATTCCTCAAACGGTAGCGGAAAGCGGGTGGCCAGCAGTTCCGTCGCGCCGAATTCCTGCAGCAGCGCGCGCAGGCGCTGGGCTGCGCTGCGCTTCTTCTGGCCGGTATGACGGGCGATGATGAGTTCGTTCTTCATGCTGTGCTCCCAGCCCACCAGTTCGGTGACGCTGACCTGGTAGCCCGAGGCTTCCAGATAGAGGCAGCGCAGCACATTGGTCAGTTGGCTGCCGATCTCGCGCGCATGCAGCGGGTGACGCCACAGCTCGGCCAGCGGCGTGCGCGCCAGGGCCAGCGCCTTGTGCTGATTCAGACAGCGCGCCAGTTCAGCCTGGCAGCAGGGCACCAGCACCATGAACCTGGCGTGTTTCTGCAGACCAAACGCGATCGCGTCGTCGGTGGCGCTGTCGCAGGCATGCAGCGCCGTCACGATGTCGATCTGCTCCGGCATCTGCATCGATTGCCCAGACTCCGCAACGCTCAGGTTCAGGAACGACATCCGGTCAAAGCCCAGCCTGGCCGCCAGTTCGCGCGATTTTTCGACCAGTTCGGCGCGTGTCTCGACACCATAGATCCAACCCGATGCCTGCGCCTTGAAGAAAAGGTCGTAAAGGATGAAGCCCAGATACGATTTTCCGGCACCGTGGTCGGCCAGCGTGATGCCAGCCTCGCGCGCCGGCATCTCCAGCAACAGCTTCTCGATGAACTGAAAAAGATGGTAGACCTGCTTGAGCTTGCGCCGCGAGTCCTGGTTCAGCTTGCCGTCACGGGTCAGGATGTGCAGTTCCTTCAGCAACTCCAGCGACTGCCCGGGCCTGATCCCGGACGCGTCCAGGCCGGAGCCGGCCGGCCCGGGCGCATTTTTGATTGATTGTGATTTTGTCGTCATCCGTCGGGCCTGTTCAAACGAAGCGCACCGGCTCCCCGACGAGCAATTTCAAGCCCCGCAGGCGCTCATGCTCGCGCCCGGCAAAACGGTCGGTCATGCCGGCAATATAGTCTGCCACAACACGCTCGGCGCCGGCCGCCTGGCCGGACGCTGCCTGCGCCGACAGTGAGCGTTCCGGCAACCCGCGCTGCATCTGCTGCGGGTGCGCGCGATAGGCATCGAACAGCGACTGCACCATCAGCTTCGCCTGTCCGGTGGTCTGCAGCACTCTGGGGTGACGGTACAGGCGATGCAGCAAAAAGGTCTTCAGCGCCTGCGACCTGCGCCGCATGTCGGCGCTGAACTGCACCAGGGGCGCGATGGCGCGCACCTGGTCGACGCTTTGCGGTGCCGCCTGTTGCAGCGCGCTGCCGGTCGCGTCGATCAGGTCGCAGACCTGTGCGCTGAGCATGCGGCGGATGATCTCGTAGAGCAGACGCCGGCCCGATGACGGGTGCTGCAAATTCGGGTGCTCGGCCAGCGCCTCACGCCTGAAGTCGTCGAACAGCGCGACCTCCTGCAGTTGCTCGAGCGTGATCAGGCCCGAGCGCACGCCGTCGTCGATGTCATGCGCGTTATAGGCAATTTCATCGGCCAGATTGCACAACTGCGCCTCCAGACCCGGTTGCGCACCGATCAGAAACCGGTGTCCGACGCCACCAGGCTCGCTGCGCTCGAGTTGCTCGGCATGGGCGCGCGAGCAGTGCTTGAGAATGCCCTCGCGGGTCTCGAAAGTCAGGTTCAGCCCGTCGAACTGCGGGTAGCGCTGCTCCAGCCGGTCGACCACGCGCAGGCTCTGCAGGTTGTGCTCGAAGCCACCAAAGGGCGCCATGCACTCGTTGAGAGCGTCCTGCCCGGCATGGCCAAAGGGCGTGTGCCCAAGATCGTGCGCCAGCGCGATCGCTTCGACCAGGTCTTCGTTCAGCGCCAGCGATCGAGCCATCGAGCGCCCCAGCTGCGCCACCTCCAGAGAATGCGTCAGTCGCGTGCGAAACAGGTCGCCTTCATGGTTCAGGAACACCTGCGTCTTGTAGACCAGACGCCGGAACGCCGAGCAATGGACAATGCGATCCCTGTCACGCTGGTACTCGGTGCGTGTCTGCGCCGGCGCCTGTGCAAAGCGGCGCCCGCGCGAGAGGGCGGGGTCACAGGCGAAGACTGCAAGCATCGATCACCGCGCGCACCAGCGCGTCTGGCGCGCCGCGCACCGCGGCGCTTGCAGGGCCGTCGATCACGACGAACATGATCTCGCCGTCCTGCGCCTTCTTGTCCAGGCGCATCAGTTCAAGGTAGCGCGCAGCGTTGTCGGTCTCGGACAGAATCGGCGCGGTCACCGGCAAACCGGCCTTCTGAATCAGCGCTGTCAGGCGCCGCACCAGGGCCGGCTCCACCAGCCCGAGCCGGCACGACAACTCGGCCGCCATCACCATGCCGCAGCCGACCGCCTCGCCGTGCAGCCACCGGCCATAACCCAGGCCAGCCTCGATCGCGTGGCCGAAGGTGTGGCCAAAATTGAGGATCGCGCGCAGTCCCGCCTCGCGCTCGTCCTGCGCCACCACCCAGGCCTTTATTTCGCAACTGCGCCGAACCGCATGGTCCAGCGCAGCGGGCTCGCGCGCCATCAAGGCGTCGATGTTGTCTTCGATCCAGGCCAAAAAGTCGAGGTCGGCGATCGGACCGTACTTGATGATCTCGGCCAGTCCGGCGCTGAGTTCGCGCTCGGGCAGGGTGTTGAGCGTTTCGAGATCGCACACGACCTTGAGTGGCTGATAGAACGCGCCTATCATGTTCTTGCCCAGCGGGTGATTGATGCCGGTCTTGCCGCCGACCGACGAATCCACCTGCGCCAGCAAGGTGGTGGGCACCTGCACAAAGGGCACGCCGCGCATGTAGGAGGCCGCGGCAAAACCCGTCATGTCGCCCACCACACCGCCGCCGAGCGCAAACAGAATCGTCTTGCGGTCGCAGCCATGTTCAAGCAACGCGTCGAAAATCAGGTTCAGGGTCTGCCAGTTCTTGAATTCCTCGCCGTCCGGCAGGCTCACCAGATGCACGACCCGGAACTTGCCGAGCAGCGAGTTCCTCAACTGCTGCGCGTACAGTGGCGCCACCGTCGTATTGCTGACGATCACGGCCGAGCTCGCCGAAGGCAGGTCGGCGAAGGTGTCCGCCCGGCCCAGCAGACCGGCGCCAATCCAGATCGGGTAGCTGCGCTCGCCCAGCGCAATCTCAACCCGCGATGTTGTTGCAGGCTTTTGCATCATCCGCGGCAATTGGAAGGCAGGTACCTGGCCGGAATCGTCGTGCCGTCTTGCGGGCTGCCGCAGCGCCAGGCAAAGATGGGCCTGCGCACATCGCCCGATCCCAGCGCCGTGTTTGCGTCCGCCAGCGGAACCAGCGTCAGCGTGCTGCTGGTCCGCGTCAGCTCCGGCAACGAGCGGTAGTCCAGCGTCACCGTGATCGCGCCGGTGGCGCGCACTGCGATCGAGGACAGATGCCTGGAGATCTTGGCGCCCGAGGACGCGCCGCCATCGCAGCTGAACAGCGCGGTGGAGAGCATAGGCGCAGAGGTGCTCTGCACCACCTGGGTCACCAGCGCGCGGCAGGCATCGACCGACACAAACACTTCGGACACCTTGCTTCGAACCTTGTAATCCTCGTAGGCCGGCAGCGCAAACAGATAACCCACCGCCGCCAGCAGTGCTGCAGCCGCAGCCAGCAGGCTCCAATGCACGGCGCCGAAACCTTTCTGTCTATCGTTCTTCATCCAATGTCCTGAAAACTCAAAAGGGCCGCTGGCGGCCCCGAAGTGGCGCGATTCTATCAAGGCGGGCGCAGCATTCCCGCCACCTCCAGTTGCATCACGATCATGTTGACCAGCGTGGCCACCGACGGCCGCCCGGTCTCGATGATGAAATGGGCCGTTTCCCGGTACAGCGGATCGCGCACGCTGAACATATCACGCAAGCGGCCCAGCGGGTCGGCCACCTGCAGCAAAGGCCGGTTCACATCATGGCGAAGACGCCGGTACAAGTCCTCAGGCGTGGCGTTCAGGTACACAACCTGACAGCGTTGGTGCAAATGCTGGCGGTTGCCGGCCCGCAGCACAACGCCGCCGCCAGTCGACACCACGCCCGACGCGCTCTGTGTGAGCTGGTCCATCACCGCCTCCTCCACATCCCGAAACCGGTCTTCCCCCTCGCGCTCAAAATACTCGCGGATAGAGCAGCCAAGCTGCTTTTCGATCACCTGGTCGGAGTCCAGAAAGGGCAGTTGCAGGCGCCGGGCAAGCTGGCGGCCGACAGTGGTTTTGCCGGATCCCGGCAGGCCGATCAGGGCGCAGAGCATGGTACTTCAACCGGTTAGCCGCAGAGCACTACACCGCACATCAATCAGCGCGACGGCACACCAGGCAAGTGCCCTCCGCGGTAACTGCATCAATTAGGGGTGGTACAAACACTCTGAGTACCAAACGGACTGCCGCTGTTGGCCGGGGACCCACTGGAGAGCGCATCCGTGCTAGTCATCTCGAGAAGATAGGTATGAATCTGCTTTGATTCCGTACCCGCCACCAATGCCCTGGCGGTAATTTCGGTATTTACCCACCACGCGAAGTTCTTGCCGTATCGCAGTGTGAAGGTCGCAAAACCCAGTGCATCCGTCGTCACGGAGGGGGTAATCACAGCGGGCATACCCGGCTCCAGTTTCCCATTGCCGTTAGTATCTTCTGAATCAAGTATTGCGTTGCCGTTCAAATCTTCACCTGGATCAAGCACTCCATTCTTGTTCGAATCTTCACCCCAATAAGAACTACCGTTATAGCTGACCATGCCGTAATTAAGAATTCCATTTCGATTGAAATCTTCATTGGCGCACGTCGTCGGCGATCCGCTCGAATATTTCCAAACCGGAGGTGTCGCAGCACTGTCCCATGTCAGCGTTCCTTTGCCGTAAGTGGTCGGCCAGACCGAAAGTGTTACAGACTGGTTGCCCGCGGGTGCACCTGTAGCATCTGTGAGATAGACGGTGAAATCCTTCTTGTAAGTCGTTGAGTCAGAACCGTCCAAAGTTCCGCTGCGGGCAATCGTAATGAAAAGCGCAGACCCATTGACCGTCAATGACGCCGTGCCCGTAACTGCCGGGCTCGTCGACTGGACCGTAGCCGAGAGTTTCACGCCATTGCTCGCCGTCGATGAGGGACCGGCAATGAACTGTGTCGTCGCCAGACCATTGGCGTCAGTCGTCACCGAACCCTGCGAAAGGCTTCCCCCGCCGGCATCGGTCACAGTGAAATTAACCACGGCGTCTTTAACCAGGTTGCCAATGGCGTCCCGCACAATAGCGGTTAGCGCACTCTGGTTGGTTGTGCTGCCCGCCGCATTCGGAGGCAGCGCCGCCGGGTTGACCTGCAATACCAAAGTAGCAGGAACCTTTGCCACAAAGGCGCCGGTGAGGCTGGTACTCGCAAGTTTACTCGCCGCAGTGGTGAGTCGAGCCGACACCGTGACTGGACCGGCGGTGGTTGAAGAGACATTCACAGTCGCATAGCCATTGACATCGGTGTCAATAAAGGTAGGTGACAAGGTCCCTCGTGTTGTGCTGAAGTCGACCCGTAATGCGGGCGAAGGCGGCAGCCCACTCAAAAGGTATCTAACTTTCACCGGATTTGTGGTCGGCAAAACCTCCCAAGGCGGCTCGGTCAACGCTGTGGTAACAAAAGCGAAGTCTTCGGCGCTGACGAGCACCTTTGCGGTGTTCTCGGCATCAAACCACTTGACGGTCAACGTATCGGTGCCTGCATGGAGTGCTGTGAAATCAACCGTACCCGACCCCGCGATGTCGGTTATCACGCTCGATTTACTCAATGTGTTGTTTAAGAGTGGGTCTGAGGTGATCTGCAAAGTGGCGAAGGGGATCGGCCTGCCGCTCGAGTCCGCAGCTTTCAGCGTGTACGTGTACGTCTGTGCAGGGCTCTTCACTATTGCGGCGCCCGGCCCGTTGACCGACACGGTTGTACCAACCACCGGAATTTCAATGTACTTGGTAGCGTTGCCGGCGGTGGCTGTAACCCTGATGCTGCGGTTGCTGGCGTCGGCGCCGGGCGATAGCGAGACAGTGGAGATCGTTCCGGCCGCGTTCGTGACGGGCGCCGGGTTGGCGCCGGTCAGGGTGCCTGAAGTGGATTGGAATACCACGGATTGGTTCGGCAGCGCCGCGTTGGCGCTGTTCTTGACCGTCACGATGAAGCCCACAGTCGACCCTGGAGCCGAGTTCAGCGTATTGCTCGTAGCCAAAATGTCAATGGTCGCGGCCGCGCCAGTCCCCGTACCGCCGACATTGTCAACCACCACCGTGATGGGGTAGAAGGCGCCCAAGGCGTCGGCGATCTTCAGCGTGGCCGTCCCGACGGTCAGGGCGTTGACCGTCAGCAGCGACGTTGACGGATCCAGCACCACCGTCGCCACGCGGGAATCGGAACTGCTGGCCGAGTAAGGCTTGGTGCCTCCGCTGACCCGGTAGGTGGGCGAGACCGTTCCCGCGCCCATGTTCAGCGTGCCGGGCGCGGCGACGAAGAACGCATTGGCGGAGCCCACGGTGACAGGGATGGTCACCGACAAGCCGCTGGAATCCCGCACCAGAACGTTCGCGGAGCCGCCGCCGATGGCCTGCAGCAGGAAGCCGCCGCCGGTGAGGGCCGCATGCACCACGTTTTCATTGCTGCTCTGCACCGAGTAGTTCGGCACGCCGCCGAAGATCGCGTAGGCGACCACATCCGCGCTCGCCAGAAAGACGCCGCCGCTGGGCGCGGTCGTGTACAGCACCGAGCTCGAGGCGCCGGGCACCGTGATATCGACCGACACCCGGGTGCCGGCGGAGTCGGTCACCGCGATCGTTGCCTTGCCGGCGCCCAGGGCGTCGACTCTGACCTGGTTCGCATTCACGATCGTGGCCCTGGCGATCGTCAGGTCACTGCTGCTGGACAGGTAGGGCGGCACGCCGCCGATGATGTCGTAGGTGTTCGAACTGCCCGATGCGATCGTCACGGAAGCGCCCGGCGCGCTGAGGAAAAGCGGCCCGGGTGCGTTGACGGTCACAAAACTCGAAACCGACACGCCCTTGGCGTCGCTGACGATCACGGTGCCGTTGCCGGCCATGGTGCCGGTGATGGTCAGCGTGGTGCCCGAAATCGAGCCGCTCACCACCGCGGGGTGTGTGCTCACGACCGAGTAGGGCAAGGACCCGCCAAAGACCGCAAAGATCTTCGAGGAGCCTGCCGCAATCGCCAGCGGCGACGGCGCGGTCGTGAAGAACTGCACCTCAGCCGCGGTGACGACGATCGTCAACGGCGGTGTGCCGACCGAGTCAGTCACGACCACGCTGGCCGTGCCGCCCAGCGTGTCAGCGACCGCGCCGATGGTCAGGGTTGAACCGCTTGCCGATGCGCTGACGAGGGACGGGTTCGCGCTGGTTGCGGTGTAGGGGCCGACACCGCCGGAGATCGCATAGACGCCGCTGGTTCCGGTGGCCAGCTTGAGCGGTGAAGGCGCGGTGCTCAGAAGCGCGCCGGCAACCGGAACCGTCACCGTGATGGCGGCGCTCGCACCGACCGAGTCGGTGATCACCAGCGATGTCGAACCAACAGACA
Organism: Rhodoferax sp.; assembly: GCA_049315845.1. GTDB lineage: Bacteria > Pseudomonadota > Gammaproteobacteria > Burkholderiales > Burkholderiaceae_C > Rhodoferax. The sequence continues at coordinate 9,274 of JBMOJJ010000003.1, forward strand.
GCCCGCTGATAGACAGCGTCGATCCGGTGACCGCTGCGGTCGCAACCGCCGGGTTGCTGCTGTTGACCCGGTACAAGGACGTGCCGCTGAAAGGAATGCCGCCATAGATCGAGTAGGTGGCGCCGGTTCCGCTGGGCACGCTGAGGTTGGCGGGCGCGTCGGTGTACAGGCCATCCTTCACGGTGACATCGATCGTGATGACGGCCCCCTTTGCGTCACTTACCGCAACCGTCTGGACTCCAGGCACCATGCCGGAGATGGCAAGACTGGACCCGCTGAGCACGGCCCTGGCGATCACGCCGTTGGTGTTCACCACATAGGGCGCGGTTCCACCGAAAACGGTGTAGAAGTTGGTTGTGCCGTTCAGGATCTGCAGCGTCGCAGGGGCGGTGCTGAACAGTGCTGTGGGCGAAGGCACTGTGACAGAGAGCGTCAATGTGGTGCCTGCCGCGTCCTTGATGGTCACGCTGGCGTTGCCGGCGCTGACGCCCTGGATCACAAAGCTTCCGTTCGCGGCGGGCGCTGTCGAGCTTGCCACAGCCGTATTGCTGCTGACCGCGGTGTAGGGCTTGGCACCGCCCGAGATCGTGTAGGTGTTGCCGGGCGCACCGGTGGCAATGGTCAGGTTGGCCGGGGCGTCAACATAAAGCCCCAAGGGCGGCGTCACCGTGACGGCAATCGTCAGCTGGCTGCCCTTGGTGTCCGACACAATCACGCTGGCGCCGCCGCCGCTTGTGCCTGGCAAGGCCGTGATGGTCAGTAAGTTGGACCCGGTCGGTATCGACGCAGTGACAAGCCCGGAATTGGTGCTGGCCACCGAGTAAGGCGCGGTTCCGCCGGTGACTGCATAGGCGCTGGAACTCGCTCCGATGGCCAGCGTCAGGTTCGCCGGCGCGGTGCTGAACAATCCTGCGGGAGGTGACACGGTGACCGCAATAGTCAGCTGCGCGCCCTTGGTGTCCGAGACGATCACGTTGGCTGAGCCGCCACTCGTGCCTGGCAAGGCCGTGATGGTCAGGAAGTTGGACCCGGTCGGGATCGATGCACTGACAATCCCCGGACCGGTGCTGGTCGCAGAGTACGGCCCGGTGCCGCCTGACACCGCATAGGCGCTGGAACTCGCTCCGATGGCCAGCGTCAAATTCGCCGGTGCGGTGCTGAACATGGCTGTGGGCGAGGGCACGGTGACCGCAATGCTGACCTTGGTCCCTTTGGAGTCGGTGACAACGACCGCACCGCTGCCGCTATTGCCCGCAGCGGCGGCAATCGTGAATGCGGATCCGTTCAAGGACACGCTGATCAGGGCCGGCGTGTCGGGGCTGGCCGCGTAAGGAGCGACGCCGCCGCTGATGTCAAAGTTGGCGCTCGTTGTGCCGCTGGCCAGGGTGAGCGAGGCCGGCGCCGAAGTGAAAAGCGGCACCACGCTTGTTGCGCCTGAACTGGCGCCCGGACTGCCGCCACCGCCGCCGCAGGCCGAGAGCAGGGCCAGCATAAGGAAAGCACCAATGTATTTGACTAGATTCATTTTCATGTTCCTGCGATTCCGATTCGAATCAGCGCGTGCCGACCTTGTCCGTAATAATCCTTGGCGTCACAAACACCAGCAGTTCTTTCTTGCTCTGGGTCCGCGATCTGCTCTTGAACAGATTGCCGACGGCCGGCAGGTCGCCAAACCAGGGCACCTTGGTTTCGTCGTTTTCTTCCTGCAATTCAAAAATGCCGCCGATCACGACCGTGCCCCCGTTGTCCACCAGGACCTGGGTGACCACATTCTTCTTGTTGATCGCGGGTCCAGCCTTGGTCTCGGTGCCCCGGCTGTCCTTGCTGACGTCCAGGTCCATGATGATGGTCCCCTCGGGCGTAATCTGGGGCTTGACCACAAGTTTCAGTGCGGCGTCCTTGAAGGTCGGCTGGCAGGTGGCAGCGCCACCGGTCGAGCTGCACGAGTCGTACGGGATTTGCTCGCCCTGGGTGATGCTCGCCTCCTTGCCGTCCGCCGTGACTACCCGCGGGCTCGACACAAGGCGACCCTTGGCGTCGGCTTCAAGCGCGGATATTTCAAGATTCAGGAAGCGGTTGGCGACCGCGTTGAAGATCGACACGCCGAAGGTGGCCACGCTGCCCAAGCCCATGGTTGAGGCCGGCATGTTCACATAATTGCTCGTCGTGTCCACGTTGCCGCCAGCGCCGGTGGTGGCCACCACGTTGCTGTAGTTGGTGCCGAAGGCAATCCGGTTGTCGCCGGACAGTTGATAGCCGCCGTCGCCACCCCGGTTGGCCCGCAGGTCGGCAGAACCAAACTTGACGCCGAGCGATTTTCCGAAGGTGTCGGCCGCCTCCACAATACGCACCTCGATCATCACCTGCCGGACCGCGACGTCCAGCTTCTGCAACAGCTGCGTCACCTGATCCAGCCTTGAAGCCACATCGGTCACAAAAAGCTGGTTGGTGCGCGGATCGGCCATTGCGCTGCCACGCGAACTGAGGGTTCGTCCGGGGCTCTTGTCGCCGCCGCCGGCACCGGTCAGCTGCTTGGCAATATCCTCAGCCTTCGCATAGTTCATCTGGAACGACTGCGTGCGAACCGGCTCCAGATTGAGAACCGCGGCCTTGGACTCGAGCTCGAGCTTTTCCTTGGCGATGATTTCATCCTTCGGTGCGATCCAGATCACGTTGGCGGTCTTGCGCATGCCCAGTCCTTTGGCCTGCAGGATGATGTCCAGCGCCTGATCCCACGGCACATCCTGCAGCCTCAGCGTAACACCGCCGGTCACCGAGTCCGAGGTAATGATGTTGAAATTGGTAAAGTCTGCGATCACCTGCAACAGCGAGCGGACCTCGATGTTCTGGAAATTGAGCGACAACTTTTGGCCGCTGTAGCCGGTGCCCTGCGTCAGCTTGGACGGATCGACCCGCAGCACCTTGACCTCGACCACAAACTGCTGGTCGCTCTGGTACGCGCTGTGCACCCATTGACCCCTGGACTCGATCACCATGCGCACGCGGTCGCCGACCTGGAACGTGGTCACGGTCTGCACCGGCGTGCCGAAGTCAGTCACGTCCAGGCGCCGGCGCATTCCTTCGGGCAGGCTCGATTTCATGAACTCGACCACCAACGTCTCGCCCTGCTGACGAATATCCACGCCGACCTGGTTGTTCGGTAGATCGACCACAACGCGGCCGGAACCCTCGTCGCCGCGGCGGAAATCAAGATCCTTCAGCGGCAGCGTGTCACGGCTGCGGCTTTCGGCAAAAACCGGTGCCGCTGTTGTTGTTACAGCTGCGGCGAGCGCAACCGGCTCCAGCACGATCATCAGCGATTTCCCCTGCAGCTGCGCCTTGTAGGAGGTGGCCTGCTTCAAATTGAGAACGACGCGGGTCCGGTCGTTGGCCTGCACGACATTGACCGTCTTCAGATTGCCCTGGTTGAGCTCCACGGTGGAGCGCCCCATGGCGCTGGAGATGCCCGGAAAATCAAGCGCAATCCTTGCCGGCGACTGGATCGCAAAGCCTGTCGGGAGCTTGTCAAGGGGCGCGGTCAGATCGATGCGCACCACTTCAACGCCGCCCTGGATCGACGCCGACACGGATTCAATGGCGGCTTGAGCCTGCGCAGCGGATGCGGCCAGCACAAACGCCAGCGCCAGCCCGACCCGCCAGCAGATCCGCTTTGCCATTTCAACCTTCTGATTGTTCATTTCAGCCTCTCTTGCAGCTGCAAGGTAGCAGTGCGTTCAATCCATTCACCGGTCGCATCCTGCACGATCTCGCGCAGTGTGATTTCGGTTTCGGCAATCCTGGTCACAAGACCGTAGTTTTGCCCGAGATGGTTGCCAGGCCGCACCTGATACAACAAGTTTTCGACCTTCACCAGCGCAACCGGATCGCCGGTCTTGGTCATGCTTCCGACCAGCGTCATCACATCCAGCGGGAACGACTCCAGCGCTTCGCGGCGACGCGCCAGTTCGGGCGCGATCAGCGCGCCGTTGGCCGCCGCCTGGGTGGACTCGCGCTTCAGCGCCTGCGTCAGCTTCTGGTTGCTGAAAGGCTCCACCGCCGCCGTCTGGCTGTAGCTTTCAGGGATGAATTGCTTGGGCTCCGAAATGGGCGCTATCCGGGGCCGGATCTGCCCCTTCTGGTCCGTCATCCATTGACGCAGCTCATCTTCGCTGGAGGAGCCGCAAGCGGCAAGCGCGAGCGCCATCGCAAGCAGCAGGAGCTCAGGCAAGGCCCTCATTTGGCGGCCCCTTTGGGCGCCGCCGCCTTGCGCTGCTGGGCCACCTCGTCGGCATCGAGATAGCGGAAGGTTTTGGCCGTCGCGTCCATCGTCAAAGCGCCGTCCTTGCCCGGCAGGATGGCCAGGTTGTTCAGCGTCACGATGCGAGACAGATTCGCGACGTCGGACGCAAACGCGCCGATGTCGTGGTAGCGCCCGGTGACACGCAGCGCGATCGGCAGCTCGGCGTAATAGTCCTTGACGACCACCTGCCCGGGCCGGAACAGGTCAAACTGCAGGCTGCGCCCAAGACCGGCCTGGTTGATGTCCGACAGCAGCGCATCCATCTCGGCCTTGCTCGGCAGCTGCTTCTCGAGCTGCGTGACGTACTGCTGCACTTGCTCACGCTGCTTCTTGAGCGCGTCAAGATTGACAGCCTTGCCCATCTTGAGCGTGTACTCCTCGCGCAACTTGACTTCCTTGGCCTGCTCGCCCTCGAGCTCAAGCTGCGAAGAATTCAGCCAGAGGAACCACAGCACCACCACCACCAGTACGGCGACGCCGGCAAACAGCGCGTAACGCGGAAGCATCGGCCAGTTCGACGGATCCTTGGGGTCGAGGTCGCGGAATTGCGCCAGCACGCTTTCCGACACCGCGCGGAAATCGAATCCCAGGGTAAATTGGATTGCCATTTTGTCCGCCTGCTACTTCTTGACAGGCGCTGAGGCGCCCGCGACTGCCGGGCTGGCCGCTGGGCGCGGCTTTTGGGCTTCGCTGGCGCGGGTCAGGCGGACACGGATGGTGAAGTTGGCGACGCGGCGCTGATCACGCGGCGTCAGCGTGACGCTGCCGGACACGATCTCGACCAGTTCGGGTTTGGCGAACCAGGGCGTGTTGTTGCCGAGGTTTCGCAGCAGCTCGGACACCCGTTCATTCGACTGCGCAACGCCCTGCAGCGTCACGGTCTGATTGTCCTGGCGCATGTTCGCGATGTAGACGCCGTCAGGCAACTGCCTGACCAGTTCGGTCAGCAGGTGAACCGGCAGGTTGCGGTCGGCCTGCAGATCCTCGACCGCCTGCTGGCGCGCACGCAAGGCGGTGATTTCGGTCTCAAGACCGGCGATGTCCTTGATTTGCCCGTCAAAGCGCTTGATCTCGGTCTGCAGCAGCTGATTCTTGTCCTGCTGCCCCGAGATCTGCGCCTGATACCAGAGGAATATCACGCCGGCGAGCAGGCCGCCCGCAAGGGCGGAAGCCCCCAGGCTGACATTGAATACATCCTGGCGTCGTTTGCGCGCTGCCTCGCGGTGCGGGAGCAGGTTGATCAGGATCACTGCATGAACCTCCGCAACGCCAATCCGCACGATGTCAGATAGGACGGCGCCTCGCGCGTCATTCGCTTCAACCGCACATCGGGGCCGATTTCCATGCCTTCAAACGGATTGACCAGACTGCAGGGGAACGATGTGTGCTCGGTGACGGCGGCGGTCAGGCCGGGCAGCGCGGACGAGCCGCCGGCCAGCATCACGCAATCGACCTTGTTGTGCGGCGTGCTGGTAAAGAAGAATTGCAGGGCGCGGCCGATCTCATGCACCATGCTTTCGACAAACGGCCGCAGCACGCTGCTTTCATAGTCCTCCGGCAGTTCACCGCTGCGCTTCTTGCTTTCAGCCTCTTCCATCGAAAACCCGTACTGGCGCACAATCAGCTGCGTCAGCTGGGCGCCGCCAAAGGCCTGGTCCCGGTCATACAGCACCTCGTCGTTTCGAATGACCTGCATGCTGGTCGTCAGCGCACCGACCTCGAACAGCGCAACGATGTAGCCTTCTCCCCTGTCGGGCAGATTTTCAATCAGGCGATTGGTTGCCAGCCGCGAGGCGTAGGATTCCACGTCCACGATCACCGGCTTCAAGCCGGCGGCCTCTGCCAGCCCTTGTATGTCCTGCACCTTTTCCTTGCGCGACGCGGCAATCAGAACCTCGATGTCGCCGGCGGAGCTTGCACTGGGCCCGACAACGCAAAAGTCCAGACTGACCTCGTCCAGCGGAAACGGAATGTACTGATTGGCTTCAACCTCGACCTGAATTTCGAGCTCCTGGTCCGACATGCCGCCCGGAAGAATGATCTTCTTGGTGATCACCGCCGACGGCGGCAGCGCCATCGCCACATTCCTGGTTCTGGTCCCGCTCTTCTTGACCAGCCGGCGAACCGCCTCCGCGACTTCGTCGAATTTTTCGATGTTGCCGTCGGTGATCCAGCCGCGTTCAAGAGGTTCGATCGCGCACCGTTCAAGCACGAGGTTGCCGGCCTTGTCCTGACCCAACTCAACCAGTTTGACGCTTGACGAACTGATGTCCAGACCCAGCATGGGTGCCGGTCGACGGTTAAACAGAGATCCCAACGAGATCAAAAACATCCCCTGAAACAGGCCGATCGGAGATCGACAAAACTTAAGAATCCACTTCAATGCTAGCAGCAAGCACCTTGTCAGGCAAAAACTATTTCAATTTGGAACAGTTTTGAACGTTGCCAAAAGTAGACGCTCGAAGGGTGGATCTTACCTACATCGGCCGGCCGGAAGGCGGCCTGGGGCGAACGCGCAGGAATAGTGGATACTAACGCGCCAAGACGCGGCCAACATTGTTTTTACAATCAGCAGGCGTTTGCACCAATTTCCTATGCCCTCCAAACCGTCGCCCCGCGACACTCCTCTGCAGCGAAGTCTGGACCTGCGCACCCGTGCCGCAATGGGGCGTCCACTGCGGCTGGCGCTATGGGCGGGCGGGCTGCTGCTGGCGGCCGTGATGTCACTGCTGATCGTCATCGCGATCGCGCTGGCGGTGGCATTTCCCAACTTGCCCGATATTTCAGACCTGTCGGATTACCGTCCCAAATTGCCGTTGCGGGTCTTTTCGGCCGAAGGCACGCTGATCGGGGAGTTTGGCGAGGAACGCCGCCACCTGACACCGATCAGGGACATACCGAAGGTGATGACCGACGCCGTTCTGGCGATTGAGGATGCACGGTTCTACGAGCACGGCGGGGTGGATTACCGCGGCATGCTGCGCGCCGGGCTGGCCAACCTGGGGCATTTCAAGAGCCAGGGCGCATCGACGATCACGATGCAGGTGGCGCGCAATGTCTATTTGTCTTCGGAAAAGACCTATGCCCGAAAGATCTACGAGATCCTGCTGACCTTCAAGCTCGAGCACATGCTGAGCAAGAACCAGATCCTCGAGATCTACATGAACCAGATCTTTCTGGGCAACCGCGCCTACGGCTTTGCGGCGGCATCCGAGGCCTACTTCAGCAAGCCCCTGAAAGACATCACGATCGCCGAGGCTGCGATGCTGGCCGGATTGCCCAAGGCGCCGTCGGCCTACAACCCGATCACCAACCCGAAAAGGGCGCGCTCGCGCCAGCTTCACATCATTGAGCGCATGGTGGACAACGGGTTCATCACGGCGGAGCAGGCGGCCGCGGCAAAAAAGGAAGAATTGAAAATCAGGTCCGGCTCCGACAACCCCAAGGTCCACGCCGAGTATGTGGCTGAAACCGTGCGCCAGCTGATGTTCGCGCAGTACGGCGACGAGACCTACACGCGCGGCCTCAACGTCTACACAACGCTGCGCGCAGCCGACCAGGAAGTCGCCTACAAGGCGCTGCGGCGCGGACTGATGGACTTCGAGCGCCGGCAGGTTTACCGCGGGCCCGAAACATTCGTGGCCTTGCCAGTCAGTCCGCAGGAACTCGAAGACGCGATCGACGATGCGCTGGACGACCACCCCGACAACGGCGACGTGATGGCCGCCATGGTGCTCGAGGCGGACGCCAGGCACATCAAGGCCGTTCGACAGAACGGGGAAGTGGTTGACATCACTGGCGAAGGTCTCAGACCGGCCCAATCGGGCCTGTCGGACAAGGCGCCTCCGAACATCAAGATCCGTCGCGGCGCGGTGATCCGGGTCAGCAAGACGGTCAAGAACAGCTGGGAAATAACGCAGATCCCCGAAGTCGAGGGCGCTTTCGTCGCCATGGATCCGCGCGACGGCTCGATCAAGGCGATGGTCGGCGGATTCGATTTCGAAAAGAACAAGTTCAACCACGTCACGCAGGCCTGGCGGCAGCCTGGTTCGAGCTTCAAGCCCTTCATCTATTCGGCCGCCCTGGAAAAAGGCTTCACGCCTGCCACGGTGATCAACGACGCGCCCCTTTTCTTCGACGCCGGCGTCACCGGCGGACAGCCCTGGGAGCCGAAGAATTACGATGGAAAGTTCGAGGGCCCGATGAGCTTGCGCCAGGGGCTGGCCAAGTCCAAGAACATGATCTCGATCCGCATCCTGCAGGCGGTGGGTGCGCAGAATGCGCAGGACTGGATCACGCGCTTTGGTTTCGACGAAGACAAGCACCCCGCCTATCTGACCATGGCGCTGGGCGCCGGCTCGGTCACTCCGATGCAGATGGTTTCGGCCTATTCGGTCTTCGCCAATGGCGGCTACCGCATCAACCCGTGGCTGATCAGCAAGGTCACCGAACAGAAGGGCAAGCTGCTGCTGCAGACCAAGGCGCCAACACTGGACGAGTCGATGCGCGCCATTGACGCGCGCAACGCATTCATGATGGAGAGCCTGCTGCAGACCGTGACCCGTTCCGGCACCGCCGCGACCGCGCAGGCCGCATTGAAGCGCCCCGACCTTTACGGCAAGACAGGCACCACCAACGATTCGATGGACGCCTGGTTTGCCGGATTTCAGCCGACACTGGCCGCCGTCACCTGGATTGGATACGACACGCCGCGCAAGCTCGGAGACCGCGAGACCGGAGGCGGCCTGAGCCTGCCGGTCTGGATCCGGTTCATGGAGTATGCGCTGAAGAACGTGCCCGTCATGGAGCCCGCAGCGCCTGAAGGCGTGATGTATGCCGGTGGCGAATGGTTCTACGACGAGTTCGCGAAGGGCGCCGGCGTCAGCAGTCTGGGACTGGGCGACAAGCCCGCCGCAAGCTCCGACGTGCAGGCGCTGCCGCCGGCCGATGAGAAGAAGAAGATTCTCGACCTGTTCAGAAACTGATTCCCTTGCGGGACAGACCGTAGCCGCGCGAAGCGAGCCCTGTCCTCAACGGATCGGCTGAAACTCCAATGGGCAAGCAGCCTGCGCGCTGGCGAAGCGCGACAGGTTGGCAAAGAACTCGCCCTGGCCCTTGCTGTCGGCCCACTGCGCGCCGTCGAACTTGAAGTGATAACCGCCGGATTTTGCCGCCAGCCATACTTCGTGCAGCGGCTTTTGCAGATTGATGACGATCTGGCTGCCATCGGCGAAAACCAGTGTCACCATGCCTCCGACACGCTGATTGTCGATATCGGCGAGGTTTTCGTCGTTGATACGATCGCAGCCTGCCTCGACAGAGCGCAGCAGGCTTTCCGCGCAGTCCATGAATTCCGAGTCGGTCATTACAATTTCACCATGTTGCATAGCCACCAAATTCTAGTCAGTACGCTTGCCCTTGGCATCTGTGTGGCAACGCTGTGCGCCTGCGGCCAGCAGGGCTCGCTGTATTTGCCGACCGTGCCCGCCGCCGCAAAGCCCTCGTCGACCACCGCCTCCGCGCCCACCCGCTCCCCTGAGACACCCCCTACGCCAGCGCCTCCATGATGCCCCACGATCTTCCCGGTCAACCCCACATTGCCTACCGGGGCAATGAACTTTTCGCCGAAGAGGTCCGCCTGAGCGATCTGGCAAGGCAGTACGGCACGCCGCTGTTTGTCTACTCCAGGGGCGCCATGCTGTCGGCGCTGGCCGACTACCAGCGCGGCTTTGCCGGACGCAACGTACAGATTTGCTACGCCGTGAAAGCAAACCCGGCCTTGGGCGTGATTCAGGTCTTTGCGCAGGCGGGCTGCGGATTCGACATCGTTTCGGGCGGCGAAATGGAGCGCGTGCTGGCAGCGGGCGGTCAGGCCGAAAGGATCATCTTCTCGGGCGTCGGCAAGACCCGGCCCGAGATGCGCCGCGCGCTGGACGTGGGCATCGGCTGCTTCAACGTCGAGAGCGAGGCCGAACTCGAAGTGCTCAACGAGATGGCCCTGTCGATGGGCCTGCGCGCGCCCGTGAGCCTGCGCGTCAACCCCAACGTCGACCCGAAGACGCACCCGTATATTTCGACTGGTCTGAAAAGCAGCAAGTTCGGCATCGCCCATGAACGCGTTATAGCCACCTACCAGAGCGCGGCCGCGATGAAGGGTCTGCGCGTGATCGGGATCGACTGCCATATCGGCTCTCAGATCACCCGGGAAGAACCTTATCTGGAGGCCGTCGACCGGATGGCCGATCTGGTCCAGGCGGTGGAAGCGGTCGGGATCCCGATCCATCACATCGATTTTGGCGGCGGCCTCGGCATCAGCTACAACGGCGAGACGCCGCCCGGCGCGGAGCAGCTCTGGAAGAATCTGCTGGCAAGGCTAGACGCCCGCGGCCTCGGGCAGCGCCAGCTGATGATCGAGCCGGGCCGCTCGCTGGTGGGCAATGCCGGGGTCTGCGTCACTGAAGTGCTGTACCTCAAGCCCGGTGAGCAGAAGAATTTCTGCATTGTTGACGTCGCCATGAACGATGTGCCGCGGCCGGCCATGTACCAGGCTTTTCACCGGATCGTGCCACTGAATCCGCGCGACGAAACACAGGGCATCTGGGATGTGGTGGGCCCGGTCTGCGAGAGCGGCGACTGGATTGGCCACGACCGTGAGCTGGCGGTGCAGCAGGGCGACCTGCTGGCGGTGCTGTCGGCAGGCGCCTTTTGCATGAGCATGGCCAGCAACTACAACTCGCGTGGACGCGCGCCGGAAATTCTGGTGGAAGGCCGGCAGGCGCACCAGATCCGCCGGCGCGAAACGATCGCAGACCAGATGGGCGCAGAAGCCTTGCTGGTAAAAAACCGGCAGGAGCAGCCCTGATGAAACGGTGCGACCCGCCGCCGGCGTCAGCGGGGGCGGTGGCGTCATCGCCGGCCCGGGCGGCTAGTGCGATCTCTTGCTGAGGCGCCGGCGCCAGCGCCAGAGCAACAGCAGGACCAGCACCGAGGCGTAGATCCAGACTTCGGCAAAATCATTCTTGCCTGAACGCATCCAGAAAAAATGCAGGATGGCCAGTCCGGCAATGAGATAAATCAGACGGTGCAACTGCTGCCACCTTCTGGCGCCCAGCGCCCTGATGGCCCGATTGAAGGAGGTCGCAGCCAACGCCGTGAGCAGCGCAAAGGCCGAGAAACCCACCAGGATGAACGGGCGTTTGACAATGTCTGCGGCGATATCGGCGACCTCAAAGCCCATGTCGAACCAGCTGTAGCTCAACAGGTGCAGCAAAGCGTAGAAAAAGACGAACAGCCCCAGCATGCGCCGAAACCTGGCCAGCGCCGGCGTGCCGCTGATCACGCGCAGCGGCGTCAGCGCCAGCACCAGGCATAGAAAGCGCAATGTCCAGTCTCCCAGCGCCCGCACCAGCGCCTGCGCCGGGTTGGCTCCGAGCTGATTGCCGGTCGCGGCATACAGCAGCCAGCAAAATGGCAGCAGCGACAGACCGAACAGCACTGGCTTGGCGAAACGATGCTGCAGCAGCGTCTTCACGCCAGACAGTGGCCGCGACGTGACAGCGGCGGCATCAGAAGTTCTTCTTCAGATCCATGCCGGCGTAAAGCTGCCCGACCTGCGCCTCATAGCCGTTGAACATCAGCGTCTTGCGCTTCTTGGCGAACAAGCCGTCTTCGCCAATGCGGCGCTCGGTCGCCTGACTCCAGCGCGGGTGATCGACGCCGGGGTTCACGTTCGAAAAGAAGCCATATTCACTGGCCGCCGCCTTGTTCCAGGCGGTACCGGGCTGCTTCTCGGTGAATCGGATCTTGACGATGCTCTTGGCGCTCTTGAAGCCGTACTTCCAGGGCACCACAAGGCGCACTGGCGCACCATTTTGATTGGGTAAGACCTCGCCATACATGCCAAAGCTCAGCAGGGTCAAGGGGTGCATTGCCTCATCCAGGCGCAAGCCTTCGGCGTACGGCCAGTCCAGCACGCGGGAACCGACAAAAGGCATGGTCTTGGGATCCGCCAGCGTCACAAATTCAAGGTACCTGGCATTGCCCAGCGGCTCGACCTTCTTGATCAGCTCGCTGAGCGAATAGCCAACCCACGGTATCACCATCGACCAGCCCTCGACACAGCGCAGGCGGTAGATGCGCTCCTCCTGCGGGCTGAGCCTGAGCAGGTCTTCCAGCGCGTATTTGGCAGGCTTCTTGACCAGTCCTTCAACCTCGACCGTCCAGGGACTGGTCTTCAGGCTATGGGCATTTTGTGCCGGGTCAGCCTTGTCGGTGCCGAACTCGTAGAAATTGTTGTAGCTGCTGGCGTCCTTGTAATCGGTCGGCTTTTCCATCGTGGCCGCACCGGCAACCGCCGATTTCTGGCCTGGCAGGGGCGCCAGCTTGCCAGCACGCGAGGCGGCGATTTGCGCCAGCCCGGACCGCGATGCCCAGGAGGCCAGCGCCGCGCCGGCAGCGCCGCCGGCCATCAGTCTGATCAGCTCGCGTCGTTCCCGATAGACGCTCTGACTGGTGATGTCGCTGGAGGCGGGATCAGAAAAGCCGTCGCGGCGGGTCTTGATGAGCATGCTAGGGTCTTGGCTACAAAGAGAACCGGAGACGGGTTTCATTCTGACCCGAATCAGGTACCCACTTCGCCAGCAGGGACGTCGCCGTCACTCGCTGCGCTGCGTGGCCAGCGACACTGGCCAATGGTCAATGCAGGCCGGCGACGTAATCGGCGACGGCCCTGATTTCCTTGTCGTTCATCTTGGCCGCGACCTGCGTCATCTGCAGGCTGTTGCCGCGCACGCCGTCACGGAAGGCGGTCAGCTGCGCCACAGCGTAATCCGCATGCTGGCCGCTCAGGCGCGGGTACTGGGCCGGTATGCCGGCACCGTTGGGACTGTGGCAGCCGGCGCAGGCGGGCACCTGGCGGTCGGCAATGCCGCCACGGTAGATGCGTTCACCCAGACTCACCAGGTTCTTGTCCTTGGCGGCGCCGGGTTTGGCGGTTTTGGTGGTCAGCCAGTAAACGACATTTTTCATGTCGGCGTCCGACAGCGTTGACGCCATCCCCAGCATGATCGGGTTGGCACGCTTGCCCGATTTGAATTCTTGCAGCTGCTTGAGCAGGTACTCAGGGTGTTGCTGCGCCAGCCTGGGGTTGACCGGAATAATCGAATTGCCGTCTGGCGCGTGGCAGGCCGCGCAAACAGCTGCGAAGCTGGCCTCGCCCTTGGCCAGATCAGGCTTTTCGGCCTTCGCCGGCGCTACCGCGGCAGGCACCGGCGCAACCGGCTTGGCCTCCTGAGCGGAGACGTAAAACGCAGTCGCTGCGAGGGCTGCAGCGATCATGAGGGAAGCGAACAACTTCATAGGGGATGCCGTATCAGGTGAGCAAAACAGTCTGATTCTACAATGCCGAGCGGGGAATCATCCCCTCAGCATCAATGACCAACACCTCAAATTCACCCAATCCAGCAGGCCACCCCGGCTTGCCCGACAGCAGTGCCAAGGCCGCAACGATCGTTGCACTGGGCTGGCTGCACACCGCCAGATTTCTGACGACCGCGCCCCAGTTGCACTTTCTGCCGCCGCTCGATGTGCCCGAGTTTGCCTTCGTTGGCCGCTCCAACGCGGGCAAATCGACCTGCATCAACACCTTGACGCAGCAAAAGCAATTGGCTTTTGCATCCAAGAAGCCGGGCCGCACACAACATATCAACCTGTTCGCGCTGGGCAAGCAGGGCCTGACGGACGCCGTTCTGACCGACCTGCCGGGCTACGGCTACGCGGCGGTGCCGAAACAGGACAAGATCCGCTGGCAGCAGGTGATGGCCAATTACCTGGTGACGCGGGAGAACCTGAAGGGCATCGTGCTGATGTGCGACCCGCGCCACGGTCTGACCGAACTGGACGAGATCCTGCTCGACATCATCCGCCCGCGGGTGCAGCAGGGGCTCAAGTTCCTGGTGGTTCTGACCAAGGCCGACAAGCTGACCCGCGTCGAGCAGAACAAGGCGCTGTCGATCATGAAACTGCAGGCCGGCGGCGGCGAAGTCCGCCTCTTTTCAGCCACCCGACGCCTGGGCATTGACGAGGTCGCGCTGCTGCTGTGGCAATGGGCGCACCCTGTCCAGACCCCGGCCCCATGAGCATCGAAACCTTTCAGCAGGTGCTGCCGCACGGCATCACCCTGAGTTGCAGGGCCGCTGGCGCGCGCGGACGACCGGTTCTGCTGTTCCTGCATGGTTTCCCCGAAGCCGCCTTTGTCTGGGATTTCATGCTGGACTATTTCTCGCGCCCCGAACAGGGTGGCTACCGGTGCGTGGCGCCCAACCTGCGCGGCTTCGAGCGTTCCAGCGCGCCGCCCGAGGTCAACGCCTACCGGCCCAAACACCTGGTGCAGGATATCGTCGCGCTGATTGCGGCCGAAACACAGACCCAAAATGGGCAGGTCGCGGGCCTGGTGGCACACGACTGGGGTGGCGCGGTGGCCTGGAACCTGGCCAACCAGATGCCGCAACTGGCGCGCCAGTTGGTGATCATCAATTCACCGCATCCCGGCACCTTTGTGCGCGAGTTGAAAACCAGTCCGGCCCAGCAGGCTGCCAGCGCCTACATGAACTTTCTGATCCGCCCGGACGCCGAACAACTGCTGGCCCAGGACGACTACCGCCGGCTCTGGGAGTTTCTGACCGACGGCAAGGACGGATCTGTCGCTCCCGCCTGGCTGACCGAAGAAGTCAGGGCGAAGTACCGCGAGGTCTGGGACGCGGGCCTGCGCGGCGGCTGCAACCTTTACCGCGCCTCGCCGCTGCGACCGCCGCGAGCGCAGGACCCGGCCGCCGCCGCCCTTGAACTGCCCCGCAGCACACTAACCGTCAAGCTGCCAACGCTGGTGATCTGGGCGCTGGACGACATCGCGCTGCCGCCGGCTCTGATCGAAGGGCTGGACGACTATGTGGACGATCTGACCCTTCACACCGTACCCGGCGCAACGCACTGGATCGTGCACGAGCAGCCAGAGCGGGTGACCGGATTGATCGCGTCATTCTTGCGCCGACCGGACTGAAACCGGCACCTTTCTAATAGACCGGCGGCAGCCCCGGCGGTCGGTCCTTGAAACGCTTGTGAACCCAGAAATACTGGTCCGGCATGCTGTCTATGAAGGTTTGCAGCCGCTGGTTCATCAGCGCGGTATCGGCGAGCGCGTCAGCGGTCGGGAAGTCGGTCCACGCCGGCATGATCTGGACCTCGTAGCCGCGCGGCGTCATGCGGGTCACGACCGGAACCACCTTGGCGTGCGACAGCCTGGCAAAGCGCGACAGGGACGGCACGGTCGCCGCTGCAACGCCAAAGAAAGGCACGAAAACCGATTCCTGCGGGCCATAGTTCATGTCGGGCAGCAAATACAGCGGCGCGCCTGCTCGCAGCGCCGCGACGATGGTTTTGACCCCTTCGATCCGGCCAAACAATCGCGCCTGACCAAAGCGCTGGCGCCCGGCCAGAATCCAGGCGTCGATCAGTTTGTTGGACTGATCGGTGTAGATGGTGGTGAAGTGGCGCGGCAACTGCTGGGTCAGCGCGGTCCAGCCTGCGTCCAGCCCGACGAAATGCGGCGCAAAGATGACCGTTGGCGCGCTGCCCTGCAATTCCTCAAGCGCACCCGACAGCGTCAGACGACGCCTGACGAGTTCCGGCGAGCCATGCCAGAGCCAGCCCCGGTCCAGCCAGGCCTGGGCAAAATGCACAAAGGTGCGAAACGTCACGGCCCGGATCTGCCCGGGGGGCCAATCTGCAAAGCACAGGCGCAGGTTGATGCCGGCGACCCGGCGGCGCGGCAGCACCAGCGCAAATAGCACGCAGCCCAGAAAG
The DNA here is from genome assembly GCA_049315845.1 of Rhodoferax sp. GTDB lineage: Bacteria > Pseudomonadota > Gammaproteobacteria > Burkholderiales > Burkholderiaceae_C > Rhodoferax. Next base: position 25,433 of record JBMOJJ010000003.1, read on the forward strand.
TAGCCCAGCGCGCGCACCCAGGCCAGTGGCAGAGGTGCCAGCAGGCGCATCACCAGAATACCCAACCGACTCCCCAGACGTCCCAGCATCAGATTTCCTGACGCGGCTGTTTGTAACGCGCGTAGCCCCACAGGTACTGCTGCGGACGTGCGCGAATCAGCGCCTCCATCTCGCGGTTGATGGCCGCAGCCGCCTGTGCGCTGTCGCTCGGGAGCGCTGCGGACATCGGCCGGATGTGCACCCGGTATCCGCGCCCCCAACCCAGCCGTTCTCCCCAGGCCAGCAGGATGGTGGCGCCGGTTTGCTGCGCCAGCCGGGCTGACAGGGTCATGGTATAGGCCTCGCGGCCGAAAAATGGCACCCAGAGCCCCATACCCACCGGCGGCACCTGATCCGGGAGCAGGCCGACGCACTGCCCCCGTTTCAAAGCCCTGATCATCTGCTTGACGCCGGCCAGCGTGGCCGGGGCGGTTGCAAGGCCGGGACGCGCACGGGCATTCGAAACCAGGCTGCGCAGCCACGGCTGACGCGGTGGTCGAAACAGCGCCGTCAGCGAATGCCCGGCCGGTCCGTAGCGTTGCGCAAAAGCCTGCGCGGTGACCTCGAAGCAGCCAAGATGGGGCGTCATGAACACGATTCCCCGACCCGCGACCAGCGCTGCCTGCACCAGTTCGATGTCTTGCCACTGCACTGGCACCGGCCGCCCGAACCACAGCCGGGGCAACTCTGCCACCAGCTTTCCGGCCTCACCCACCGCGCACACCCAGTGCCGCCAGCCGACGCCGGCTTGCCGCGCATTGGCCAGAAAACACCGCCGGTAGACGCCGGAAGCGGCAAAGACCAGCCAGCCGCAGACCCAGCCCAACCCGTGCGCCAGCCACAAAGGCAGGGCCGAGAAATAGTTGAAAAGACGGATCATCAGTCGGATAAAATCTGGCGGTCGCTGAGTTATGGAACTACTTGCAGGGCGACACACAAAGGCATGGCTCCCGCGAGCCGTCATTGTGCCTTGTCAATTCTGACAAATCTGCTAAAGCGTTCGCTAAAAGCCTCCAAGCCCAAGCAACGCGATGTTGAACCACTTTGAACTTGTTACTGGAGCTTAAGACCATGGCGAACGATTTTCTCTTTACTTCCGAGTCCGTTTCTGAAGGGCACCCCGACAAGGTGGCCGACCAGATTTCTGACGCCATTCTGGACGCGATCTTCGCGCAGGACCCCAAGTCCCGCGTCGCTGCCGAGACGCTGTGCAACACCGGCCTGGTGGTGCTGGCCGGTGAAATCACCACCAACGCCCATGTCGACTACATCCAGGTGGCGCGCAACACGCTGAAACGCATTGGTTACGACAACACCGAGTACGGCATCGACTACAAGGGTTGCGCGGTGCTGGTGGCCTACGACAAGCAGAGCAACGATATTGCCCAGGGCGTCGATCATGCCTCGGACGACCATCTGAACACAGGCGCCGGCGACCAGGGACTGATGTTCGGTTACGCCTGCAACGAGACACCCGAACTGATGCCCGCGCCGATCTACTACGCGCACCGTCTGATGGAACGCCAGGCCCAGTTGCGCAAGGACGGCCGCCTGCCGTTCCTGCGCCCCGACGCCAAGAGCCAGGTCACCCTGCGCTACGTGGACGGCAAGCCGCACTCGATCGACACCGTGGTGCTGTCAAGCCAGCATGCGCCCGAAATGAGCGACGGGCTGAAGATGAAGCCGGCTTTTGTCGAGGCGGTGATCGAGGACATCATCAAACCGGTGCTACCCAAGGAATGGCTCACGGCCGACACCAAGTACCTGATCAACCCGACCGGGCGCTTTGTCGTCGGTGGTCCGCAAGGCGACTGCGGCCTGACCGGGCGCAAGATCATCGTCGACACCTACGGCGGCGCCTGCCCGCACGGCGGCGGCGCTTTCAGCGGCAAGGATCCGACAAAGGTCGACCGCTCGGCCGCCTACGCCGCGCGTTATGTGGCGAAAAACATTGTGGCGGCCGGTCTGGCGCGGCAGTGCCAGATCCAGGTGGCGTACGCGATCGGCGTGGCCAAGCCGATGAACGTGACGATCTACACCGAAGGCACGGGCGTGATCTCGGACGAAATGATCGCCGAGTTGGTGCATGAACACTTCGACCTGCGCCCGCGCGGCATCATCCAGATGCTCGACCTGCTGCGTCCGATCTACGAGAAGACCGCCGCTTACGGCCATTTCGGTCGTGAAGAGCCCGAGTTCAGCTGGGAGCGCACCGACAGGGCTGCGGCGCTGCGGGCAGCGGCCGGGCTGTAGGCCGGCCGAACGCGAATCCGGCGCGCATGAAGCTGCAGACACAACGCTGGATTGACCGCTGGCTGGGTCAGCTGCTGTGCGGCGTTGTGTCGATCTGGGCCCGCTTGCTGGCCGCCGGCAGACCGGCGCCGCAGCTGACCGGCGGGCCGCGCCATATTCTGATCATCCTGCTGTCCGAAATGGGCAGCGTGGTGCTGGCGGGCCCGATGTTTGCCGCGCTGCGTGAGCGTTATCCCGAGGCCAGACTTCACGTGCTGCAACTGAAGAAGAATCAGGAAGTCTCGCTGCTGCTGGGGCTGGCCGAGCAAGAACACCTGCACGCTCTCGATGACAGCTCCGGCACGGCGCTGCTGGGCGACATCTGGCGCGTCTGCCTGGCGCTGCGCCGTCTGCCGCTGGACGCGGTGATCGACTGCGAACTGTTCTCCCGCATCAGCGCGCTGATGTCCTACCTGAGCGGCGCGCCTGTGCGCGTTGGCTTCACGCCGCACACGCAGGAGGGTCTGTATCGCGGCAGCTTCATCAACCGCGCAATCCCCTACAACCCGTATCAGCACATCAGCAAGCAGTTCCTGTCGCTGGTCGATGCGCTGGACTCGGTCGGCACGCCGCGCAACAAGGCCGCACCGGTGAGGGCTCTGCCCTCGGACACGCAACTGGCTGTGCCGTTTGCAGCGCATGAGTTGCAGCGGTACCGAAGCCAGATGATGACCGACTTCCCCAACCTGCGCGGTCGAAGGATTGTGCTTGTCTACGCCGGTGGCGGCATCCTGCCCGAACGCGCCTGGCCGGCCGGCCACTACGCCTGGCTGGCATCGGCTCTGTGCCGCCATGGACATGCGGTAGGGCTGATCGGCCTGCGCGAGGACGCGCCGCTGGCAGCAGCGCTGCAACAGCAGATCGCCAGCGAATTCTGCATCGACCTGACCGGCTACACACGCAGCATCCGCGAGCTTCTGATGCTGTTCCACGGCGCCGATCTGCTGATCACCAACGACGGCGGGCCGGGCCACTTCGCCAGCTTGACACCGATCCGCAGCATGGTGTTTTTCGGCCCTGAAACCGGCCGCCTGTACGGACCGCTGGGCCCGCGCGCCGTGGTGCTGGAATCCGGGCTGGCCTGCTCGCCCTGCCTGTCCGCCTACAACCACCGCAATACCTTTTGCGACGGTGACAACCAGTGCCTCAAGCGCATTGCCCCGGAGCCGGTGCTGGCCCAGGCGCTGGACCTGCTGGCGTTGCGAGTCGACGCGCTGCGATGAACCCACGGCAAGGCGTTCAGCAGAGGCTGTTCCGGCTGATGGAGTGGCTCAAGGGCTTTCGCTACGTCAAGTTCGGTCTGGTGGGTGCCAGTGGAACCGTGGTCAACATGGTCATCCTGTTTGTTGCGCAGGAGTACCTGTTTGCCGCCATCGCCGCGCCGCGCAGCCGGCTCTACGCGTCGCTGGCGCTGGCCATTGCGGTCGCCACGGTCAACAACTTCACCTGGAATCGGCTTTGGACCTGGGCCGACCGGCTACGTGAGGCAGCGGCGCAGTCCGCTCCCGGCACCGCGCGCCAGAACCCCGCCGGCATGATTGTGGGACAGTTTGGACGCTATACGCTGGCCTCGTGGTTTGGCATCGCCCTGCAATACGGCCTGACGCTGTGGCTGTCACATGCGCTGCACTATCTGCTGGCCAATGTGATCGCGATTGTGATCGCCAGCGTGAGCAACTTTTTGGCCAATGACCACTGGACCTTTCGCCGTCGGCCGCTGCAAGACAGGTCATGAATCACCGACCGCCGCTGTCATCGCCGGGCCTTGACACTGCAACGATGGCCTGGCTGGCCCTGCTGGCGTTTACCGTCGGCGTATACGCCTTCGGTCTTGGCGGCCAGTACATCCCGAGCATCGGCGACGAACTGGTTTACAGCCACATTGCACGCTTGACCGCAGCCTCCAGGCATTGGCTTCCGCTGGTTTCCGAACTTGACCAGATGCGCAACACCAAGCCCCCGCTGCTGTTCTGGCAGGCCATGCTGGCCGGTGACTGGGGTCGCGATTGGAGCATGCAAGCGCTGCGCGCACCTAGCCTCTTGTACACGCTGCTGACTGCCGGCGCGGTGCTCTGGAGCGTGCGACTGATCACCGGCAATCTGCGAACAGCCCTTGCGGCAGCCTGCGTCTACCTGGCCTTCTTCTGCACCTTCCGCTTTGGCCGCCCGTATCTGACCAGCGCCCCGGAAACCTTCTGGCTCAATCTGCCGATGTTCTGGCTGCTGTGGCAAAGATTGCGAGCGGCGCCGGTCACGCAGGCCGGCGGACCGGGATGGCTGGCCCACGCAGGCTTCGGGCTGGCGCTGGGGCTGGGCCTGGCCTACAAGTCATTTGCGCTGATCGCGCCGGCGGCGGCCGCGCTGTGGTGCGCCGAATTGCTCAGCGGGCCCGCCCTGAAGTGGCGTTCTGTCATCGAATGCACGCTCAAAGTCTGCCTGAGCGCGACCCTGGCGCTGGGTATTTTCGCCCTCTGGTTTGCGCTGGATCCCGACCCCGGAGCGGTCTGGCGGGAATTCGTCGTCGGGGAAAACGCAGGCAAGCTCTCCAACGACCAAGGGTACTGGCAGCTTGCCCTGTTCGGCGGCGGAGTCAGCATCTGGGCACAACTGCTGGCCTATGTGCAAAATGCCGGACTGCTGGCCTTTGTCGTGCTCGGACTGATCGGGCTCGGCCTGAAGAACGCGTTGGTCGCCAAATCCAGCGCAAAGGAAATGCCCGTGCATCTGGTCCTCCTTTTGTGCTGGCTTGCGGTCTGGCTGATTGTGTTCACGCTGCCGAGCCAGCGCTCGGCACGCTATGTCATCCCCGCCATGCCGGCGCTGGCCATGTTGATCGCGCTGTGCTGGCAGCGCATCGGGCGGATCTGGTTTGCGTTGTCCCTGCTGCTGTGCGGGATCTTCATCGCCGCCCTGGGACGGGTCGCCTGGGCGGCCCACGAGATCGGCATCGGCAGCGGGATCGAACTCGCGGCCACGCTGTCGGTTGTGGCCGCAGGCCTGTTGCTGGTGCTGGGCGGCATGCTCAGGCCGGCCTGGACGCGGGGCTGCACCATCGCCGCCAGCATTGCGGTCTATGCCTCATTTGGCTTGAGCATCGCGCCTCTGGATGGCGCCCCGGGGCGCTACCCGGATCAGGTCGCGGCACAGCTTCATCACGCGAGCATCGCGGTGCCGAACGGTTTCAACGGCCAGTTCGAGCGCTTTCAGTTCTTGCTGCCGGGTAACCGGTTCATCCCGTATGACAGCGAAGAGCGCGCCGCCTCGCGCGGAAAGGCCGCCGGCTCGGAACTGGGCCACTTGCTGGCGAGCCACGACGCGGTGATCTGGCTGCAGTCCGAGCCCTCCGAGCTGACACCGCCTTGCGCGCCGGACTGCAAGTTGCTGGGCTGGCGCTGGGAAGTGAAGGGACGCCACCAGCGCGGTGAAATCCATTGGGGCAACCTCTGGTACCCGCAACTCTGGCTGTTCAGGCGCGAGTGGCTGGTGACAAACGGCCTGCCGTCCAGCGGCGTCGAACTGCGCTGACGAGCCAGCCGATCTGGAGCACCAACCACAACCAGGGGTCCAGCAACGCGTCCCAGACATTGCCGGTGGGCAAGCGGCTCAGCACAAACAGGGCCAACACGGCAAGAGGCAGAACGGACGCGCCCGACCCCAGCACAAGCCAGAGCAGCGCAGCAACGGCAAGCGCGACTGCCACCGCGCCGCCGCCAAACCCCGAAGGGTAAATCGTGAAGGGCAACAAGGCCATGGTGTCGAGCAGCAAAAGCCAGCCCAGCGCAATGCCCAGCAGAGGCAAGATTGCAGGCGCGCCCGAACCAAAATCTGTCAAGCCCTCGGTTCGCCGTTGCCGGCGCGCGCCTTGCAGAACCCACACCAGGCAAAGAACCACTGTCATCAAACTCGGGCTTTGAAATGCCAGTCCAAGCCAATGGGCTGGCGATGCGGGGCCAGGCCACAAGGACCACAGCATGACCAACAGACCCAAACTCAGGCGAAAAGCCGGCGCCAGTCTTGCACCGATCAGCAGGGTCCCGCTTCCCAGCACGACGGCCCAGCCCAGATGCATCGACAGCCAGAAGGCACCGGGGCGCGGTAACAGGGAGTTTTCCTGTGAGAACAGAAGATCTGAAAGAAGGCTGGCATCCATGAGTTGACGAGTTCCTAGCGCCTTGTCTCGGAATAGGAGAACCGCTGCCAGGCGATCGCCTGGCGCTGATCGGTGTAACTGACCCACAGGCTTTGATCGGCCCAGGCCAATGCCGGATAGGAGTATTCGGCAGAACCCGCCCCCTGTGCCAAGGTATGCGCGCGAACCCAGTTGCGACCATCGATCGAAGCGCTCAGATCCAGCCGCGTGCGAGCCTTGGGCAAGGGATTGTGAGCCAGCAGCATGCGCCCCGGCGCAAGTGCAAGTCCGGCCACTGATGAATCGGGATTGTGCAAGGCCAGGTCGGGCAGGTCCGTCCAGTTGCGCCCGCCGTCAACCGTCTGCGCCACCGCGACCCTGCCATCAACGCGCTGATCTCGCATCAGCGCCAGCCAGCGCGTGTCGGCCTCCATCAGCAAGGTGGGTTGCAACAGATGCTTTCGAGTTGAAATCCGCACCATCCCGAGAAACTCGCCGCGGGCGTCAAAGCGCAATGCCACCGGGTACTTGATGCCCATTTCAAAATGCACCGGCAGCACCATGCCTTCGTCTTTCAATGGCAACGGCGCGGTGCGGACCAGAAAACTGTTGTTCCACAACCAGGACAAGGGCAATACACGCTCGACTTCGAAGGACAGCCCGGCAAAGTCCTGCCCGCTGTTGCTTTGAAGCAAATGAACGATCCTGGATGAGGCCCAGCCGCCCAAGCCTGTGGCCACCACAAACAAATGAATCCTGCCCCGGCTATCGCACCAGGCCACCGGGTTTCCCAGCCGCCTCAGCCCAAAGCCCAGTTGCTCCGCCATGGCATGACGATTCAGCACAAAACGGGCCGCGCTCCACTGCCGCGTGGCGCGATCAAAATGGGACGCTGCGATCTGAACGTCGGCGGCACTCTCACGCGCGCCGGAAAACCAGAACGCCAGCAGGACCGACGGATGCTCGGCGGGCATCGCCACCAGGGAACTGGCATGAGCGGCGGGCGTGTTGATGGGCGCCGGGATTTTTCCACCTGACCGGGCCAGCAGCACCGGCTCGGCCGGCAGTTTGACTCCCGCCGGCCAGACGGCGACGGGATCCGGGGGGCGGGGCGCACGCGGCAGTCGATCGAGCAACAACAGGGTGCCGCAGACCACCGAGATGAAGGCGATCCTAAACCCTGGCGAGCGTGCAGACATGGCGAGGTAATGTGTAGACACCTTACCGGATCATAGCGATCAGCCGGCATCGGCGTTGCCGCTGCCGCTCATGTGCGGGATAATCCACTTCTCTTTCAATGCAATGTGGTGCACCGCCGGGCGGGCCGCTTCGCGACCCGGCCACTGGACAACTGATGCACCGCACGATATTCGACACACCCATTGTCAACACCCTGCTGCGAGGGCTTTCATCTTTCTTTCTGAAACTCACGGGCTGGAAGATCGAGGGCAGTCTGCCGCCCGGCTGCAACAAGAGCGTTCTGATCGCCGCCCCGCACACCAGCAACTGGGATCTGCCCTACACGCTGATGGTGGCCTTTGCGCTGAAACTGCACATTTACTGGATGGGCAAGGAACAGATTTTCAAGCCGCCATTTCGGGGCCTGATGTGCTGGCTCGGAGGCATTCCGGTCAGGCGGGAAACGTCCAGCAATCTGGTCGCAGCATCGGTGGCGGCGATCAAGGCGGCCACCGGACCGTTGCAGCTGATCGTCCCGCCCGAAGGAACGCGCAGCAACACGCGCTACTGGAAGACAGGCTTTTACTACATCGCACTGGGCGCCCAAGTGCCGATTGTGCTGGCCTACATGGATTACAAAAAGAAGATCAGCGGCTTGGGGCCGGTGTTTCTGCCTACGGGCAACATCGATGCCGACATGCTTGCCATCAAAGCCTTCTATGCGCCCCTCCAGGGGAAGAATGCCGACCAGTTCCATGCCAGCTGATCAATGAGATGCCCGGCTTGACTGCTCCGGCTGTACACCTTCACCTCGAAGGCTTCTTTGCCTGCTTCTCATCGACGGGAAACTTCTTTTGTTTTTGCTGCCTCCTGAACCAGTCCTTGATCATTTTCTTTTCATAAATGAAACTGGTATTGTCAGAAAGAAGGCCACTTTGTGACATGAAATTCATGTCTTTCAGATCCTCTTTTCCTTCCACGACGACTGCGCTCGTGGCATCTCTCAGCGTGTAGTTGAAAGCCATTCTTGGCCAGTCATTTTGCTTGATGATCCGGAAATCGCGAGCTGTCGTGCTGCTCATCCGATTGGCCTCGCCGGCAAGATCCAGATTGGTCACCGTGATTTCCAGCCGATAGCCATCCGGAAGTTTCTTGGCCAGATCAGAAAAGGTCTTGTCGAATTCCTTGAACAGGCGAGCCTGAAAAACATCGGGGGATTCATTGCCGGGTCGAATATCGGAGTATTGACCGGGCTCCTGCCATGTCACGCTGACCTCGCCAGCATGGGTGGCGGATGCCATCGTGGCGATCGCCATAAGAAACGGAACTGACATCTTCATTTCACTCACTCCTCAAGAAAGGAACAAAATAATACTTCTTCCTGATTGTTCCGATGCTGAGCCCCCTCAAACAAAGTCGCATGACAGTTCGGATGGGCGCTCAATGAAACTCCCGGCTCTGCGTTGTCAAGCCCCCCAGAAGCGGTGTCAGGTCACGCAGGCGTCTGGCAATCAGGTGACAAACCGTGCCACCGCTTTCGACATCACGCTGCCAGACTCCGTACACCGCCAGCAGGCGCGACCTGATCAGTTCGCTGCGTTGCCTTTCCTTGAGCGCCTTCCAGACAATCACATTCACGCTGCCAGTTTCGTCCTCCAATGTGACGAAAGTGACTCCCTTGGCAGTCTGGGGCTGCTGGCGCATGACGACAATGCCGCAGGCCCGAACCGGCCGCCCGTCAGGCAGGTCGCGCAATTGCGAAGCCGTCAGCAGCTTCTCCTTCGATAACTGCCGACGCAAGAGGGCCAGCGGATGACTGCGCAAAGTGAGCCCGAGCGCGCGATAGTCGTAGAACACTTCTTCGCTTTCACTGGCAGCCGGCAACAGCAAGACCTCTTCTGCCACCGGCACAGCGCGCAGCAAACCCGGCGCCGGCTTGAGGGCTGCCGCCTGCCAAACCTGCTGGCGGCGATGACCCGACAAGCTGATCAGTGCATCGGCGCCGGCCAGGGCCTTGAGATCGCCCTGGTCGAGCACCGCGCGCAAGGCCAGGTCTTCGGCGCAGATGAACGGGCCTGCAAGACGCGCAGCCACGATGCGTTGCCCAGCCGCTTTGGAAAGACCACTGACCATACACAATCCCAGACGCACTACGGAACCCTCCAGCATGCAATCCCAAGCACTGTTCATCACATCCACTGCACACACTTCAACGCCGTGCCGGCGAGCGTCCTGAACCAGTTGGGAGGGACCGTAAAAGCCCATCGGCTGGCTGTTGAGCATAGCCACCAGATAACAGGCGGGCTCATGTCGCTTGAGCCAGCAGCTGGCATAGACCAGCAGCGCAAAACTGGCGGCATGACTCTCGGGGAAACCGTATTCGCCAAAACCTTCGATTTGCCGGAAGATGGTGTCGGCGAATTCCTGCGTGTAGCCGCGCTCGATCATTCCTGCGACCATGCGCTCGTAGAATTTGTGCACGCCCCCCTTTCGCTTCCAGGCCGCCATGGATCGGCGCAAGCTGTCGGACTCGCCGGCGCTGAAGCCGGCCGCCAGCATGGCGATCTGCATCACCTGCTCCTGAAAAATGGGCACCCCCAGCGTGCGCTTGAGCGCCTCTTCGAGTGCCGGGCTGGGATAAACCACCCGGTCTCGATGCTCGCGCGCCTTCAGGTAGGGATGCACCATGCCGCCCTGGATCGGCCCCGGTCGCACGATCGCAACCTCGATCACCAGATCATAAAAACAGCTTGGCCTGAGTCGTGGCAGCATGCTCATCTGCGCCCGGCTCTCGATCTGGAACACGCCCACCGTGTCTGCCCTGCAAATCATGCTGTAGGTATCGGCATCTCCATCCGGAATGTCCTGCATCAGGAACGGCTTGCCCCGGCGCTCACTGATCAGATCCAGGCAACGGCGGATGGCGCTGAGCATGCCCAAAGCCAGCACATCGACCTTGAGCAGGCCCAGAGCGTCCAGATCGTCCTTCTCCCACTGGATGATGGACCGCTCCGGCATGGCTGCGTTCTCCACCGGCACCAGGCGCGTGAGCCTGTCCTGGGTGAGCACAAAGCCGCCCACGTGCTGACTCAGGTGGCGCGGGAAACGCTGCAACTGGATGCTCAAATGCAGCCAGAGCTGGATCTGGCGCTCGGCCGGTGGTGTGAAAGCGCTCCCCAGATGCAGCAGAGCCGACTGCAGCCGCTCGGTCAATACCTCCCGGCTGTACATGCCGGGGTGCTCCTTGGCCAGCGCAGTGATCAGCGCTTCGTCAATGCCCAGCGCACGACCAACATCACGCAGCGCGCTGCGCGGGCGATAGCTGACAACCACCGCCGTCAAAGCGGCACGCTCTCGCCCGTACTTGGCGTAGATGTACTGGATCACCTCTTCACGCCGGTCATGTTCAAAGTCCACATCGATGTCGGGCGGCTCGTTGCGCTCGCGGCTGATGAAGCGCTCAAACAGCAGGCTGGAGTGGGCCGGGTCGACCTCTGTCACGCCGAGGCAGTAGCACACCGCCGAATTGGCGGCCGAGCCCCGGCCCTGGCACAGGATGCCTTGGCCACGGGCAAAACGCA
>JBMOJJ010000494.1:0-2157 GCA_049315845.1 Rhodoferax sp.
CTCTTCGGAAAGATCGTGCTGTTGATCATCGGAACAAGGGACCCTTGCGCTCCAATGTCCACGATCGTGTTCAACTCCGCAATGGTAGGCATTCGCCAATCACTCTTCCCCGCAAAGGTCGCGGTCAGCTTGAGCGCTTGCTCCCAGGTGAACGTGTTGGCTACGCCACTACAGGTCTCACCCGTCCACGTCATACCGACCGAACAGCGCATCCAAGTTAAGCCAGTGAGACGGTGCGTGACCGTACCATCCAGGTTGTCGTTAAAGTCTTCAGTGGGAGTCGTCGTTGCGGCCATGGCAGCAATTGAGGCAAGAAGGAGCGCGAAGGAAAGAAGCACTTGGCGAATCACGGCCAATGCAGAGTAGTAACAAAGAACTTCCGATGAATTGACCGCTGCGACTGGTGTGGCAGACTGCGAAGGCACGTGCTTTTCTCCCCAACGATTGTTTGGCTGAAGTCTAACCTCGATAAAGTTTGCTTTGAAGTTGGATTGCCAGAAAACAAACCTTGGCGATTGACTCTTTTGGCAGTTCAACGGCTTGCGGTCAGTCGTGAATGATTTCCTGGGTTGAATGAGAGCATCGAACATCTTGTTCGACGAACTGCAGCTATCGAGCCACAACCTTGAATACCCGCAGGTGGTGGCAGCTACAGCGGCATTTCGATTCAGGTACACATAGCAGCCGGTCGTCCAGAGGGAACGAATGTCGGCAATGCGGAAACTCAAATCAGTTCAGGACTGCGACCGTTCACGGTGACCCGCATGGCGCCCTTCCTCTCGGTCGCGCCACTGAAAAACCGATATTTAACAGAGCACCTTGAATGGGTACATCTCCAACCAGGGTACTCGACCCGCACCGTGAGAGGCATAGCTTGGTTGCTCCTTTGTGCCAGCACCAATTGCCATGCTGCGGACTTCCCCTGATTCTGCGCTGGTTGAAGTTGAGCACGTATCGATGGCTAGTTTGGGGGTTGCTACTGAACAACATCGCGAGGTGTTTATGCGTGCAGGCAACGCAGGGACGAAAGAGCTTGGATGCGAATCCATCATGTTGGCTGGAACGGTTTTGGCTTTGATCTTCAACAAGACATTTAATCCGGGCTTCAGGGTTTTCAATTGTTCTGAAGTTCTCGCCGCAGCCATCGCACAGTGCGCCATGCGCTCATAGTCAGAGTCGCTCGGTAGGACGGCAGGAAGGTGGCAATTTGTCGGAACTGCGAACCCGTTATCAACCCGCGGAGGCGAGCGCCGTAAGCCCGGGCTGGGAACATGCAACATAAGCCCCAGGCCGTGGTTCGGCGCTTGCCGTAGCTGGTCCTACTCAACGAGTGGTTAGGCGCCGCCCGTCACTGGATGTCGACGCCTGATCTCTGCAACCGACGAGGAGACCAGTTTCTCCAGGATGTTGCCGTCCAGGTCGGCCAGACGCTTAAAGTACAGACAAGCCTTGCCCATCTTGTATTTCCCAAGCCTGGATAGGAGCTCCTGTTGTTCAGTGCTCTCGGCCGACGAGGTACACAACCAACTCCTGCCCCGTATTGCAAAGCCAGTCAAGCAGGACTCGCCTGTGCGACCGCTCTCGTACTTGTAGCTGTAGCCCCCATAGCCCACGATGCATGGTCCCCACATCCTTGCCGCCTGGTTCGTGACCTTCTTGAGCATGGCCATCAGTTCCTTGCATTCGGCCAACCGTTCTTCAGTGGCCTTCGAGACGAGGTACTCGTCTACATTGACCAATGTAGGCTTCGTTTTGGCTTCGGGCATCTGCTTTGTCTCTAGCTGACAGTGGCCAGTTTGACGGGGCATAAAGGGGCAGTCGGAACTGCTCCTGCATTGCCTGACGACTATCCGCGAACCGCTGCTTCAATTGCGGCGATGTCGATTCTTACTTGTTTCATCATGGCCGCCATCGCTTTGGCAGACACGATCTTGTCTGCACTCATCGTTAATTCAGCGAGTCGCCTCGGGTAAATCTGCCACGAAACGCCATAGCGATCCTTGAGCCATCCGCAGGCCGTCTCCTCGCCACCATCAGTGGTCAAAGCTGCCCATAGCCGATCGGTCTCGGCCTGATCGTCTGTTGCGATCGAAATAGATACTGCCTCGGTCAAAGTGAACATCGGCCCAGCGTCAAGGATCTGATACGGAACCCCAC
>JBMOJJ010000136.1:0-9564 GCA_049315845.1 Rhodoferax sp.
CCTCGAAGAAGCTGGGCGCCGAAATCATCCGCCTGTGGGTCGCGGCCAGCGACTACTCGGGCGACATCGCCGGCGACGATAAGATCCTGGCGCGCGTGGTCGACACCTACCGCCGCATCCGCAACACGCTCAAGTTCCTGCTCGCCAATGTCAGCGACTTCGACCCGCTGCAGGACGCGGTGCCGCTTGAGCAGATGCTCGAAATCGACCGTTACGCGCTGTCCCGCGCGGCGCAACTGCAGGCCGACATCCTGGCCCACTACGAGGTCTATGAATTTCACCCGGTGGTGGCCAAGCTGCAGATCTATTGCAGCGAGGACCTGGGTTCGTTCTACCTCGACGTGCTGAAAGACCGGCTCTACACCACCGCACCGAAATCGCCGGCGCGGCGCAGCGCGCAAACGGCGCTTTGGCAGATCACGCAGGCGATGCTGCGCTGGATGGCGCCGTTCCTGAGCTTTACCGCGGAAGAAGCCTGGACCGTGCTGGGGGCGGCGGGCAAGACGCCGGCGCACAGCCGCGAGTCGATCTTCATGGACTGTTATGCGACTTTCCCCGACAGCGTTTCAGACCCCAAGCTGCTGTCAAAGTGGACCCGCATCCGCGAGATCCGTGACGCCGTCAACAAGGACATCGAGGCGCTGCGCGCCGAGGGCAAGGTCGGCTCCTCTCTGCAGGCCAGCGTCGCGCTGACGCTGCCGTCTGCCGATTACGCATTGCTGGCGAGCCTGGTGCGCGATCTGAAATTCGTCTTCATCACCTCCGCCGCCACGCTGGCGCAAGGCGACGCCTTGTCGATCACGTCGAGCAGTTGCGCCGACAGCAAATGCGAACGCTGCTGGCATTACAGCCCGGACGCCGGCGCCGACAGCAGCCACCCCGGTCTGTGCGGGCGCTGCATCAGCAACCTGCATCAGGCCGGCGAAGAAAGGATGTTCGCCTGATGGCCCGCAAGTCGGCCGCCCGCAACGCCAGCCTGTGGCAGTGGCTGGGCCTGGCACTTGTGATCCTGCTGATCGACCAGTTCACCAAGGTGCTGATCCAGGGTTTCTACCAGCTCGGCGCTGGCACGCCGGTGACCAGTTTCTTCAACATCGTTCGGGTCCACAACAGCGGCGCGGCGTTCTCGTTTCTGTCCGACGCGTCGGGCTGGCAGCGCTGGTTCTTCAGCGTCATTGGCCTGGTCGCGGCGACACTGATGATCTGGTTGCTGAAGTCGCATGGCGGGCAGAGGCTTTTTTCATTTGCGCTGGCCTGCATTCTCGGCGGCGCCCTTGGCAATGTGCTGGACCGGATGCTCTATGGCCACGTGATCGATTTTCTGGATTTTCACTGGCGCCATTGGCACTTTCCCGCCTTCAACGTGGCCGACAGCGCGATTACCATCGGGGCTGCGTGCCTGATTCTGGACGAACTGCTGCGTGTGCGGCGCGCACGCTAGCGCAGACCGATTGAAGAAGAGAACACAGTGACCCACCTGCTCAACCTGCTGGCCGCGATCGCGCTGCTGGTCTGGGGCACCCAGCTGGTGCGGACCGGCATCATCCGGGTGTTTGGCGCGAGCCTGCGCAACATACTCGCCCAGAGCGTCAGCAACCGCCTGACCGCGATGGCCTCGGGCATCGGCGTCACGGCGATGGTGCAGTCCAGCACGGCGACGGCGCTGATTGTCTCGTCCTTTGTCGGCCAGGGCCTGATGACGCTGCCGTCGGCGCTTGCCGTGATGCTGGGCGCCGATATCGGCACCAGCCTGATGACGGTGGTGTTCTCGCGCGACCTGTCGTGGCTGTCGCCGCTGTTCATTTTTGTCGGCGTGGTGCTCTTCATCGCGCGCCAGACCAGCACGGTGGGGCGGGTTGGACGGATTCTGATCGGTCTGGGCCTGATGCTGCTGGCGCTGCAGCTGGTCACCCAGTCCACCGGCGTGCTGACGCAGGCACCCGCCGTGAAGGCCTTGCTGGCGTCGCTGAGCAGCGACCTGATGCTTGAAATCACGGTCGGCTGCGTGCTGTCGATACTGAGCTATTCGAGCCTGGCGCTGGTGCTGCTGACCGCCACACTGGCCAGCAGTGGCGTGGTGCCGATCGATGTCGCGCTGGGCCTGGTGCTGGGCGCCAATCTGGGAAGCGGTCTGCTGGCCGTGCTGACCACGCTCAACACGAACGTCGAAACGCGCCAGGTGCCGCTTGGCAACCTGGTTTTCAAGATCATCGGCGTGATGATTGCGGCACCGTTCATCAGCCTGTGGCTGCAGCAGGCGCGGCCCTGGGTCGCCGAGGTCGCGACGCTGGTCGTGCTGTTCCATCTGACGTTCAACATCGTGGTCGGCCTGCTCTTCATCGGCTTGACCCGGGTCGTTGCGCGCCGGGTCGAACAATGGCTTCCCAAGCAGGAAAAGAGCACGATGGCCGGGCGCCAGCGGCATCTGGACCCGTCGGCGCTGGCGACGCCGTCGCTGGCGATCTCGTGCGCGGTGCGCGAATCGATGCACCAGGCCGACATCGTCGAATCGATGCTGCTGGGCGTGATGGTCGTGATCCGCAACAACGATCACGTGCTGGCGCAGAAGCTGCAGAAGATGGACGATACGGTCGACGAGCTGTACTCGGACATCAAGTACTACCTGACCAAGATCTCGCGCGAGGCGCTGAGCGAAAACGAGGGCCGCCGCTGGACCGACATCATCAGCTTCACCATCAACATGGAGCAGATCGGCGACATCATCGAGCGTGTGCTGGAAGACATCGAAAACAAGAAGATCAAGCCGGGACGCGAATTTTCCGAGGCCGGCATGGCGGAAATCGTCGACCTGCACGGCCGCCTGGTGGACAACCTGCGCCTGGGCATGAGCGTGTTTCTGGACGGCACTGTGCGCGACGCGCGCAAGCTGCTGGAAGAAAAGACCCGCTTTCGCGATCTCGAGCGCGAATACGCCAGCGCCCACATCGGGCGCCTTGCCGACAACACGCTGCACAGCATGGAGACCAGTTCCCTGCACATCGACCTGATCAGCGACTTGAAGCGCATCAACTCCCACATCTGCTCGATCGCCTATCCGATCCTGGACTCGGCCGGCGCGCTGGCGCGCAACCGCCTGCTCGACCCGGTGATTGAAAGCCCGGTTCAGGTCAGGCAGAACCCAGCGCCGCCAGCAGGATCAAGGCTGCCTCGGTCGTGAATTCATTGCGCTGCATGCGCGCGATCAGCTCGGCTGGCTCAAGCAGCATGAACTGCGCCACTTCGCCGTCCTGATTAAGCGGTTCGACCTCGTCGGGCACGGTGCACCGAAACCAGTCCACCTGCTCGACCACGTAGCCCGGGTCAGCGCTGTCGGAGCTTGGTTTGCGCAGCGTCACGACGCCACCGCGGCGCAGGTCTTGCACGCGATCGAGCCGGATGCCGGCCTCTTCCCAGGTCTCGCGCGCCAGCGCCGACTCGACACTGTCGGCCGCCGACACCATGCCGCCCATCAGCGTGTCCCACAGGCCCGGCTCGTTCGCCTTGTCGAGCGCGCGTTGCTGGACCCAGAAGCGGCCATCGGCCGCCTGACCCACCAGATGCACGGCGCGGGTCGCTATGCCCAGCGGCCGCACCACGCCGCGCTCGACCGTCGCAATGGTCTGCCCGGCCGCGTCGTGGACCGCCAGCCGCTCGTTGCGCCAGTGCTGAACCACACGCCCGACACCGGCCTCAAACAGGCACGCGGCAATCGTTTGCAAGGCCTGCGTCGCATCGCCCTGCAGCCGCCATTGGCGCCCGGCGTGGCCCGGCTCGGCCTGCAGCCAGCGCCGCGCCGGCGCCGTCGGCGCAAGCAGGATAGCATCGAAAAGATCGTCTTCGACCGACCCGATGACGTGCGGACCCCAGACCAGCGGCTGGCGCGGCCGCAACGGTGGCTGCTCGGCCCGGGCCAGCACCGCGGCGCGCCAGCGCGGCTCCGGCTGCAGCGAAATCACAGCGTCAGAATGGTGCAACCGGTGGTTTTGCGCGCTTCCAGGTCGCGGTGCGCCTGCTGCACCTGGTCCAGCGGATAGCGCTGATCGATGCGAATGCTGACTTTGCCGCTGGTCACGGCCTCAAACAGGTCATCGGCCATCGCCTGCGTGGTTTCGCGCGTCGTGATATGGCTGAACAGCGTCTGGCGCGTCACGTAGAGCGAGCCCTTGGGGCCCAGGATGCCGGGCGCGAACGGCGCCACCGGACCCGATGCATTGCCAAAACTGGCCATCAGGCCGAACGGCGCCAGACAGTCCAGCGACTTGTCCCAGGTGTCCTTGCCGACCGAGTCGTACACCACCTTGACCCCCTTGCCGCCGGTGATCTCCTTGACCCGCGCCAGGAAGTCCTCGCTCGAGTAGTTGACGACAAAGGCCGCGCCATGCTCCCTGGCCAGCGCGCACTTGGCGTCCGACCCTGCCGTGCCTATCAGTTGCAGGCCCAAGGCGCGCGCCCACTGGCAGGCAATCAGGCCAACGCCGCCGGCGGCAGCGTGAAACAGAACAAAGT
Organism: Rhodoferax sp.; assembly: GCA_049315845.1. Taxonomy (GTDB): domain Bacteria; phylum Pseudomonadota; class Gammaproteobacteria; order Burkholderiales; family Burkholderiaceae_C; genus Rhodoferax. The sequence goes on from JBMOJJ010000136.1 coordinate 4,507, forward strand.
CGCCGGCCTGCAGGCCGCCCTGGGGCAGCGTGCGCTTGAGCAGGTATTGCGCGGTCAGGCCCTTGAGCATCATCGCCGCACCGGTCTCGAATGAAATGGCATCGGGCAACTTGCAGACGCACTTGGCCGGCATCACGCGCAGATCGCAGTAGCTGCCGGGCGGCTGGCTGGCGTAGGCAGCGCGGTCGCCGACCTGCAGGTGCGTCACGCCGGGACCGACCGCCTCGACCACGCCGGCGGCTTCCATGCCGAGTTGCAGCGGCATCGGCATCGGGTACAGGCCGGCGCGCTGATAGACGTCGATGAAATTGAGTCCCACCGCATGGTGGCGGATCCGGATTTCCCCGGCGCCGGGCTCGCCCACGGTCACGTTCACCAGCTTGAGTTGTTCCGGGCCACCGTGCTGATCAATGCGGATGGCGCGGGAAGAAATGGATGACATGGGCAGAGTCCTCGGTTGTGAAATTTCCGCTATCGTGCCATGAATCGACCGACGCCGCTGTCGCCAGTTGCTCAGGCACGGCGCCGCGCCCTTGTTACAGTCCTGCCATGCACCCCAGACTGACCCCGACCGCCGCCCTGTTGTTGACCGTGCCGCCGCTGCTGTGGGCCGGCAACGCGGTGGTCGGACGACTGATCAGCCCGCTGGTGTCGCCGATGGCGCTGAACCTTTTTCGCTGGCTGCTGGGATTCCTGTTGTTGCTGCCGCTGGCCGGCGCCGTGCTGCGTCCGGACAGCCTGCTGTGGCCCCAGTGGCGCCGCTTCTTCCTGCTGGGCCTGCTCAGCGTCGGCAGCTACAACGCGCTGCTGTACCTTGCGCTCAACACCTCGACCGCCTTGAACGTGACGCTGGTCGGCTCCAGCACGCCGGTCTGGATGCTGCTGATCGGGCGCGTCTTCTTCCGTGCGAAGGTGTCGCGCAACCAGTTGCTGGGGGCCTTGCTGTCGATTGCCGGCGTGCTGCTGGTGATGTGCCGCGGTCGGCTCGATGTGCTGGCGCAGGTGCGCCTGGTGGCTGGCGACCTCTACATGCTGATTGCCGCGGCGGCCTGGGCCTACTACAGCTGGATGCTGGTGCATCCGACCACCGAGCCCGGCGCGATCCGCTCCGACTGGTCGGCGTTCCTGCTGGCACAGGTGGTGTTCGGGCTGAGCTGGGCCGGGCTCTTTGCCGGCACCGAATGGTCGCTCGGCGCAAGCCATGTCGATTGGGGCTGGCCGCTTTCCGCAGCGCTGCTGTTTGTCGCGATCGGTCCGGGGCTGATGGCGTTTCGCGCCTGGGGCGCCGGCGTGGCCCGGGCCGGGCCGACCACAGCCGGTTTCTTTGCCAACCTGACGCCGCTTTTCACCGCCCTGCTGTCAAGCGCCTTCCTGGGTGAAACGCCGCACCTGTATCACGTGCTCGCCTTCGCGCTGATCATGGGCGGCATCGTCGTCTCATCAAGACGCTAGAAATAGAACCCCCACGCTTGTCACTGCGTGTACTGCGCTGCCCCCCGAGGGGGCTGGCCTTGCTTGGGGCGGCCCGGCGCGGCGGCCTGCCACACAACTCACACCGAAGTCAGTTCTACTGTGCTTGAAAGCCGCTGGCCTTGATGATCCGGGCCCAGGTCTGCGCGTAGGTGTGCTCGCGGCTGGCCAGTTGTTGGGGCGACATGTAGCCCACGGTCAGGCCCATCGCCGTCAGGTGCTCGCGTACATCGGGCATCGCAATCACCTTGGCGACGGCTTCCGAAAAGCGGTCGATGACCGCCTTCGGGGTTCCAGCCGGCGCGAAGATGCCGTAGTAGGGAACGTCCTCGAAGCCGGCCAGGCCGAGTTCGGCAAAGGTCGGCACATCGGGCAGCGCGGCCTGGCGCGCGCCCCCCAGCACGGCCACGATGCGAAGCTTGCCGGCCTTGTGGTTCTCGATGAAATCGGGAACCGACGCGACCCCGGCATTGATTTGGTTGCCCAGCATGTCGCCAATCATCGGCGCGCTGCCGCGGTAGGGCGCGGCCTGCAGGTCGAGTGCGTACTTCTGGCCTATGACCTTGACCAGAAATTCAGGCACCGAAGCCGGCGCCGGCACCCCGACCGTGCCCTTGCCTGCGCCCTGGCTGCGAATCCAGGCCACGTACTCGTTCATACTCTTGGCCGGTGTCCCGCCCGAGACCGCCAGCACATTGACAAAAGTAGCAAAGCCAGCCACCGAGACAAAATCGCGCGCTGGGTCAAAGCCCGGGTTCTTCACGACCAGCGGCAGGATAGAGATCGTGTGGTCGTGCGACAGAAAGAAGGTGCTTCCGTCGGCCGGGGCGGCTTTGAGCGCCTGCGCCGCGATCTGGCCACCGGCACCGGCGCGGTTCTCGACGATCACCGTGGCGCCGAGCTGGTCCTTCAGCTTATCGGCCAGCGTGCGCGCAATCGCATCGGTGCCGCCTCCGGGTGGAAACCCGACTATCAGTTTGATGGTGCCGGTTTGCGCCTGCGCCAGGCTGCCGAGCACAAGTGCACCCAGCATGAGGGACTTGCGAAGCAGGCTTGCCAGGCGCTGCGAAGATGATCTGACCATTGGAGACTCCGTTTGATTAAGGTAAATGGGGTTTGCGGCTCAAAACACGCCGGCGTAGGCACCGCCATCGGCCAGCACGTTCTGGCCGTTGATATAGCCGGCATGCTGGCTGCACAGAAAAGCACAGATGGCGCCAAATTCCTCCGGCGTACCGAAGCGCTGAGCGGGAATGGTCTTCTTGCGCGCATCGATCACCGAATCGACGTTCAAACCGGTCTTTGCCGCTGCCCCGCTCATCAGGGCCTTGAGCCGGTCGGTGTCAAACGCGCCGGGCAGCAGATTGTTGATGGTGACACCCTGGCCGGCGAGCTTGCTGCGCGAAGCCCCCGCGACAAAGCCGGTCAGGCCGCTGCGCGCGCCGTTGGACAGGCCCAGGATGTCGATCGGCGCCTTCACCGCACTGGAGGTGATGTTGATGATGCGGCCGAATCCGCGCGCGCTCATGCCGTCCACTGTGGCCTTGATCAGCTCGATCGGGGTCAGCATATTGCCGTCCACCGCCTTGATCCAGGCAGTGCGGTCCCAGTCGCGAAAATCGCCCGGTGGCGGACCGCCGGCGTTGGTCACCACGATGTCAAAGTCGCGCCGCTGCGCAAACACCGCCGCGCGCCCCTCGACCGTGGTGATGTCCGCTGCGACACATTGCACGCTGACGCCCGCCGGGCGCCGCGTGTCAGCCTCGATCGCGGCCGCTGCAAGCTGCAGCACATCCGCGCGGCGCGCCACCATCAGCACGTTGACGCCTTCCAGCGCCAGCGCCTGCGCGCAGCCAAAGCCCAGCCCTCTGCTGGCGCCACACACCAAAGCCCACTTGCCTGCGATACCCAAATCCATAACGATCACCTTGTAGGTTGCAAAATTTCCCTGCGATGATAGTTGCGAAATCAAGCCATCGCGCCCGTGTCGCGTCAAATTTGTTGGCCGAGGCTGCCAAGGCCCGGACCCGGCGGGCCGCGCAGACTCCCGCCGATCAGTCGCGCAACAGGAACTCGATGCTAGCGCCGTCGTCGGCGCCGCCGACGCTGGCGTTGCTGCAAAAGGCGATGCGGCCGAAGCCACGCAACATCAACTCCTCGCGGCGCAACACGATCTCCCCCTTGTCGGCAAAGGTGACAAAGGTGCCGTTGGTGCTCTGGTCGATCAGAAAGAACTTGTTGCGGCGGCGCTCGATCCGGGCATGCTGGCGCGAGGCGCGGCGATCAAGCACCACGATCTGGCAGGTCGCGTCGCGTCCCAGCACGATGCTCGAGGGGGTCTGCTCCATCAGCAGCGCAGTCGGGCCGTAGCGCAGTTGCAGACTACTCTGCCGGGGCGCCGCAATGATGGACGGCGTCGACATGGTCAGATCGTCGCCGGTCTGCCAGATAATCTCGCAGATCTCGACATCGTCACCCTTGCCCTTGACCGCCATCGCGGCAATCCGGCGGGTTGTGAACTGCAGCACGCGCGACAACTGCTCGACCGTGGCCCGCGTCGTGATGATCTGCATCGCTGTCGCGAGTCCGACCATCCGTCCCGCCAGATTGACGGCGTCGCCAAAGACGTCGCCGTCTTCCTCGATCACCGGACCGAGGTGCAGGCCGATGCGGATCGAGCGCTGCACGCCGGCCAGCGCCGGCAATGCGTCGATCCCGAGCTGCATGTCCATCGCTGCAAGACAGGCCCGGTCGGCGTTCGGAAAGACGCACATGACTTCGTCCCCCAGGGTCTTGATCACGCATCCGCCATGGCGCACGACAACCGTCCGCAGCACGGCGATGCACTCGTCCACCAGTTCCTTGGCCCGCGTGTCGCCCAGCGTGTCATAAAGACGGGTGCTGCCCACCACGTCCGCGAACAGCACGGCCAGCGTCGCATGGCGCCTCTGTTCTGGCCTTGCGGACTGGGAATCTGGATCGGGCGGCAGCGCCATGGCTCGGTTTCAGGTTGCCAAAGAGGGCTCTATTATCTGCTGTCCGGGTCTCACGGGCGACGGCTTTTGCCGGCCCCGGCCGGGCTTGCGCTGCGGGTAAAAACAAAAATCCCGGCGATCACCAGCGCGGTGCCCGCAGCCACCCAGGCGGTGAAGGGCTCGCCCAGGATCAGGACGCCCATCAGGATGGTCGACATCGGCCCGACCATGCCGACCTGCGAAACCACACTGGCGCCTATGCGTTCGATCGCCATCATCACCAGCAGCACCGGCAGCGCGGTGCACAGGGTTGCATTCAGCACCGAGAGCCAGATCACTTCGGGCGCGACCAGCGCCGCGCTCCAGGGCCGCAGCAGCACAAACTGCGCAATGCACAGCAGGCAGGCGACCGTGGTCGCCAGGCCCACCAGGCGCAGCGAGCCAAGCCGCTGCACCATCTCGCCGCTGAAGATAAGGTACCAGGCGTAGCTCACCGCGCTCAGGAACACCAGCAGCGCGCCGAGTGCCACATCACCGCCTTCGAGCTTGATCTCGTGGCCAAACACCAGCAGCACGCCGCTGTAGCTGATCAGCATGCCGATGACCTGCATGC
>JBMOJJ010000495.1:0-2152 GCA_049315845.1 Rhodoferax sp.
GAGGTTCGAATCCTCTCATTCCGACCAAATTTCTTCAATGAAATCAATGGTCTAACGGAAACTGGCGCAGGGACCACCTGCGAAAATGAAGCGAAAAGGAGCGAACCGCTCCAATGTTGCTCCAATCGGGTCTGCACCCGGTTTTCTCTCCGCCGCGCTTTTCTTCGTGCAAGGCATGTCTCGCCTCCCTCAGGCGCTCGCTGCCCGATCGGCTACCAGAAGCTTCACCTTCCTCCGAGCCTGGTCCACCTCGATCAACCCGCGCACCCAATTGACCGCGATCTCAATTTAAAGTAAGATGCGAATGATTCTCATTTGAAAAAATAAGGAACTCGCATGAAAAATCTCATTGCCATCGCGGTTTTTGCCCTGGCAGCCTCTCTTTCCTATGGCGCCACGGATGACTATGTCTTGACCATAAGGAATCACGCCTTCGAGCCCAAGGAACTCAAAATCCCGGCTGGCAAGAAGATCCGACTGCTGGTGGTGAACAAGGATTCGACGCCAGCCGAGTTCGAGAGCAAGTCGCTTGGCCGCGAGAAGATCATCCCGGCGAAGTCAACCGGCGTTGTCAATCTCGGCCCGCTCAAGCCTGGGCGCTACAGCTTTGTGGAGGAATACCACGAGACTGAAGCGGCGGCGCAAGGCACCATCGTCGTTGAATAAACCGGGATTTCAAAATCATGTTCGCTGCCGCGCTTATTGTGTTTCGCGAGTCTCTGGAAGCGTCGTTGATCATCAGCATCATGGTGGCCGCGACGCGGGGCATTCCGTCGAGAGGCCGTTGGATATCGGGCGGAATCCTGCTCGGGCTGATCGGCTCCGCCATCGTCGCTTCCAGCATGGAGATGATCGGAAACCTCGCTGACGGAATGGGGCAGGAGCTATTCAACGCCGGAATCCTGACCGTGGCGGTGGGCATGCTTGCCTGGCACAACATCTGGATGTCAGCCCATGGGCGTGAACTGGCTCGGCGGATTTCCGGCGCGGCCCGTGCGATCGCAGACGGCCGCCGCGAGCGCTCAGTGATATTGGCCGTGATCGCAATTGCAGTATTGAGAGAAGGTTCCGAAACAGTGCTGTTTCTGTACGGCACAGCGACCGGCGGCGGGAGCGGACTGCGGGATACTGCGCTGGGAGGGGCGATGGGGCTGGCTTGCGGGGCATTGGTCGCGGGACTCCTGTACCTGGGGCTCCTTCGTATTCCGGTCAGCCGGTTCTTTCAGGTGACGGCCGCCTTCGTGCTGCTGCTGGCGGCAAGCATGGCTTCGCAGGCTGCTCGCTTCCTGATCCAGGCAGATCTGCTGCCAAGCCTTGGTGCTCCGATCTGGAACACGTCCGACCTCCTTCCCCAAACCGCTGCGCTCGGCATGCTTCTTCATGGACTTGTTGGATACGATGCGCAGCCGGCCGGCATGCAGGTCCTAGCCTATGTCCTTGTCCTCACAACGATTGCGTTTGGCATGCGCCGGGTGGCCAGTCGTCCCCTGGCGGCAAAGGCAGAGCAGTCGGTTCCAGCGTAGTGGCCACAGAGCCGCGCCGCCTCGCTGGCGACTTCATCGTGTAGCGCCAACCTTGGATCGAGTCAGACTGCGAGCCATAAGCGCTCGGACGGCAAGCACCCGCAGGCCGCCTTTTCCGCCACCCCCAATTTACCGCGTCGCGGCCGGTCTTGCGCCTACTGCGCTGTACCCGCCAGGGCGACACGAATGCGCGCTATCGTCTGTTCGACCGGTGCCGTGATCGATACCTCAAGTCCCAGCTTTCGGGCGATGTCGTTCACGCGCGCCGGGTTCAGGGGGATTCCACCGTCATCTATTGCGGCGATCAGATCCACCGCACGCTGCCGTTCGGGAGTCAGTGGCCTGCGCGGTGCGAGAAGTGCCTTGAGCCATGGAGGGTGCATGATAGGGGCCGCGCGTCCTGCAACGGCTCAAGCGCGGATCAGCAGTTCAAAAGGACCCCGGCCACTGGCGGCCGTGATCAGACCCAGCACCCGGGCCGGCTCGCTGCCCATCATGCTCCAGTCAAAACGCCAGCGCCAATTGTCACCCCCCTGGGTGCCCGGCAGATTCATCCGGTGTTGGCTGTCGAGGCCAAGCACATCCTGCAGCGGAAACACGGCCATGCTGGCGACCGAATTGCAAGCCGC
>JBMOJJ010000496.1:0-2152 GCA_049315845.1 Rhodoferax sp.
TTCGGCCCCAGCCGGATGCTGGTGTTGGGACCGGACTCCTCGCTCGTCGCCCTGATCCTCGGCATCGTGCTGCCCCTGTCTGCAGGTGATTCCCAGCGCGCCATGGCCTTGGCCGGAATGTTGGCCATCGTCTCCGGCAGCCTGTGCGTTCTTGCTGGAGCCGCCCGCCTCGGCTTCATCACCGAGTTGCTTTCCAAGCCGATCCGCTACGGCTACATGAATGGCATCGCTCTGACCGTTCTGTTCAGCCAGCTACCGGCCCTGTTCGGTTTCACAGTCAAGGGCGAGGGACTGCTGATCGAATCACAATCCTTCGTTGCAGGGGTACTGGCCGGCAGGACGAACGGGGTATCGCTGGCCCTTGGCGGCGGCACCCTGCTGCTGATCGGTCTGCTGAGGCACAGCAAGCGAGTCCCAGGTGTCCTGCTGGCTGTCGTGGCCGCGACTGTGACCGTCTCCGCCCTGAATCTCGCGACCGGATTCGGCGTGACGGTGCTCGGTCCCCTTCCCAGAGGTCTGCCTGCTATGGCTGTTCCCTGGACAGGAATCGACGACATCGTGCCGGTGTTACTGGGAGGCTTCGCCATCGCTCTTGTCTCGTTTGCTGACACGAGCGTGCTTTCCAGAACCTACGCCGCGCGGCTAGGAGACAGGATCGATCCCAATCAGGAGATGGTCGGTCTGGGCGCGGCCAACCTGGTCGCTGGCTTGTTTCAGGGCCTGCCGATCAGTGCCAGCGCTTCGCGTACTCCGGTCGCCGAGGCTGCAGGCGCCAAGACTCAATTGACCGGTGTCGTCGGAGCTTTCACGGTCGCGGTGTTGCTGCTGGCAGCCCCGAACCTGTTGCAAAATCTACCGATCTCCGCCCTTGCAGGAGTGGTGATTGCCTCAGCGATCGCCTTGATCGAAGTGGCTGATCTTCGACGAATTTACCGAATACAGCGCTGGGAGTTCTGGTTGTCGATGGTCTGCCTGGCCGGGGTCGCCGTCTTTGGTGCCATACCGGGTATTGGGCTGGCGATCGCCATTGCTGTCATCGAGTTTCTCTGGGATGGCTGGCGTCCCTACTCTGCTGTTCTGGGAAGGGTTGATGGTATCAAGGGCTATCACGACATCAGCAGGTATCCGGAGTCGCGCCTGATTCCTGGTCTGGTTCTGTTCCGATGGGACGCACCACTGTTTTTCGCGAATGCTGAATTGTTCCGGGACCGGGTGATGATCGCTGTGGAGTCATCACCAACTCAAGTGAACTGGCTCGTTGTGGGAGCTGAACCCGTTACAAGTATCGATGTAACGTCTGCGGACACTCTTGAAGAGCTGGATCACTCCTTGACAAAGGCTGGAATCAGACTCTGCTTTGCTGAGATGAAGGATCCTGTCAAGGATAAACTCAAGAATTTTGGCCTGTTTTCAAAATTTGGTGAAAATCGTTTTTTCGCCACGATTGGAGAAGCTGTCAGCTGTTATCTCAAATCCCATCCTGTTGCTTGGGTTGACTGGGAAGAGCAAGCCAAAATTGACAATGATCTTGCCCCTTAACCGAATCAATATCCAACGACAAGAGAACCTGCGCGAGGCAACGCGGTCAAGTGCGGTTTGTCGTCCAGTCATCAAACCAGCCACGTCTGGATAGCCAGTAGGTCATCAAGCCTGCAAGAATAGCCATTAAACAGAGGCTGAGAAAGTATCCATAATGCCACTTGAGCTCGGGCATATTGACAAAATTCATGCCATAAATGCCGGCCAGAAAAGTCAGCGGAGCAAAGATCACTGAAATGATTGTGAGTGTCTTCATCACTTGATTCATGCGATTGCTTACACTCGCCATGTAGGCTTGGTTGACGGCATCGCATTGATGCCGAAGCCATTCACTCACCTCGAACAGCTGGTTTAAATGCTGCTCGATATCCTGATATCTTTCGATAGATTCACTCGATAAATCGGATTGATTCTGTCGGAGAAATAGTCGAATCTGACTAAGCAATGGCCAAAGCTGACGCCTGACGCGGCGCAGGTTTGAATGAAGCTGAAAAGCCTTGGACAGCAGCTTTGGTTTCGGTGATCGGAGCACAGATTCCTCCAGATCATCAAGCCGATCGGACATCAGCTCCAGCAGGGGGAAATACTGGTGGAGAATTTCCTCAAAGAGGGC
>JBMOJJ010000137.1:0-9561 GCA_049315845.1 Rhodoferax sp.
CTGAATGCTGCGGATCTCCAGATCGGTGTAGCGCCGCAGAGCCGGCACGATCACAAAGCCGCCGCCGACGCCGAGCAGACCGCTGAGCAGGCCAGCGATCAGCCCGGTTCCGGCCAGCGCGCGGGCGCAGGGCAGCGTCCAGGTCAGGCGCCGATCGACATCGTTGACGCGGCACAACACCGCCGCCGGCATCGCGGTCGGCAGCGTGGGTCGTTTGAGCATGCGCCACGCGGTGTAGGTCAGCACCAGCGCAAAGGCGCCCAGCAAAGGCCGGTTTGGAAGCCGCTGAGCAAGGTGCACGCCGATCGGCGCCATCAGCATGCCAACGGCCCCGATCAGCGCGGCTGCCCGGTAGCGCACGATGTGCTGGCGCAAGCCGAACGCCGCACCCACGGCCGCTGCCAGACCGACCGCCAGCAAGCCGACCGGGGCCGCCTGTTGCACCGGCAGGTGCAGACCAAAGACCAGCAGCGGTATGGCCATCACGCCACCCCCCGCGCCGGTGAGCGCCATCACCAGGCCGATGGCAGCACCCATGGCAACAGCGAGCGTCGAGGAGTCCATGTCCTGAGGTTCAGAGTGCGTTGACCGGAATCTTCAGGTAACTCACGCCGTTGTCCTGCGGCGCCGGCAATTTGCCGGCGCGCAGGTTCACCTGGATCGCCGGCAGCAACAGCGCCGGCATCGCCAGCGTCTTGTCGCGGGCCGTGCGCATGCCGACAAACTCCGCCTCGCTGACGCCGTCGTGGACATGGATATTCTTTTCACGCTGCTGCGCCACGCTGCTGACCCAGGCCGGTGCGCGCCCGGCGGGCGGATAGTCGTGGCACAGATGGAGCCGGGTCGCTGCCGGCAGCGCCAGCACCTTGCGGATCGAACGGTACAGGCTGGCAGCGTCGCCGCCCGGAAAATCGCAGCGCGCCGTGCCGTAGTCGGGCATGAACAGGGTGTCGCCGACAAAGGCGTCGCTGCCGATCACAAAGGTCAGACAGGCCGGCGTGTGCCCCGGCGTGTGCATGACGCGGACTTCCAACTGGCCGATCTGGAACAACTCGCCATCGTCGAACAGGTGGTCGAAATCGGCGCCGCCGGTATCGATCTCGCGCTCGTTGAAGATCTTGCTGAAGACGGTCTGCACGGCGCAGATCTGCCGCCCGATCGCCACCTTGCCGCCGAGACGGCTTTTCAGGTAGGGAGCGGCCGAAAGGTGGTCGGCGTGGGCGTGGGTTTCCAGCAGCCACTCGACTTGCAGGCCGGATCTTGCGATGCAGTCAATGACCTGGTCAGCGCTCGCGTGCGAGGTTCGACCCGACTTCGCGTCATAGTCCAGCACGCTGTCGATGACGGCCGCGCGCAGCGTGACGGGGTCGTGCACAAGGTGCGTGACGGTGGCGGTATCGCGGTCAAAGAAAGATTGGACAATCGGTTCTTGCATGGTGCTCGCTCGAAGGGTCAGGTTGCTGCAGGTTTCGACCGGTATGCTACGACAGTGCCTGCAACGGCCTGCCTTCGCCGGCCTCCTCCACGGTCTGCCCCTCGCGAATATGGTAGATCCGCTTGAAGGTCGGGATGATTTTTTCGTCATGGGTCACAACGATGATGGCCGTTTGCGACTGCTGCGCCATCTGGTTCAGAATTCGCATCACGCTCATTGCACGCTCGCTGTCCAAGGGGGCGGTCGGCTCGTCGGCCAGAATCACCGGCGGACGATTGGCCAGTGCCCGCGCGATCGATACGCGCTGCTGCTCGCCCCCTGACAACTGCGACGGTTGCGCCCGCGCACGGTGCGCCACGTCGAGCGCCTGCAGCAGTTCCAGCGCACGCGCTCGCGCCTTTGCGTTCGCCACTCCGGCCAGCATCGGCAGCAAGGCCACGTTGTCGGTCACGTCCAGAAACGGGATCAGGTACGGCGCCTGGAACACAAAGCCGATGCTGTCGCGTCGCAGCGTGCGCAGGTCCGGGATCTTCCAGCCGCCGTCGTAGATCACCTTGCCGCCCAGCACCATGCGGCCGGAGGTGGGCTCGGTGATGGCGCCCAGACATTTGAGCAGCGTGCTCTTGCCCGAGCCGGACGGACCCACCAGCCCGACCACCTCGCCCGGGCCGACCGTCATATTGACGTTTCTGAGCGCCTCGACCGCGGTGTCGCCCTGACCATAGACCTTGCGCAGGCCCTCGATCACGATGCCGCGCGCGCCACTGGAGGAAGACGGATGGCTCAACCGAGGCCTCGCAATCCGACCGGCCTAGCCACCGATGGCCTCGGCCGGATCGACCTTCAGCGCAACCCGGATCGCCAGCGTACTGGCCAGCGCACAGATCAGCATCGTGACCGCCAGACCGGTGGCCGCATCGCCGGGCTCGAGCAGCACGAATTTCGGAAAGATCGGCGCCCACAGCGTCGCCGCCACTTTGCCGACCAGGAAACCGATCAGGCCCAGCCCGAGCGCCTGCTGCAGGATCATCCCGGCAATCGTCAGGTTGCGCGTGCCGATGAGCTTGAGGACCGCGATCTCCCGAATCTTGCCCAGTGTCATGGTGTAGATGATGAAGGCCACGATCGCGGCGCTGACGATTGCCAGAATCACCAGGAACATGCCGATCTGGCGGGCCGAAGTGGCAATCAGCTTGGCCACCAGAATGTCCTCCATGCCCTCGCGCGTGAAGACCTCCAGATGCTTCCAGCGCCGGATCGGCCCGGCCACCTGCTCGGGCGGCAGACCCTGCTCGGTCTGGACCAGCACCGCATTGACATTGTGGCTGCTGGTCTGTGTCGCCTGCACCGCGTCGAGCAGACCGGGCGTGCCGGGACGGTTGAAGGCCGGATTGGCCGCGGTGCGGGCCCGGTCGTTGAGGATCGCATCGTTGTCCTTGAGAAACTGGGCTTCCTGCGCGTCCTTCAGCGCGATAAACACCATCGGGTCGCCGCCGGAGGAGACCATGCGCTGCGTCAGCCCCACCACCTGGTAGTCATGGCGACGGACCCGTATCTTTTGCCCGAGCGCAAAGCCGGCCTTGATATCGGCCACCGCCTCGTAGTGGCTGCGCGTCAGATGGCGTCCCGCAACCAGATAGCCCGGCGCGCCCGGCTGCCCCGGCTCCATGCCGACCACCATCGCACGCACCTCGCTGCCGCCCTGCTGCACCTGCATCGTGAAGTAGGTCACATTGGCGGCGCGCGCCACGCCCGGCATGCCCAGAATGCCATGCACAAGATCGTCCCGGATGCTGGAGGATTCGGCGTACGGCCCCTGCGTGTCCTTTTGCACCACCCACAGGTCGGCGCCGGAGTTGCTCAGCAGCGCGCGCGCATCGTCGACCATGCCCCGATAGACCCCGGCCATGCTCAGCGTGACGCCGATCAGCAAGCCAAGGCCGAGTCCGGTAAGGACAAACTTTGGCCACGCATGCACTATGTCGCGGCCCGCCAGGCTGATCATGGAACGGCACCAGCGGCGGCCGGCCTGACCAGCGAGTCGACCACCTGGACGCGGCTGCCCACGGCAAGCGCCTTCTGGCTGTAGACCACAATTTCATCGCCCGCCTTCAGACCATCGAGCACCTGCACCTGACCGTCCAGGCTGCTGGCCCCGAGCTTGACCGCAATGAAGACCGGCTGGCCCGATTCGATGCGCCAGACACCCGTGCTGCCGCCCTGGCGCGCGATGCTGGCAGCCGGCACCAGCGGCGCGCTGCCGGTGGCGGCAAGCTCAAGCGTGACCTCCGCCATTTCGCCGACCGCAATGCCCGAGGGCAACTGCTTGAACGCCACCTGCGCAATCCGCTCCTCCGTCACGCTGTCGCTGACAAGCTCGACCCGCGCCACACTGCCCTCCAGCGGTTGCTGTGGCCGGGAGCGCAACACGATGCGGGCCTTCAAACCCGGCATCAAACCGGCTGAACGCCCCTGGTCCAGGCGCAGCTTGATCCAGAGGCTGGCCGGATCGACCAGGCGCAGCACCGGCTGCCCCGCCACCACCGTCGAGCCGGCCTCCGCATCACGGCTGGTCACAACACCCTCGGCCGGGGCCAGCAGCCGCACATTGCCGCGCTGCTGCTGCAGCGCGGCGCGGTCCGCCTTCGATCGCACCAGGTCCTGACCGGCCCCCTTCAGATTGGCTTGCGCCGCCTGCAAAGCCGCCTCGGCAGAGACTTTCTCCTGCAAGCGCGCTTCCAGCGCCGCGGAACTGATGAATTTCTTGTCGGCCAGGTCCTGGTTGCGCCGGAAGTTGATGTCCGCCAGTTCACGCCGAGCGATCGCATCGGCCAGCAGGGCGGTCGCGCCGGCCTGGCCGCTGAGCGTGCGTTCGACCGATGCCTCGCTGGCGGCGAGTCGCTGCTCCAGGTCGACCGGATCCATCTCGGCAATCAGCTGCCCGCTGGCGACCCTGTCACCCACATCGACCTTGACACTGAGCACGCGGCCCGCCGCTGTCGGTCCAATCATCCAGCCGCGGCGCGCCTCCACCGTGCCGATGCCAAACAGCGCCGGGTTGAAACTACCCTGAGTGACCCGGGCAACGGTCACCCGCGTCGGCGCCATCGGCCCCGAACTCAGGAACACAAAGGCCAGAAGGCCGGCCAGCAGTAAAACCGCAGCAGTCAGCAGCAGGCGGCGTTTCATCGAAGACGTGATATTCATGCCATCTCATTGACAGTTGTTGTGCTGCTTCCACTTCTCTTCATGGCCGATCGCCTTGGCAAACTCGGGCACGCGGCAGCGCTCGGCCTCGGCCGGGTCGGCAGCCGACACGGCGCTGGCCTTTTGCGCTGGCGCGGGACGCGGCGATCCAGTACCGTAAACCCACTGCGCGGTCATGCCCACCATCGCGAGAAACAGCAGCACAACAAGCCATTGAGCCAAGCTTGTGCCTGTCTTCTTGTCCGGCGGCACTTCGCACACGCCACCGGGGCAAAGCTGCGCTTTTTCCTTGTTGAACAGGTTGTACACCTTGCAGCCAAGGCAGATGCCAAAGGCCGCTTCGAAAAACAGAAGAAGCAGACAGGTGGAACAAACAATCATGTTGATCGGCCCAATCACATTCTTGAGCACCATCAGGTAAAGCATTGCCAGGGCCAACAAAAAACCGATCGCCCAGGCAAAACGCTTTTGCGGTGCTCCCACGAACTCCGGCTGCTGCTTGCGCACCACCCATTGGCCAATGATCAGACTTGGAGCATAAACCGGGTTGATGAAGATGCGGATCGTGAAGTCGATCAGGAAGACCACTACAAACACTCTTGTCGGCTGAAAGTTGCCCAGCAGAAAGGCGTTCATGAAGGCGATGAAGGCAAAGAAAAACAGGATGCCCGCACTGGCCCGAACCGCGCGTTCATTGAGAACTGGAACGTCGAAGTCGGGCAGCTTTTGTCCGAACTGAAAGATGGCTTGAGTCATGGTGTCCAGTTTCCTTGCAATCACATTTTGCACCGGAAATCGGGCCCGTCCGACTCCGCCATCTGCTTTGACCCGGGCACTCAACCAGGTCGAAGCACTATTCCTTGATCACGACCTTCTCACCGGGACCAAATTCCACATTGGCCCTGAGGTAGCGGACCTTGATCCCTTTCTCCTTGAGCACGTCATAAGCCAGTTCGGCCCGGGTACCGGTTGAACAGTGGACCAGCACCGGTTTGCCGGCTGGAATTTCGCCGTAGCGGCCCGCCATCTCCTCGGCCGGGATATTCACGGCCCTGGCCAGATGCGCTTTGCCAAATTCCTCGGTCGTCCTGGAGTCGATCACAAGATGGGAGCCGCTCTTGATGGCTTCATCGAAGTCCTTGATCGACACCTCGCCCTCGGCCAGCTTGCGCACGTAACTGATCTTGCTCGCTGCAGCGCCGGTGACCAGCGGGTTCCCGGCTGCCAGCCACGCCTTCGCGCCGCCGGGAAAGACGGTGGCGTTCTTGTACTCCCACTCCCGGGTCCACTCAAGTGCTTCGTTCGACTCCTCGTCCTTGTCCGAATAGAAGACAAGGGGCGCGCCATGAAATTCAGGAAACTGCTTCTCCGCATTTCTGAGGTTGGCAAACGCAATGTTGACCGCGCGCGGGATATGGCCGGATGCCACCTTGTCAGCAGCCCTGAGGTCAATCAGCACCAGATTGCCGGTCTTGACGAACGCCAGACTGGATTCGGTGGGGAAGTCGAGTTTCTTCCAGCCTGGTTCACCCTCGGGGTACATCCGGACATCCTTGAAGCCGAGCTTGACGGCGATGGTTGCCGACTTCGGACTGAGCATGCAGGACAGCCCGCCGCAATAGAACACGAGCGTCTTCGCCCGATCCGCCGGCAACAGCTTCTCGCCATCCTTCTCGAGTTCATTCAGGGGTATCGACACCGCGCCTGGCAGGTGCCCCTGGTTGTAGCGACCGCCGGGGCGCGAATCTATCAGCAGGAAACTCTCGCCACCCTTCTTCACCAGTTGTTGCAGCTCTGCCGCGGCAATGCGCGTGACCCCGGCAGGCAGCGGCGCAATGACCCTGGTAATGCTCTTCGCCAGGTTCTCCACTCCAGCCTGCGAAAAGTCGACCGTGACCACTTCATCCGCGATGATGTCGTTGGCTGAATCGGCATTCTTGAACTGCGTCGTGCCGTCGAACCTGAACACAATCACGCCCTTGCCGGCGACTTCGACCGCGATCGACCGGGCCGTGTTGGTCACCGTCTTGACGCTTCCTGTCAGCACATCGGCAAGCGACGCGCCGGCCGAACCCAGACCAAGGGCAACGACAACTGCCAGCTTCGTCAAGTTGAATCTTTCCATGGTTCACACCTCTCAAAAATTGAATCTGTTTGCGCGCCAGCCAACACGGGCAGACGGCCCGTGTGGAATTCAAGGCGAAACGCGTTGGACGACAAGACCGCCGGTCAGCACCCGGCCGTCTTCTTGAAGGACTTGGCCGTGTTCTTTCCATCCTTCTCATAACGGGCGCGGATCTCGTCGCTTTCCACGATGCGCTTGTCCTTGAACTTGTCCAGGGTCAGATCGTCGGTCACGGTGATGGTCACCAGCTCGCCGGTCTTGGCGTCCTTCAGAATCGCGGTCGCCGATTTGCCGTCGGGCGCGAGCTTGATCTTGGTGACGGGCCCGACCATCTTGCCTTCTTCGGCTGCGGCGCTGACGGCAAAAGTCGCGCCCGAGACGGCGAGCACGGCGCTCAGTATGAGTGTTGAAAGTTTCGATTTCATTTTGAACTCCTATAAGAAATTGAAGAGGGGCCGGCAACAGCGACGTCGCCGGCCGGTCGGGTTTTTTAGAACTTGACCTCGAAAGTCGCGTAGATATCGGTGGCGCTTTGTAGCGGCGTCGTCGTCATCATCTGGCCATTGACGCTGCTCATTTCGACCGGCGCGCCGACCCAGTTGTTGCTGCCGCTGTAGTCGAAGGTGTAATGCTGGACGCCCAGTCGGAAGAAGGCCTTGCTAAAGAAGGAGGAGATCGGCGCCTTGCCGAGTTCCTGGATCAGGTAGGCCTCAAAGACGTTGCCGCGCGTGCCGAGCTTTGCGGTCCACATGTCATCGGCGGCGGGAGCGAAGGTGATCCAGTTCTGTGAGCCGTGGTTGTATTCAAAGCCGAGCTTGGTCTTGGACGGCAGGTCGTAGCGCATGCCGACGTAGATCGCGTTGCCGGTCTTGCTGGTCGGCGACTCCGGGCTGAAGAAGGAGCCGGTCATCAGACCCTGGAAGCCGAACTGCGATGAAACATTGTTGTTCGGGTGGGTCTTGCTCATGGCCCAGTCCGCGAACCAGCTCAGATCGCCGGGACCCACTTTCTTGATCGTGCCCATCGCGCCCAGACCCAGCCAGTCAATGTCGCCAAGATTGGTCTTGGCCGTGGTATTGCCGAAGTAGGTATTGTTCATGGTCGGCGCGTCAAAGACGTTCATGCCCCGATCCCACATCAGCCAGACGCGCAACGGGTCGGTGTCAATGGGAACGATGGACATTCCGACCATATTGGTATCGGCCAGCGAGTTGCCCAGCGCATTGGTGAATCCGCTCTCGAAGCCGCGGCCATAGCAGAACTTGCCGTAGGCACCGGGCAGGCCGTCGATGTCGGGCGCATAACCGAGCGTCATGCCATCGAACGCGTAATCGATCAGCAGCGACGGCGTGCCGCCGGTGCCCGGACGCGGGTTGTTCAGGCGCAGATTGCTGGGCGCGCCACTGGTCGTCGGCCGTCGACCGATGGAAAACCACATCTCCTTGTCGGCGATGTTGCTCCAGGTGGCATAGAAACGGTCGACGTTCAGATAGCTGTTCGACGGTATATGGCTCAGTGTGCCGTCAAAAACGCCAACACGGTCGGCGAAGAAGGGCGCGCTGCCGGCGTTGACGATCGACGATTCATCCTGCGAGCCAAAGACCTTGTACATCATCAGGCTTGCCGTGACGCTGACGTCCTGTGTGGCCTTGGCCTGGAGGTCCAGATCAAAGCGATTGGTGTACAGGCTGCTGTTTGCCGGCTTGTAAGCGGGCAGCGTGGCCGCGAAGGCGCCCATGCCCTGGACCATGCCGGCGTTCATCGGATTGCCGAGGAAGGCGCGCGCCTGGTCATAGGTGGCAACGCCGTTCATTCCCTGCGCAAAACCCATCAGTCCGCTCAAGGCACCCGCCGTCGACATACCACCGGCCTGTGGCGCGCCGAAGTAGCTCGACGAGCCCGGCACAGTCGATGGATTGGCAAAGAAGTCGGCCTGCAGCTTCTGCTGCGCATTGGCGAAGGTGGCGTTGACGTCGGTGAAGGTCTTGCTCTGTCCCTCCAGGTTGTCATAGCGGAAGCGATAGTTGCCGCCCACCGTGAGCCACTTGCTGAGAGACTTGTCCTCAAGTTTGGTCACCTGGCTCTTCAACTCATCGATTGCGCCAGGGTCCGATTTGGCCGCCACGGCCTTGACCTGTTCCGCGGTCTGCGCCGCTTTCGCTTCGTTCGCCTTGACCTGCTGCTTCAGGGCCTCGAGTTCGCGTGACATCGCCTCGATCTTGTTGAGCAGGTCGGCCTCTGCAGCCATCGCAGCCAGCGGCAACACCATGCTGGCGATCAGCGCGACCAGCAATTTCTTCTTGAACAGTTTGTCCATCAATTTCTCCTAGTTGGTTCAACAGCAAAAAATCTGAATGCCTGCGCTAGCTGTGCTTGCCCGCAGGGGCTTCGTCGCCGAGATCTTCCCAGCCGGTGATCATGGCTTTCACCTGCGAAGTGAGCTTGTGTCCGGTGGTGGCAAGATAAAGGTGCGAGATGAGGAAAGCCAGCATCAGGAAGGCACCCGCCGTGTGTGCGGTGGCGATCCACTCCAGGCGCAGATTGCCCAGTCCCCAGGCCGCCCAGTCGGCATAAAACAGGTATAGCCAGCCGGTAAACCAGATCAGGGGACTGAGCAAGGTGAGCACGGCCAGATAGGTCAGCCGCTGCAAAGGGTTGTGCTTGTTGCTCAGGCTGGGCCGGAATGGATGCGGCTCATCCTTGAAGATGCCCGATGAGTAGTACTTCGCGATGGCGGCGACGTTCTGCAGCGTCGGGATGTAATGCCGCCACTCGCCGGTGGTGAGATGCCAGA
>JBMOJJ010000497.1:0-2145 GCA_049315845.1 Rhodoferax sp.
TCAAGGGGAACGGGTTGCTGGCTGCCATTGTGTTGTCTCCTGTTTAGGTTGGCTGTGAAGAAAGGCGAAGCAGGCCATTGCATGCGGCAAACTGCATGCAAGCGGCCACGTCCACCGTGGGGAAAACGTTCTCGACCAGCGTGAGTTGCACGCGGTCGCCGGAATCGAAAGTCATCTCGCGTTCGCCATCGAGCGCCACCACGCCCGCGTCAAGCGCGACCGTGAACGGTTGGTTGGCCGGCATTGCCTCCCAGTGCGCAATGCCGACCGGGCGCACCATGCCAGGCGCAATTGGCGCCAGCAGTTGCACGCGGCGCAGCAGCGGGTCGTCACTAAGGGTGATCGCCAGGCCGCCAGGCTCGCGCCGGCCCACCGGTTGCAGTAGGCCACCGATGGCCGACAGGCCAATTGCCTGCGGATCGGCAAAAGTCAGGTAAACCGCAGCCAGGTTCTCCATCTTCCACAAAGCGCGCGCTCCGATGAAGCGGTCGGTCGAGATCACCGCATCAACCAGCGCGATGTCGCGCCGCTCGCCCTCGTTGATTGAGACTTCGATCAGCTTGTTCTGAACCAACGCCTGCGCAGCACTGAGCTTGCCGCTGGCATAGAGGCCGACGGCGATGCCGGTGATGGTTGGTTCGCGCATGTCAGGGAAGGCGTTGTTGGTGCCGGTTGACATGCCGGCAATCGGGATGTTGCGGCATTCGCGCACGACAGCGCGGTGCGTGCCGTCGCCACCGAGCACGATGATGGCCTTGACGCCGGCGTCGCGCATCATGCGGGCGGCCAGAAAGGTGTCGTTGACGGTGGTCGTAGGCGACATGTCAAGGAATTCAATCTGCGGGAAGTTGTGCTGCAGCTGCAGTTCGCGTTGCAGGCTGCGCAGCAGCATCGCGCTGACGCCGCCCGAGTCCGGCATCATCAGCACCTTCTTCACGCCCATGCTGCCGGCAGCGCCAAGTACGCGCAGCAACATGCTGACGCGATCAGTTATCTGGAGGTTGCCCGCATTGGCGACGATGCGCCGAATGTCGCGCGCCGACACCGGGTTGGCGATGACGCCGATGCAGGGTGTGCGGCTTGATCCGGCTTCGGACATAGGTGGTGATTCCTGTAGGGACTTGCTGTCGAGCATTGCAAATCGCGTGCCACTATGCCTTGGTGGATGCTCCAATACTGTCTTTTCCATTGACGCCGGGTAGAAGCGAGACAGCCCCAGTGCGGCTGTGACAATGCGACGCTTTGTTGTCGCAGTGAAACATCTGTCACATCGATCGATGCGACAGATGTCGCACCACCGGCACTTTCAAATTGCGCCGATTTGACGTTCAGTCCTTGATCAAACTGAGCGACCGTACACCTGCCGGTCGTGAGCGTGAACAAAATGCCCATGGCGGTCGGTGGTGAAAGTGCGAACCGGTCAATCGCGGTGGCGGTCGGAAGACTGAAAGCAGCCCTTCAGGTTTCATTTGCGTTGTCTTGCCAGCCATAGTCAAATCAACGGGCGCCGTCCTCCAATCCGAAGGCGAAAACACAAGCACCTATTGCCCCATCATTACCATTGCGACGGCGTTGAGGCCGGGAACAGTCGCCTGTCAACGCTTCTCGAAACCTGGCCGGCGACCAAGTTCACTGCGAGACGCGCTGGCTCTGCCATAGAACTGCTTTAGACCCTGGCACAGGTAGCTCAATCCAAGATCTCCCGCAGGGGATCCTGGAAATCGGTTCTGCGGGCAGTCAACCGATAGCTGCCTCAGGGCGCCCGCTGCGAAGCCCGGTAATGTGGACGCGACAACACTTTCACTGACAGCGCGTATCTCAGGCTGCCAGTCCGATCATCAGCGCTTCTCGCGCTCCCGCTGCACGTGGATCTCTGAACTGCGTCCTGCCTCCCGTTCGGCAGCGGCCAACCGTTCGATCAGACGTCGATCCAGAAGGGTGCCGCGTGACAACAGCAGGAATCCATCGCGATGCAGAAAATCTCGCGTCAGCCGCATACCCTCCTGCAGATGGCCGGCGGTGACGCGGATCTCATCGATTTCGTCACTTTCATCGAAATCGAGCAATGGCTCCAGCCGGTCGATCACGGTCGGGTCGTAGCGATGGCCGCGACCTTCGACCAGACAGCGGCGGGCCTCTTTCCTC
>JBMOJJ010000498.1:0-2136 GCA_049315845.1 Rhodoferax sp.
GGAACAGGGCTTTGGCGACTTCAACGATCAACTCGTGTTTCTGGAGTCCCGCAAACTGTTTCCGGCCGAACTGGACGAGGGCATGACTTTTGAAGGCGCGTCACTGCCCGCTGGCTGCAATCCGGACGCGCCCGGGGACGCGCTCTTTACCGTTACCGACATCTACCCCGATCACGTGGTACTCGATGCCAATCATCCGCTGGCGGGTATCGCCTTGCGCCTGAAACTGAGGGTGGCGGCGATTCGCGAGGCGAGCGACGAGGAGATCGCGCGAGGCTCGGCGGGAACAGGTTTTTTCAGGATCCAGCCGCTGCACAGCAACGCCCCAGGCAACGGCACTGTGCACTGAGCTCAGGACTTGCCGGTGGAGCCGTAACCGCCCTCCCCGCGCACGCTGGCAGGGAACTCCGTCACCACATTGAACTGCGCCTGCTGAACGGGAACAATGACCAGTTGCGCGATGCGCTCCATCGGCTCGATCGTGAAGGCGGTGTTGCTGCGGTTCCAGGCGCTGACCATCAGCTGTCCCTGATAGTCGCTGTCAATCAACCCGACCAGATTTCCCAGCACGATGCCGTGCTTGTGACCCAGACCCGAACGCGGCAGGATCAGCGCCGCAAAAGCCGGATCCGCCAGGTAAATGGCGATCCCGGTCGGCACCAGCTCCCAGGCATTGGGTGCCAGCGTCAGCGGCGCCGCCAGGCAGGCTCGCAGATCGAGCCCGGCGCTGCCCGGCGTTGCGTAGGCCGGCAGTTGGTCTGCCATGCGCGGGTCCATGATCTTGACGTCAATCTTCATGAAGCGCGCCTCGGTTGGGGATTCTTGCGGAAATTTCGGCGATCAGCCTGCGCGCCAGTGCAATCTTTGAATCGCGCGCCATCTCGGTCGTGCCCGACCCATCCACGAGCAGCAGCGCATTGTCATCCTGTCCAAAGGTCGCGGGACCGATGTTGCCCACCAGCAGGGGCACGCCTTTTCGCAGGCGCTTGGCCTGCGCATTGGCCAATAGATCGTGGCTCTCAGCGGCGAAACCAACGCAATAAAGAGCACCGGAGCGGGCGCGTTCGGACCGGGCCAGAGTCGCCAGGATGTCCGGGTTCTCGATCAATTCCAGCGCTGGCATCGCGCCGGAACCGTCCTTCTTGATCTTGCGTTCCGCCGCATTGGCGGGGCGCCAGTCGGCCACGGCCGCGGTCGCGACGAAAATGTCCGCCTTCGGGGCCTGCGCCATGGTTGCTTCCAGCATCTGCTGCGCCGAACTGACATCGATTCGACTGACGCCGCGCGGCGTCGGCAGGTGCACCGGACCGGCCACCAGCGTGACCGCGGCGCCCGCCTCGTGGGCCGCGCAGGCGATCGCAAACCCCATCTTCCCGCTCGAAAGGTTGGTGATGCCGCGCACCGGATCGATCGCCTCGTAGGTTGGCCCGGCGGTGACCAGCATCTGACGGCCGGCAAGGATCTTGGGCTGAAAAGACGCCACCACCTCCTGCAACAACTCCAGAGCTTCGAGCATGCGGCCGTCGCCGCTGTCGCCGCAGGCCTGTTCGCCACAGCCAACATCGAAAACCGTCGCGCCGTCAGCCTTCAGCTGGGTCACGTTGCGGACAGTGGCGGGATGAGCCCACATCTCGCGGTTCATCGCCGGCGCGACCAGCAGCGGCACCTGCCCGATCGGGCGCGCCAGACAGAGCAGGCTGAGCAGGTCGTCACCCCGTCCGTGCAATAGTTTGGCCATGAAGTCGGCACTGCAGGGTGCAATCAGAATGGCATCGGCCTCGCGACTCAGGTTGATGTGAGCCATGTTATTGGGCTCGCGCGCATCCCATTGAGACTCATAAACCGGGCGATTGCTCAAGGCCTGCATGGTCACTGGCGTGATGAATTGCTGCGCGGCCGCGGTCATCACCACCTGAACCGTCGCGCCTTCCTTGATCAGGGCCCGGCACAACTCGGCCGCCTTGTAGCAGGCGATGCCTCCTGTCAAGCCCAAAACAATGTGTTTTCCTGCGAGATCATTCATGGTGCGCAATGTAGCACCTCTATAATCCCCATTTCCACCCGACTGGGCACACAGCTCACTCTGACATGACCAAATTTGTCTTCGTCACCGGCGGTGTGGTGTCTTCCCTTGGC
>JBMOJJ010000138.1:0-9437 GCA_049315845.1 Rhodoferax sp.
AGCGCCTGTGATCAACCTGGTTGGTATCGTCAACGTGACGGGTCTGCTCAATGTCTCCGGTGCGCTCGTCACCACCAGCGTTGTTTCGCCGCTCTACACGCCCGGTGTCGGCAATATGGTGTAGCTCAACATGAATTCCGCTTCCACGCCCGTCAGACCAGCGCAGACCGCACTGACTGCAATCACGTTGTGGCCCGTGGCGGTACTGGCGCAAAATCTGGTTGCGGCACAACCGACGACCCGTGTTCTTGCGCTGGGTATGGCGTTGCAACCCGGCGCCCCGATCAACGACTGTGTTCACGAGTTGGTGCGCGCCGCCGATCTCAGCCAGGGTGACCCGCTGGCGCTGAAATTGGTGGCGACCGCCCTGGGTGCTTTGCAGCCTGGGCGCGCCGCTGATCCGGTGCAGGCCAGCTTGGCCGCAATGCTTGCGCCAGCGCACCAGTTACCGGTTCGCATTGCCGCCGCCCATGCCATGTACCGGTTGCGCTGCCTGCCTGCGGAGGCTATGGATTCGATCTGTCAGTTGCTGCTGGATGCTGATAACGGTGCGCGCAAGGTGGCCCTGCATGCTTTTTCGCCCTTTGCCCGCAGCGCTCAGGGTGCGATTGCCGCCTGCATGGCGCGCACCGCACCGGCGCAGTGGACCCTGGAGGCATTATTGGCGTTGGCGCGCAGTGCCGGCGACGACGGTGCGGCACAGCGATCTGTCGAGGCCTTTGTCATGCGTTCGCTGTCGGGCACAGCGCTTGTGCCTACCGGCATTGCCGCGTACGCCGCTCTGGCGAGCCTCAATCCCCATGGTGCGGCTCTGGCTGCACTGGTCAAGGTCGCGGCTGACGCGCGAACCGTTCAAGAGTCGATGGCGGCACTGGACGCACTCGGTGAACTCGGTGAGACAGCGCGACCCGCGGCGCGCCATGTCGCAGAAATGCTGGTGGCGACGGAAGATCCGGTACGCGAGGAGCTGTTGTGCCGTACGCTGGTCAAGCTGCGACCAGCCAAGCGCGAGTTGCCGCTTGATCGCGTGCTGCAGCGCCTGCGTGACGCGCCTGATCGGGCTGCGGCGGCGCATTGCATGCTGTTGTGTCTTTACCCGAAGGAATTTGCTCGGGCTGGCGCCGTGCTGAATCAGCGTTTTGCCGTCGCTGCCGATGCACTCAGACGGGTGCTGTCGCAGACGCACAAAACACTGACTGGTTTTGAATTGGGCGGCGATGTTGCCGCCGCAGGGAGTTGAAAATGGCGGTGACTGATGCTTTGGCCAAGTCAATCGAAGACACCAAGTCGTTTGTTGATCAGGCGACGCAAAAGATGGATACGGCGTCCAAGCTGTTGAATGAGGACGTAGCGCTTGTCAACCAGGCGATGAAGGACTATCAGGAGGTCAAGGAGGTGGTGGAGAAAGCCAAGACCGATCTTTCTGACGCCATCGAAACCCTGGGTGAAGGGGTGGATTCCGCCTCCAATGGCGATGTTCTGAGCCTGGCCGCAACCGTCGTCAAGGGCGTCGCCCAGGTCACCGAAGCGATGACGCGCTACACCAAGGCTTTCTCCGAGCTCAAGAAGAAGGTTGAGAATTACAAGAAGGCCGTCGAACATAATGAACAAGTCGTACGGGCGTTTTAACATGGCAGCGAATCGGGCAGCCGCTGGAGGTCTAAATGGGTGATCGTAGTCGTGTGGTGTGGTCTGAGGGCATGTTTCTTCGGCCGCAGCACTTCCAGCAGGTGCAGCGCTATCAGGAGTTCGCGCAACGCCAGCTGCTGCTGTCGGCTGAAGGTCACTTCTGGGGTTTTCATTCGCTGGTGCTGGATGACGCGGCGCTGGCGATTGGCAAGGTAGCGCTCGCCAGCGCCTGCGGCGTGATGCCCGACGGCACGCCGTTTTCGTTTCCGGGCGTGAATGACACGCCCAGCATCGTCAATATTTCGGAAACCGTCAAGGCCAAACGCATCCTGCTGTGCCTGCCGGTGTACCGCCAGGGCAGCGAGGAGGTGTCTTTCGAAGATGACGGGCGGTCGCTGGCCCGTTACTCGGTGGCGGACGAGGATTGCCCGGACCAGAACTCGGTGGGCGGTGATCCGGCCCCGATTCAGGTCGCCCATCTGCGCCTGCGCCTGCTGCCTGAAGACGAAGTGCCGCAGGGATGGATGACCCTGGGCGTGTGCCAGGTCACCGAACGGCGCAACGACCTGTCGGTGGCGCTCGACGAGAACCACATTGCGCCGCTGGTCGTCGCGCATGAAAGCCCGCTGCTCGGCGGCTTCCTGCGTGAGCTGGCCGGTCTGCTGCACCATCGCGGCGAGGCGCTGGCGGCCCGCCTGTCGGCGCCCGGGCGTGGCGGTGTGTCCGAAGTGGCCGACTTCCTGATGCTGCAACTGGTCAATCGTTATGAACCGCTGGTCGTTCATCTGGCGCAGTTGCGAACCCTGCATCCGGAGCGCCTCTATGCCGAGCTGCTGGCGCTGGCCGGCGACATCACGACCTTCACGCGCGACAACCGGCGCCCCGGAGACTATCCGGCCTACAACCACGATGCGCTGGCCTCCTGTTTCCTGCCGCTGATGGCCGACCTGCGTCGTTCCCTGTCGATGGTGCTTGAACAAAATGCGTTCCAGATCGAATTGATGGAGCGCGCCTACGGGGTCCGCGTGGCCGTCATCGCCAATCCGGACCTGATCAAGACTGCCACCTTTGTGCTGGCTGTGGCGACCGAATTGCCCGGCGAGCAGGTGCGCAAGCAGTTCCCGACCCAGGTGAAGATTGGACCGGTGGAGCGCATTCGCGATCTGGTCAATCTGCATCTTCCCGGCGTTGGTCTGCGCCCGCTGCCGGTGGCACCGCGCCAGATTCCCTACCACGCGGGCAACAACTATTTCGAGCTCGACACCAGCAGCGAGTTCTGGCGCGGGCTGGAGCGCTCGGGCGGTCTGGCGCTGCATATCGCCGGTGACTTCCCGGGCTTGAAGCTTGAACTCTGGGCGATCCGGACATGAGCACGCCAGCCAATCCGCCGCTTGACCTGGATCCGTTTGCGGTGTTCGCGGCGCAGTCCGGCGCGGCCCCCGCCACAACTGGTCATGCAGCGCCGGCAGCAGCCCCGCTGTCGGCCGGGCCGGCGCTGGCCGCCGACCTGCCGGAAATACTCAGTGGTGCCAATCCGCTGGCGCTGGCCGCCAATCCGCTGCTTAACATGATTCCCCAGATCCGCGTGATGGCCTACCACCCGGATCCGGAGCAGCTGCGCAACTACCTGGTCGAGCAGGTGCAGCTTTTCGAGCGCCGAGCACGCGAGGCGCTGGTGGCGCCGGAAACCCTGATAGGCGCGCGCTACGCGCTGTGCACCGCGCTGGACGAGACCGCGGCCAAGACCCCGTGGGGCGGCGGCGGCGCCTGGTCGCGTCACAGTCTGCTGGTCACGTTTCACAACGAGACCTGGGGCGGCGAGAAGTTCTTTCAGGTGTTGGCGCGTCTGGTGCAGGACCCGAAAAAACATCTTGATCTGATCGAAATGATGGCGGTCTGCATCGCGCTGGGATTCGAGGGTCGTTTTGGCGTTGTCGACAACGGCCGCACGCAGCTTGAAACCTTGCGCCTGCGCCTGGTCGACATCATCACCGCCGCGCGCGGCGAATACGGCAAGGGTCTTTCACAGCACTGGCGCGGCGCACAGTCCGACGGCAAGGCCAAGTGGGGTTTTCTGCCGCTGTGGATCACGGTCGGTGTCACCCTGCTGGTGCTGGCGGTCATCTTCTTTTTTTATTCCTTTGTTCTGGGTGGCAGGTCGAGCGAGGTTTTCAGCGCGATCAGCGGCATCCGCCTGCCCAAGGCGCAGGCGGTCGCGCTGGCGGTCAAACCGGCGCCGGTCAACCGTTTCGCGCAGTTTCTGGAGCCGGAAGTCCGCGAGGGACTGGTCACGGTGCGCGACGAAGCCGAGCGCAGCGTGGTGACGCTGCGCGGCGATGGCCTGTTTGATTCGGGCTCCACCGACGTCAAATCGCGCTACTTGCCGGTGCTGGCGCGGGTGTCGGACGCCCTCAATACTGTGCCGGGCACCGTGCTGGTGACCGGCTACACCGACAATGTGCCGATCCGCACCATGCGCTTTCCTTCCAACTATGAGTTGTCGCAGGCGCGGGCCGACGTGGTGCGGCGCATCATCGACGAGCGACTGACGGTCAGAAACCGCATCCGGGCCGAGGGGCGCGCCGACAGCGACCCGCTGGCACCCAACGACAGCGCCGAAAACCGCTCCCGCAATCGCCGTGTCGAGGTGACCTTGCTGTTGTCGCCGCAAGAGCGCGATCGCGAACTCAACGCCGCCGCCGGCAAACCGTAGGAGGACGGCCTGTGTTCAGTTCCATCCGCAGTTTTTTGGGCCGGATCATCAACCGCACCACGCTGACGATCCTGCTGCTGCTTGTGCTGTCGTTTGTCATCTGGTTTGTCGGGCCGCTGTTTGCGCTGTCTTTTTCCGGCGCCCAGTGGCAGCCGCTCGGACCCGAATGGGTGCGCTGGAGCGTGATCCTTGGCCTGTGGCTGCTCTGGCTGCTCCGGTTGCTGGTCCGCTGGTGGCGTGAGCGCAATGTGAACGGGGCCCTGCTGGGCCAGCTGAGCCGGATGCAGGCGGCCAAGCCGGACCAGGGGCCGGCGGTCGGCAGTGAGCAAGTGGCAGAGCTGAACCGGCGCTTCAAGGACGCTGCCGAGGTTCTGAAGAAGACGCGCTTTTCAGCCAGCGAAAAAAGTGGCTTTCTCGCGGGTCTGTCCAGGCAGTATGTCTACCAGCTTCCGTGGTACGCCTTTATCGGCGCGCCGGGGTCGGGCAAGACCACGGCGCTGGTCAATTCGGGGCTTACTTTTCCGCTGGCTGAACAGTTTGGCAAGGCCGCCATCCGCGGCGTCGGCGGGACCCGCAATTGCGACTGGTGGTTCACCAACGAGGCGGTGCTGATCGACACCGCCGGGCGCTACACGACGCAGGAAAGCAACGAGGTCGTCGACAAGGCCGAGTGGCAGGGCTTCATGAGCCTGCTCAAGCGCTTTCGCCCGCGCCAGCCGCTCAATGGCGTGCTGCTGACGCTGTCGGTGTCGGATCTGCTGCAGATGACGGCGCAGGAGCGTGAAGTCCATGCCGCCACGCTGAAGTCGCGGCTGGCCGAGTTGCGCGATGGGCTGGGGGTGCAGTTTCCGGTTTATGTGCTGGTGACCAAGACCGATCTGCTGTCGGGCTTTCTGGAGTATTTTCTCAACTTCACCCGTGAAGACCGGGCGCAGGTCTGGGGCTTTACGCTGCCCTACGATCCCAAGACAGCCGGCGCCATCGCGGTGCGGGAGACCTTCAATCAGGAATTCGATCTGCTCTACCAGCGCCTCAACGACGGCATGCACGAACGACTGCTGGCCGAGCCCGACCTGTCGCGCCGGGCGCTGGCCTTCACGCTGCCGCAGCAGCTCGCCGGCCTGCGCGATGTGCTGGGACGGCTGCTGGCCTCGGTGTTCAGTGAATCCAAGTTCAGCGAACAGCCGCTGCTGCGCGGCGTCTACTTCACCTCCGGCACGCAGGAAGGCACGCCGTTCGACCGCGTTCTGGGCGCGATGCAGCGCACATTCCACATCAACAGCAGAATTGCAGGCGTCGATTCCAGCGGTGCGACCGGCAAGAGTTTTTTTCTGCAGGACTTGCTGCAGAAAGTCATCTTTCCCGAGCACTTCATCGCCGGGCGCAACCTGGCGGCTGAACGGCACATGCGCTGGCTTCGCCGCGCCGGCATGGCGGCCTGCGGGCTCCTCTTTGTCTTTGCCAATGTGGTGTGGTCACCCTGGGTCAGCTTTGGCAACAACGCGCGCTATGTGGAAGAAGTGGCGGACCGGGCGCAGGCTTTGCGCACCAGTGTCGAGGCGATTTCCCCGCCCGCGCGTGAAGACGCCGCGCGCTTGCTGCCGCTGCTGAACCAGGCGCGCGAGGTGGCCTGGAGCAACCAGTTTGACTTCAATCACGTGCCCTGGGGCTATCGGTACGGGCTCTACCAGGGCGGCAAGCTCGATGCTGCCGGACAGCTGACCTACACCCGGCTGCTCGATCAGGCCTTTTTGCCGCGCATCGCCGGCCGCCTTGAGAGCCTGCTGCGCAGCGCGCCGCAAGGCAATGCGGATTACCTGTACCAGTCGCTGAAAGCCTATCTGATGCTCAGCGGCGAGGGACGCTTTGATGCCGAGGCGTTGAAGCTCTGGATCCGGACCGACTGGGATCGTTCCGCCTCCACCAGCACGCTGGAGCAGCGCAAGCAGCTCGATGAACACCTCGATGCGCTGCTGCGCGAGCGCGTGGTCATTTCGCCGTTCCCGTTGAATCAGGAACTGGTCAGGAGCGCGCGCGAGATCCTCAACCAGCAAGCCCCTGCGCACCGCACCTACAGCCGCATCAAGGCGCGCCTGCTGGGGCCGGAACCGCCTGAATTCACGATCGCCGCTGTCGCCGGCGCCGAGGCGCCGAACGTGCTCGCGCGCTCCAGCAAGCAGGCGCTCAACACCGGTATCCCGGGGCTTTACACGGTGCGGGGCTACGCCTTGTTCCAGAAGGAGCTGGCGGCGGCGCTGGCGGACATCGGGCTGGAGGACGCGTGGGTATTGGGGCGCAGCACCTCATCCTCGAAGCGCCCATTGCCCAATCCGGCCGAGACCCTGCAGCAATCCCAGCAGATCTCGCGCCTGTACCTGACCGAATATGCCAAGGTCTGGCAGGACTACCTGAACGATGTCAGGTTGGTTGCGCGCAGCGGTCTGGCCGACACCATCGCCGTCACCCGCATCCTGGCCAGCGTCGATTCGCCGCTGCTGTTGCTGACCCGCGCCGCGGCCCGTGAGACCAGCCTGATCCGCACCGATTCCAGCGCCTCGACGCGGGTCGACCAGGCGGTCGACAAACTGGGCCGGCTCAAGCAGGAGATGAGCAGCGCTGCCACGCTGGGCCTGGGCGGGATCGGTGCCGCCGCCGGCCTGGAAGACAAGTTGGAGATGATCGTCCAGGGTCCGTTCGCCTCGCTGCACGCGGTGACCCGGGGAGCGCCGGGCACGGCGCCGATCGATGCGCTGGGCAAGGTGCTGGAAGACTACCTGGCCAGCCTGGTCGCCGCCGACAGCGCGCTGCGCGGTGGCAGCATTCCGCGGACTCAGGACGCCGAGAATCGCGTGCGCAGCGAGGCCGCCCGCATGCCGCCGCCGGTCAGGGCGGTGCTCGAGGCGCTGGTCGGGCAGGCCTCGCAGCAGATTGCCGGCGGCACGCGCAGCAGCGCCAGTGCCAACGTCAAGGGCGGCGTCGGCCAGACCTGCGCCGCCGTGATCGCCGGGCGCTACCCGTTTGTGCGCGGTGCCGCGCAGGACGTGCAAGCGAACGACTTTGCCCAGGTGTTTGCGCCGGGGGGGCTGATGGATGACACATTCCAGAAAAGTCTGGCACCCTTTGTCGATACTTCAAGGAGCACCTGGGTGCCGCGACCCGGTGCCGAAGGCGCGGCGGCCGGCTCGAGCGCCGATCTGGCGCAGTTCCAGCGCGCGGCGGTGATACGCGACGCCTTCTTCGCGCCTGGTAGCCGGGCGATGAAGTTCGACCTGATCGTGCGCGTCGTGCAACTGGGCGGGCTCGACCGGATCGAACTCGATGTCGATGGACAGAGTGTTGTGGCCGGTTCCGGCAATGACGGCTCCAAGCGCGTCAGCTGGCCGGGCGTACGCGGCACCAATCAGGTCCGGCTGCTCGCCGGCAGCAAGGGCGGACCGCCGGCACTGGCCACCGAGGGCGCCTGGGCGCTGCATCGTCTGATTGATCGTGGTCAGGTGCAGGGCGCCACATCGCCCGAACGGATCGTGGTGAACTTCAATCTTGACGGGCGCACGATTGGCATCGAGTTCACCGCTCAATCGGTGCGCAACCCGTTGCGGCTGCCGCAGCTCGACGGTTTTTCCTGTCCCGGACGGGGTTGAGCATGGAACGCCCCAGCGCGTCCGGCAGGCCCGCTTCCGCGGCTGGCGCAGGCGCCGCGCCAGCCGAGTTCGCCTGGTACGGAAAACTGCCCGGCGCCGGCGATTTTGTCTCCCGGCGCATGCCCTACGCACTGCAGCAGTTCTGGGACCGCTGGTGCGCCGCCGGCATGGAACTCCTGAAGACCGGCAACCCGGCCGTCGGCTGGGAACTGTGGCGCAATACGCCGAAGTGGGCTTTCCTGTTGCCGGCCCAGCCGGGTGTTCCGGTCGGTCAGTTTGGCGTCTGGGCGCCCTCCTGTGACCGGGTCGGGCGCAACTTTCCGATTCTGGTCAGTTCACCGCTGACGACGCAGTGGATCGACATTTTGCTGCCGCGCGTCGCCACGCTGGTATTGGCCTGGAGCGATGTGATCGGGCAGGTCCAGGTCGCGCGTCAGGGCGCCGATGTGCTGGATGCCAGACTGGAGTCCGTGCTGCTCGAGGCACTGGCGGCTGAGCCTGAGATGGACGACACCGAAAAGACCCTGCCACGCGGCATGAATCCGGCAACGCTGCCCTGGCCCGACCTGGCCGGCACATTCGACGTGCAGGGCGGCGAGAGCTACTGGTGGAGTGTTCCGCCGGCCAGCAGCGGTTTTCGGGCCCGCACGCATGTCGGCGCACTCACCCCGATGCATTTTGTCGCGCTGTGCACGTGATCCAGGTCCGCGCAGGGGGCCTGCTCAACAGCCGATCAGGCGCGCGACGTCGCAAACAAAGCCACGCTCTGGATCCCGGCCACCGTCAGCAGCAGTGAGCCAAACAGATGCAGCGCGGCGGTGCCGAAGGCCAGCGCATAACGCTGCTGGCCGAGCATGCCGACGACCTCGGCCGAGAAACTGGAGAAGGTCGTGAGCGCGCCCAGAAAGCCGGTCACCAGCGCCAGGCGCCAGACCGGATCGAGGTCGGGCAGGCCCTGGAAAACCGCAACGCAGACGCCGACCAGATAGCCGCCGATCAGATTGGCAGCGAGCGTGCCCAGAGGTATCACGGCGCCGGGGTTGAGCCAGAGTCCGAGGCCCCAGCGGGCCAGCGCGCCGAGGCTGGCGCCGATGCAGATGGCGAGGACGGAAATCATGCTGCCGCCATCATAACGGCGACCGTCCTCTTGCTACATTTTGCTGGGCAGCCAGGTGGCGATCTGCGGGAAGAACCACAGGGCCAGCACCATCGCGCACATCAGGAAGAAGAAGGGCAGCGTGACCCGGGCAATGTAGGTGATTTCCTTCTTGGTCATGCCTTGCAGCACAAACAGGTTGAAGCCGACCGGCGGCGTGATCTGCGCCATCTCGACCACGATCACGATGAAGATGCCAAACCAGATCAGGTCGAGGTGCGCGGCCTGCACGGTGGGCAACAGCACGCCCATGGTCAGCACCACCATCGAGATGCCGTCCAGAAAACAGCCCAGGATG
>JBMOJJ010000499.1:0-2121 GCA_049315845.1 Rhodoferax sp.
AGGTCGATCGTGAAGCATTTGAAGCGCTGCTGTCCGCCAAGCCCGACTGGATCGGCGAACACATCAGACAAGCCGGACTGGACGAGGACCGTGTTGTACTGATCGACACACCACCGGGATCGACCGTCTATTTGAAACAGGTTTTCGCCTGCGCGGATTTGGTATTGATCGTGTTGCTTGCCGATGCCGGTTCCTATGCAACGATTCCAGCCATGGAATCCTGGCTGGATGAAATGTCGAGCGTCTATCCACACGTGCGAAGCATCTACGTGCTCAATCAGGTTGATCGAAGCGATTCATTCAGTCGCGATGTGGCTGACCTGCTACAACGCCACCTCGGAGAGCGACTAGCCCCGATTGGCATTCACAGCGATGAGGCTGTCAGCGAAGCGCTTGCCTTCCAGCAACCGGTATTGACCTATGACCCCTATGGGCAGGCCAGCCATGACCTTGCTCAACTCGCGGCATGGATGATCACCACCCTGAACCGATGAATCCCCGGCTGTTGCTGAGGCTCTGGCGTGATCGCTGGGGCAAGTCTGACGGCCAGAATCGTGCCATCCCGTTTCTTGAGGGGCCACTCAGCCTCTGGACTAGTTGGTTAACCCGGTTGTCAGTTTGGGGCTTACCCGGCGCGGTCACCGTTGCCGCTCTGTGCGGTCTACCGCTTTTCGGCTTGCTGATGGTGACCCCATTTTCACTAAACGACCAACTTATCTTCTCGGTCGCCTTGGTCTGCCTGGCGCTCTACGCCCGTGCTTACGCCGGCCATTTTGTGACGCTGCTGCTGGTCAGCTTGAGCGTCGTCATCTCGGCGCGTTACTTCTACTGGCGTTTGACCAGCACTCTGGTCCAGGACATCAATTCAGACCTGATTCTTGGCCTGGGCCTTTGCCTCGCCGAACTTCACCTCTGGCTGTTAACGATCACCAGCACGATGCAGGACCTTGGGCCGGTAAAAAAGAAAGCTCTGCGGCTACCAAGAGAGCCGGCAGGTTGGCCGGCGGTTGATGTTTTCGTTCTTTGCAATGACCAGCCCATCGCCAACATCCGCTCCGCCGCAACTGCTGCGCAAGCACTCAACTGGCCCAAGAGGATATTAAAAATCCATCTGCTGGACAGTTCTTTGCGGGATGAAATCAAGACGATGGCCAACACCATGGCAATGAGTTACCTGGCACCAGCAGACTATTTTCATGACCGAATCAGCCTCATCAACCACGCCGTGGCCAAGACCGACGGCAATTTGATTGCGATTATTGGGTGTCATTCGAATCTCGATGCCGATCTTTTGAAGATGACAGTAGGCTGGTTCTTGCGGGAGAGCAATCTGGCGATGCTGCAAACTCCCGGGCACTTTCTGGCGCCAGCAGCTTCTGCCCGCATCATGGAAATATTTGAAGAAACCAGTAGCAGCTTTTCCTGTGCGATGTTCCGTCGGTCCATGCTCACTGAAATAGGCGGAGTTGCGTCTGAGCCGGTGACAAGGCGGTCTCACACAGCGCTGAAACTGCAGGCACTGGGTTACAGCACAGGCTATCTTGGTTTTGCTGCGAGAGCAGAGCCAGCACCCGAGTCTCAACAAATCAGCGTCGAATCGAGATGGCCAAGTGACCAGGAACCCTTCCTTGTCTATCGCCCCTTTGGCGACCGCTCGCTGCTCTGGAAACTTCAAGTTGCCTCATTTCACGAAATGTTGAGGTTTTTTCGCCCGATCCCGCGACTGGCTTATTTTCTTGCCCCGGCAGCCTGCCTGCTTCTTGATATTCGATTCATCCAGACCACCGCTGCACTTCTTGGCGCCTATGCGCTGCCCCATTTGATCCACACATACATCACCAGCCAGAGACAGCATCAGCAACACCGCTTCAGCGCAATGACTGAGGTCTGGGAAACAGTGCTCGCTGGCCACGTCCTTTGCATGACCGCCGTGACACTCTTGTGGACCGAACTCACCCAGCGCAAGAAGACGTGGCAATCCGGCACCGATCAAAGGCCTGGCGCTTTCGACTGGAAAGTAGCCCTGCCCTGGCTGATCCTCTTCGCCCTCAATCTGGCCGCGCTGGCTAGCGGTCTGGCTCGTCTGCTGACGTCACGCGCGGAAATCAACGAGATGAATG
This sequence comes from Rhodoferax sp., assembly GCA_049315845.1. Taxonomy (GTDB): domain Bacteria; phylum Pseudomonadota; class Gammaproteobacteria; order Burkholderiales; family Burkholderiaceae_C; genus Rhodoferax. The sequence continues at coordinate 2,121 of JBMOJJ010000499.1, forward strand.
C
>JBMOJJ010000500.1:0-2119 GCA_049315845.1 Rhodoferax sp.
GCACGGCCGGCGCGATCACCAGCGCGCGCGCCAGCGCGACGCGCTGGCGCTGGCCGCCCGACAACTCACGCGGATAACGGTCGGCAAGCTGCTCCAGATGCACCAGCGCCAGTGTGGAGTTGACGCGCTCGAGACGTTCGGCGCGGGAAACCTTGCGCATTTCCAGGCCAAAGGCAACGTTGTCGAACACGTTCATGTGAGGAAACAGCGCGTAGCTCTGAAACACGATGCCCAGGCCGCGCGAGTTCGGCTTGGCGTGCGTGATGTCGCGCCCGTCGAGCAGGATCTTTCCGCTGCTGACTTCGGCAAAACCGGCAATCATCTGCAGCGTCGTCGTCTTTCCGCAGCCCGAAGGCCCGAGCAGGGACACAAATTCGCCTTTTGCAACGCTCAGGCTCATGTTGGCGACGACGCAGGTCGAGCCATAGAACTTGGAAACGTCGGTCAGCGTCAGAAAGGACATCCACCACTCCTTGTGATCCCCGACAAGCAGTTCCGGCCGCCGGACTGTTGCAGGAGAAGTGAAGGCAAATATTCAATTAAAGAGATTCGGTCGTCAACAGGGTATTCCATCAATCGACATAAATATATAATTTATTCCGATCAGCGGAATTTTTCTATCAATAAATAAATAATGATTCCATCAAAAGAAAAACAAAACGTGCCGGGTCCCGGTGTCGGCGCGCTGGATCGCGCCTTTGCCATCATCCGGCTGCTGGCCGACGCCAAAACACAGGGCGCGCGCGTGACCGAAATTGCCCGGTCCGTCGGCCTGACGCAAGCCACCGTGCACCGCACCTTGCAGGCGCTGATCGCGCAGGCTGTGGTGGAACAGGACCAACACAGCAAGCATTACCGCCTGAGCATCGAGTTCTTTGTGCTGGCGGCGCGCGCCGGCAACCCGGTGAACCTGCGCGACCTGTGCCGCCCGACCCTGCTGCGCCTGTGCGCCAGTCTGGGCGACACGCTGTTCCTGCTGGCGCGCAGCGGCTTCGACGCGGTCTGTCTGGACCGCAGCGAAGGGCCGTTTCCGATCCGCTCCTTCACCGGCGACATTGGCGGGCGTGTCGCGCTCGGCATCGGGCAGGGCAGCCTGGCGATTCTGGCCTTTTTGCCCGAGGCCGAACGCGAAGAAGTGATCCGCTTCAACCTGCCGCGCGTGCGCGAGCTCGGCGTGTTCGACGAGGTCTATCTGCGCACCGAGATCGAGCGCGTGCGCGAACTCGGCTACGCCGGGCGCAACACCGGCTTGCTCGAAGGCATGGCCGGTGTCGCGGTGCCGATCTGCGACCGTGACGGCCGCGCGGTGGCCGCCTTGAGCGTGGGTACCATCTCAGCCCGCCTGAGCCCCGAGCGCCTGCCCACCGTGGTCGAGTTGCTGAAACGCGAAGCGCAACTGATCAGCCCGAAGATCAACCCCTTCGACCCGACCCTGCGCCGCCCGGTGTCAAGCCTGACCGCAATGCAGCCGAACTGAATTTTGCAGTCGGGCCAGCTACATGCCCTTGAACAAGCCCGCATAACTGCGGCTGACCTCCAACTTTTCGGCAAGGCCGCGCACGCTGACCAGTTGCCGGCCGCGCTCGTCGCGGCTGACGCCGGCGATCGCCTTCACGTTGACCAGCGTCGAACGGTGGATCTGCCAGAACAGGTTCATGTCGATCTCTTCCACCAGTTCCTTGATCGGCTTGCGGATCAGCGCTTCCATGGTGGCGGTCTGGACCCGCGTGTATTTTTCGTCGGAAATAAAGAACAGCACCTCTTCCACCGGGATCATCTGGATCGTCTGGCGCACGGTCGCCTGTATCCACTGCAGTTTGGTCGGACTGTGGGGGTTGATCTGCGCCGCCAATCGCTGCAATAGCTGCTGCATGTCCGGCGTGTGCGCCGGCAGCGTGGCGGCCGACTCGCCGCCCCCGTTGCGCTCCTGCTGCGCGCGCTCGGCCAAGCGCTGCTTGATGCGCTCCATGGTCACTCGCAGGCGTTCCGGCTCTGCAGGCTTGAGCACGTAATCGACCACGCCCTGCTCGAACGCCTGCACCGCGTACTGATCGTAGGCGGTCACGAAGACAATCTCGCAGCCGGGCCAGCCGTCGGCCTCTTCATAGGTGGCAAGCTG
>JBMOJJ010000139.1:0-9377 GCA_049315845.1 Rhodoferax sp.
CAACGCCTACCGCAACCCGGCGCATGAAGAAGAAGCTGCGACGGTCCTGCGCGAGCTGCTGCCCGGCGTTTTCGTCAGCACCGGCTCCAGCCTCACCCGTGAGCTGATGGAGTACGAGCGCACCGCCACGGTGGCTGCCAATGCCTTCGTCGGTACGCGAATGGTGGGCTACATCGATGGCTTCAGCGCCGAGCTCGACCAGCGCGGCTTCAAGGGCAACTTCTACCTGATGGGCTCGAACGGCGGCGTGATGTCGGCGCCGGCCGCCACGCGCGCACCCATCACGCTGGTAGAGTCCGGCCCGGTCGGCGGCTGCATCGGCGCCGCAGCCTATGCCAAGGCCTTGGGCCTTGACCGCGTGGTTGCGTTCGACATGGGCGGCACCACGGCCAAGTGCGCCTTGATCGAGCAGGCCACGTTCGAGGTGGTCAACACCTACTTCGTCAACGGTTACGAGCGCGGCTTTCCCGTGCGAACACCGGTGCTCGACATCGTGGAAATCGGCGCCGGCGGCGGCTCGCTGGCCTGGCTGGACGAGCACCAGCGCATGCGGCTCGGGCCGCGCAGCGCGGGCTCCGAGCCCGGGCCGATCGCCTTCGGCCGTGGCGGCACCCAGCCCACCGTGACCGACGCCAATGTCGTTCTCGGACGCATCGGCTCGCGCAGTTTTCTGGACGGCAGGTTGCCGCTGGATGTTCAGGCGGCCGAGCAAGGCGTGCGCGAGCAACTCTCAGATCCGCTTGGGCTGCGCGGCCCGGCCGGCCTCGACCGCGCCGCCCAGGGCATCCTCGACCTGGCCTGCGTGGCCATGGCCAACGTGATCAAAGAGATCACCATCGAGCGCGGGCGCGACGTGCGCGACTACCAGCTGTTCGCCTTTGGCGGCGGCGGGCCAATCTTTGCGTCGGAACTGGCGCGCAGCCTGGGCATCCGCCAGGTGGTCGTCCCGCCAAACCCCGGCGCCTTCTCTTCGTTTGGCATGCTGCTGGCACCGGTTCGCCGCGACATTGCCGCTGCATTCCTGTGCACGCTGGACGAGACCTCGCTGGCAAATGCCAAGACGCAGTTCACGCGCCTGGAGGCAGAAGGTCGCGCTGCGCTGGCGGCTGATATGTACCTGGCGGGCCTCCAACTGCGCCGTGAGGCCGACATCAGCTACGCCGGGCAGAGCCATAGCGTGAAGGTCGTGTTTCCAACCGATGCCACGGTGCAGTCTGTGCGCGAGGCTTTCGAAGCGGCCTACCGAACCCGCTATGGCCACCTCAACGAAGACTCTCCCATCAACCTGGTCGTGCTGCGCGTGGTGTGCGAGGTGCCGCTGCGCGGACCGGCGCTGTCGTCCGGCGCGCACCTCCCGCTCACCGGCGCAGCCGAGCCCGTTGATACGCGGCCGGTGTACTTCGCCTCAGTGCAGGCACGCCTGCCAACGGCCGTGTACCGTCGCAGCGAACTGCCCGTGGGCACCAGCATAGAAGGCCCAGCGGTCATCGAAGAATTCAGTTCCACCACCCTGCTGGCCCCGGGCGATCGGCTCACGGTCGGTGCACTGGGCGAGCTGACCATCCGCTGCGACAACGACACATCATCGGCTTGCACATGACAGCGCCCACTTCTTTCGACCCGATCCAGCTGCAGGTCGTCAAGCAGCGCATCGTGGCCGTTCCCAACCTGATCGAGAAGAACGTCGAGCGCACCGCGTTCAGCGTTCTAGTGCAGGAGTACAAGGACTACGCGGTCGGCTTCGTCGATGCGGAAGGCCGACTGGTCGCGCAGTCGCGCCACAGCCTGCCTGCCTTCGTGGCCAATTCTCTGGGCCTGGCCGTGCGCGCCGGTTTGCGCGAGATCGGCGCCGCCGATATGCACACCGGCGACGTGATGATCGTGAGCGAGGCGGCTGTGCTGGGCAAGCACATCAACGACGTGGTCGCCTACACACCGGTGCGGGCGCAGGGCCGGCTGCTGGGCTTTTTCGCTGTGCTGGTGCACTGGATCGACGTCGGCGGCGCCGTCACAGGCTCATGCTTCTCGCCCAGCACCACAGATGTGTTCCAAGAAGGCACGCAGTTCCCGACGGTCAAGCTGGTCTCGCGCGGGCAGCGCGTGCGCGATATCTTTCGCATCATCGAGACCAACACGCGATTTCCCAAGTTGCTGATGGGTGACCTTGCGGCGCAGTTGGGTGGCTGCACGATGGGCCACGACATGATGCAGGAGATCGTCGCGCAGTACGGCGCCCACACCGTGCTGGCTGCCGTGGAAGAAATGTTCACTGACGCGGACCGCGCCATGGAGCGCGCCCTTCGCTCCTTGCCCGCAGGCACCTACACGGCCTCGTCGTTCATGGACGATGACGGTGTGCGTAAGGGCGAGCCCATCCGCATCAACGTCAGCGTCATCATTGGCGACGGCCACATGACCGTGGATATGTCCGGCCTGAGCGATCAGCTGGCCGGCCCTTTCAACGCCGGGCGCGACGGTGGCGCGGTGGCCGTGGCACGCATGGCAGCGAAGATCCTGTTTGCCGGCGACACGCCCGTGAACGAAGGCGACTTCATGCGGGTGCACGTCGACATCCCTGATGGCAAGTTCCTGAGCGCTCGGCCTGACGCGCCGGTTGGCGGCGCGGGCAACACCTCGGCCACGGTAGTGGACACCATCATCAGTGCGCTCGCCCCGGCCATGGCCGGTCAGGTGCCAGCCGGGCACCACGGCATCTATGGCACGCACACCATCACCGGTCGGCTGCCCAACGGAGAGCGTTACCTGAGCCTGGACGCAATGTCAGGCGGCTGGGGCGCTTTTGCCACCAGCGACGGGCCAGGCCCTTACCGCTCCATCACCCATGGCGACGTGCGCGATGTGCCGGTGGAACTGCAGGAAGCCAATTACCCCTACCGCATCGACGCCAAGCAACTGCGCACAGACAGCGGCGGCGCCGGCAAGTTTCGCGGCGGACTCGGTATCGAGAAAATCTACCGGTTCCTGCAGGACAGCACCTTGCTGGCCAAGGTCGAGCGCACCCATTGCCCGCCCTGGGGGCTCAATGGCGGCATGCCCGGCAGTTCGCCCGCTGGCAGCGTCGACTACCAGGACGGTCGCCGCGTAGCCATGATGAAGGGTCAGTGGCCGGTGAAGGCCGGCGACACAGCCCGCATCCTCAGCGGCGGCGGCGGCGGCTATGGCAACCCGCATGAACGCAATCCGGCCAGTGTGGTGCAAGACGTGCGCCATGGCTATATCACAGCTCAAGCGGCGGCCCTGGACTATGGCGTGGTGATCGCGCCAGACGGCCGTGTGGATCCGGGCCGCACCGCCGTTCTGCGCACCGCCGCCTCGGCCGATACTGGCGCCTTGTTCGGCCCGGGACAGGACCTGTACTTCGTGATGACGCGCCCGCATGCCGGCCAGGAACGGATCTACAACCACTGGTACTCGGCGACCCACGTGCACGATCTGCTCGCCATCCCCGGCATCGCCGGTGCGCAGCGCTTCCGTCTTGAAGGCGCAGCCGGCCAGACCTATGAGGGTCCACCCTACCTTGCCATCTATGCCTTCACTGATACCGAACTCGCCGTCGATGGCATCGTGGCACGGCGCGGCACTGATCTCATGCCCTCGACACCGGCGCTAGACCGTTCGGCCAGCGTGGCCATCGTCTACAGCCCGGCGGGCAGGGCGCTGCAGTCGCGCGACACCCAAGGTGGCGGCGCCATGCTGATGCTGGGCCTGAACGCTGCGGACGGCGGCACCTGTCTGGACGAGCCGCTGCAGTCGCGCTGGCTTGCCGTGCTGGCAGCCTTGCCAGGCGTTAACGCAGCTCGCTGGTACAAGGCCAGCGATTTCCAGACCAAAACGGAGCCGCCACGCTATCGCCGCGTCGTTTTTGCGCACGTTGACGACGGAGCGGCCCTTTGCCAAACCCTGGCCAGCGGCGCCTTGCAGCCCTTGCTGGCCGAAGTGGGCCGCGCCGGCGGCGAGGCAGCCGTGATGCTCTGCGACGCACTGACCGGCAAGGTTTCATCAGCAGGGCCGAACAACAAAGGCTAGGAGACACCTATGTACCGCGATATCGAATTCTTGTCCGACGGCGTTACCATCCGCGGCCGGCTCTATCTGCCCACACCAGCGGCAGTTGAACCGCTGCCAGTGGTAGTCATGGCGCCAGGCTTTGGCGGGCTGATCCAACATTCGGCTCAGCAGTACGCCGAAGCATTTGCACAGGGCGGACTGGCCGCGCTGATCTATGACCATCCGCGCTTCGGCATCAGCGACGGCATGCCACGCCAGGACGTGGACCCGGTGCTGCAGCGCCGCACCTACCGCGACGCCATCAGCTTCGCGCAGACCTTGAGCGAAGTCGCCGCCGACCGTGTCGGACTATGGGGCTCAAGCTACGGCGGCGGGCATGTGATTGAGGTCTGCGCGCAAGACAAGCGCGTGCGCTGCGTCGTCGCGCAGGTTCCCACCATCAGCGGCTTCGCCCAGGCACGCCGGCGCATGACGGGCGATACGATGAAAGCGATGCGACTGCGCTTCGACGCCGACCGCGCTGCGAGGCTCAAAGGTGCTGAACCCGCGCGCCTGCCGCTGGTCTCCATCGACCCGGCTAAGCCCGGCTACTTCAATACGCAGGCCGCCTACGACAACTACATGGTGCAGGGCTTCACCAATGAGATCACCCTGCGCAGCCTGGAGATGAGTTGGGAGAACGAGCCTGCCGCCAATATCGCACGGGTCAGCCCGACGCCCCTGCTGATGATCGTGGCTGACGATGACGAAGCCACGCCGTCGGACCTGGCCTTGAGCGCCTACAACCAGGCGCTGGAGCCCAAGCAGCTGCTGATCGTCAAAGGCGGCCACTTCTCACCCTACAAGCAGCACTTCAACCAGACCAGTGGTGCCGCGCTGGCGTGGTTCAAGAGGCACCTCGCGACCTGAGCGAGTAGCGTGAAATTGGGCAGCGACCGCAATGCATAGGTCCGCGCCGACATGACATTCGTCCTAACCTTGACAGGAGGAGCAGTTTGACCCATCGCTTATGCCAGTCGCGCAAGCGAGTCGCGCTCCCAGATCAACCCAGCTAATCAACGAGGGCAAGGCCATGCCAACCATCACCAAACTCAAATACCAGGCACCCTGGATTGAAGTCGCTTCGACGCCGCAGGACTGGGACGACGTCGGCAAGACCGAGCTGCTGCGCATGCACTATCACCTGCACGTGATCCGCGCCTTTGAAGAAGCCGTGCTCGAGATGGAAAAACTCGGTCTGGTACACGGCCCGCTGCATTCGAGCATCGGTCAGGAGGGTGGCGCCGTCGGGTCGATCGCGCCGCTGACTTCAGGCGACATGATCACAGGCTCGCACCGCGGCCACCACCAGTTCCTGGCCAAGTGCCTGCGCCACATCGACAGCGGCGACTACGACCCGCGAACGGCGCCCTTGCCCGCTGATGTGCGTGAATTGCTATATCGCAGCCTGGCGGAGATCATGGGCCTGGCCGATGGCTTCTGCAATGGGCGCGGCGGCTCCATGCACCTGCGCTGGGTCGAGGCCGGCGCCATGGGCACCAACGCCATCGTCGGCGGTGGCGTGCCGATCGCCAATGGCCTGGCCTGGGCCAAGAAGCGTCAGGGCAAAGGGCATGTGGCTTACACTTTTTTTGGCGACGGCGGCGCCTACATCGGTTCTGTGCCGGAGTCGATGAATCTGGCTGCGCTATGGAATTTGCCGATCTGTTTTTTCATTGAAAACAACGGTTACGCGGTATCGACCAAACTCACCGAGCAGACCAAGGAGACAAGGCTCTCGTCTCGCGGCGGCGCCTTTGCAATTCCGGCCTACCGTGTCGATGGCATGGACCCGGTGGCGGTGCGGCTGGCTTCGAACATGGCGCTGGCGCACATGCGCACCGGTGGTGGCCCGGCCATCATCGAGGCGCTGGTTTATCGCTTCTTTCACCACGGCGGCTCGCTGCAGGGCAGCGCCTTTGGCTATCGCGAAAAAGAGGAAGAGGTCAACTGGAAGGCCAGGGATCCGTTGGCGCGCATGGCGCGCGAACTGGCGCAAAGAAAGTGGCTGACAGCGAAGCAGGACGAGTCGATTCGTCAGCACGCGGTCAGCGCCATGGCCGAGGTGGTCGAGCGCCTGACCGAGATGGCAGACGGCAAGCGCCGCATCAAGCCGCAGCTCTGGCCCGGCGTCGATTTCCGCGATCAGGGCCTGCGCGGCGATCTGTCCGAATTCAAAGGCATGCGTTTCGAAGAGCAGGAGACAGCCAGCGCGGCGATCGGCGATGTGACCTTTGTCGAGGCAGTGGCGCAGGTCATGCACCGGCGCATGGAAACCGACGAGCGCATTTTCTGCATCGGCGAGGACATCCACCGACTCAAGGGCGGCACCAACGGCGCCACCAAGGGGCTCGCCGCGCGCTTCCCGGACCGCATCATTGCGACCCCGATCGAGGAACAGGGCTTTGCCGGGCTGGCCGGCGGTGTCGCCGGCGAGGGGACCTACCGGCCGGTGGTCGAGTTCATGTACGCCGACTTTGTGCTGGTCGCGGCCGACCAGATTTTCAACCAGATCGGCAAGGCGCGCCATATGTTCGGCGGCGACTCGCCGATGCCGCTGGTGCTGCGCACCAAGTGCGCGATCGGCACCGGTTACGGCTCGCAGCATTCGATGGACCCGGCCGGCCTGTTCTCGGCGTTTCCGGGCTGGCGCATCGTGGCGCCGTCCACGCCCTTCGACTACGTCGGTCTGATGAACAGCGCGCTGCTGTGCCAGGACCCGGTACTGGTGATCGAACACACCAGCCTGTACAATACGACCGGCAAGGGGCCACTGGAAGATTATGACTACTACATCCCATTGGGCAAGGCCAAGGTGGTGCGAGCGGGCACGGCGTTCACCGTACTGACGTATCTGGCGATGACATCGCTAGCGCTGCAGGTGGCCGACGAGATGGGCATCGACGCCGAGATCATCGACCTGCGCTCGCTCGATCGCGCCGGCATCGACTGGGACACGATCGCCCAGAGCGTGCGCAAGACCAACAGCGTGGTCGTGCTGGAGCAAGGCCCTCTGACCGGCTCCTACGGCGCGATGCTGAGCGACGAGATTCAGCGCCGCCTGTTCGATCACCTCGACCAGCCAGTGCAGCGCATCCATGGCAGCGAGGCCTCGCCTTCGGTCTCCAAAGTGCTGGAGCGCGCGGCGTACGTCGGTCGCGAGGAAATTCGCACCGACTTCGAACAGATGCTGCGTGCCGTCGGCCGCTCGGCGTGAATCGGAGAACGAACATGACCTCGAACGCCAAAGGCCTGCCGGGACTGCGCGGCACTGATCACATTGGATTCACCGTGCCCGACCTCGATGCCGCCGTCGACTTCTTCGTCAACGTCATCGGCTGCGAGGCCTTTTACGATCTCGGGCCGTTCAAGGCCGACGACGACTGGATGCAGACACATCTGGCCGTGCATCCCAGAACGGTGATGCAGCGCCTGAAATTCCTGCGCTGCAGGCATGGGTCGAACTTCGAGATCTTCCAGTACGATGCGCCCGACCAGAACCGCCTGCAACCCCGCAACAGCGACATCGGCGGCCATCATCTGGCGTTCTATGTCGATGACATGGCCGCCGCCGTGGCTCATCTCAATGCCTGCGGCGTGCGCCTCCTGGGCGAGCCGACAGTGCGCACGACCGGCGCCAGCGCCGGTCAGACCTGGGTCTATTTCCTCTCGCCCTGGGGCATGCAGCTGGAACTGGTAAGTTATCCCGGCGGCAAGGGCTACGAGCAGGACACCGAGCGCCGTCTCTGGCATTGCGCCAGACCACAAGAATGATGATGCCAACGAAACCGGACAAGGACTAACCATGGCAATTGAAATCAGGATGCCGGCGCTGGCGCCTTCCATCGAAGAGGTAACGCTGGTGCGCTGGCTCAGAAAAGTGGGTGACGCGGTCGAGGCCGGCGAAGTGATTGCCGAGGTCGAAACTGACAAGGCTTTGGTGGATCTGGAGTCCGCGGACGCCGGCATCATAGGCAAGCTGTGCATCGAGAACGGCGCGACAGGCGTCAAGGTCGGCTCTGTCATCGCCGTGCTCGTGATGCCAGGTGAGGCTGTACAGCAGAGCGTGCCAAGCCAGGCCATGCCTGTTGCCGCGCCGACGCATTCGACCGCGACGGCCGCCGTGGCGCCTGCTACCTTGGCACCGATCGCGGTCGGTGCGCAATTGTCATCAACTGGAGAGCGTGTGCTGGCCAGTCCGCTAGCCCGGCGTTTGGCGGCGGAAGTAGCGCTTGACCTCTCGACTCTCCCTGGCACAGGACCCAACGGACGAATCGTGCGGCGAGATGTGGAAGCCGCCCGACAAACAGGTCTTGTTACCACACCAGGCGGCGCCGCGCAAGGTTCGGGTGCAGCGGAGTACGAAGACATTCCGCACAGCACCATGCGCCGCACTATTGCCAAGCGCATGACCGAATCGATGCAGACGGTGCCGCACTTCTACGTCACCATCGATTGCGAACTGGATGCGCTGCTCGATCTGCGCACCAAGCTCAACGACGCCGTACCCTCAGGCAAGATCTCGGTCAACGACTTCATCATCAAGGCAGTCGCGCATGCCATGTCCCATGTGCCTGCCGTCAACGTCTCATGGACCGACACGGCCATCCGCCGCTACCGTAGCGTGGACATCTCCGTGGCCATGGCCACACCCAACGGGCTGATTACGCCCATCCTGCGCGCGGTCGAATTCAAGAGCCTGACCTCGATCTCGGTCGGGATTAAGGCGCTGGCCGAACGCGCCAAGGCCGGCAAACTGCTACCTCAGGAATATCAAGGTGGCAACTTCACTATCTCGAACTTGGGAATGTACGGCGTGCGTGACTTCAGCGCAATCATCAATCCGCCGCAGGCATGTATCTTGGCTGTGGGCGCGGCAGAGCAGCGTGCGGTCGTGAAGAATGGCAACCTGTCTATTGCCACTGTGATGAGTTGCACTCTGTCGGCTGATCACCGTGTGATTGACGGCACGGTGAGTGCCGAATTCCTGGTGGCGTTCAAAGCCGCTATTCAAAACCCGTCTTCCTTGATGGTTTGAACCTTCTATTACACAAGAACTGTTTGATTGGGCTCTTACGTACACTACTTGGACAAATTTGAGCGAGGCAATTTTTTTAGCGGCAAAGCCGACATATCGCAGCGACACTGACTTCGGCAGAGTTGTGAACTCCCTGCCGATCACTCCACCGTGCCCGCAGGTCCGTCAAATCGCCAGTCGCCCAAGAGCGACTTCCTCACGCCATTCTCCAAAATCGACTTGATAGATCTCGCATTTCGAAGCCAACATGGCTCCGTCATGTTCAGCGATC
>JBMOJJ010000501.1:0-2113 GCA_049315845.1 Rhodoferax sp.
AAAAGCTCCGGCGAGTAACGCGGCCCAACGGGTGCGCAAAAAAGTTCGTAAAAATGTTGCGGATGGCGTTGCGCATGTCCACGCCTCGTTCAACAACACCATCATCACCATCACCGACCGTCAGGGCAACGCCTTGTCATGGGCGTCGTCTGGTGGACAGGGATTCAAGGGTTCGCGCAAATCCACCCCTTTTGCGGCCCAAGTCGCATCTGAGGTGGCAGGACGCGCAGCCATTGAACAGGGCATCAAGAACCTTGACGTTGAAATCAAGGGCCCCGGCCCAGGCCGGGAATCTTCGGTGCGAGCGCTGGCAGCACTTGGCATACGCATCAACATGATTGCTGATGTAACTCCGGTGCCTCACAACGGATGCAGACCACAAAAACGTCGCCGCATCTGATTTTTAAACAAGCCCACCGCCAACCGCCCTGCGCTGTTGGCTCCCGTACAGCGTACGGCAGATGACAAAAAGGAAGTTCAAGTGGCACGCTATCTAGGCCCCAAGGCCAAATTATCCCGCCGTGAAGGCACCGACCTGTTTCTCAAGAGCGCACGCCGCTCGATCGGAGACAAGGCCAAGTTCGACTCCAAGCCGGGCCAGCACGGCCGCACCTCGGGTGCCCGCACCTCCGACTATGGCCTGCAACTGCGTGAAAAGCAGAAGGTCAAGCGCATGTACGGCATCCTTGAAAAGCAGTTCCGCCGCTATTTCGAAGAGGCCGACAGCCGCAAGGGCAATACCGGTGCCAACCTGCTGTCCTTGCTTGAATCTCGCCTGGACAATGTGGTGTACCGCATGGGTTACGGCTCGACGCGCGCCGAGGCGCGCCAGCTGGTGTCGCACAAGGCGATCACCGTGAACGGCAAATACGTCAACATTCCGTCCTGCATGGTCAAGGCCGGCGATGTGGTCGCCGTGCGTGAGAAGTCGAAGAAGCAGAACCGGATTGTGGAGGCCTTGCAGCTGGCGCAACAGGTGGGCATGCCAGCCTGGGTCGAGGTGAATATTGAAAAGGCCGAGGGCGTATTCAAGTCGGTGCCTGACCGTGATCAGTTTGCCGCTGACGTAAATGAGTCGTTGATTGTCGAGTTGTATTCGCGTTAAGAGTTTTATAAAAACATTATTCGTCCGAATCCGTCCCTGGAGCGCGCTCGTCGCGTTTCAGGTGCTTCGCCAGCCTTACCGGTGTAACGAGCCGGGGGTATTGAGAGGAAGTCTGCATGCAAAATAGTCTACTAAAACCCAAAGCCATCAACGTCGAGCATCTTTCAGCCCATCGGGCCAAGGTTGCTCTGGAGCCCTTCGAGCGCGGCTATGGGCACACCCTTGGCAACGCGTTGCGCCGGGTTCTGCTTTCATCCATGCCCGGATACGCGGCAACCGAAGTCACCATTGCCGGCGTGCTGCACGAGTATTCGTCGATCGACGGCGTGCAGGAAGACGTTGTCAACATCCTGCTGAACCTCAAGGGCGTGGTCTTCAAACTTCACAACCGTGAAGAAGTCACGCTCAGCCTGCGCAAGGACGGCGAGGGCGCCGTCACCGCCAGCGACATCCAGACCCCGCATGACGTGGAGATTGTCAACCCCGATCATGTCATTGCACACCTGTCGCAGGGCGGCAAGCTCGACATGCAGATCAAGGTCGAAAAGGGCCGCGGCTATGTTCCGGGCACGATGCGCCGCCATGGCGACGAGCCGACCAAGTCGATCGGCCGCATTGTGCTGGACGCGTCCTTCTCTCCGGTCAAGCGCGTCAGCTACACCGTTGAGAGCGCCCGCGTCGAGCAGCGCACCGACCTTGACAAGCTGGTGGTCGACATCGAGACCAACGGCGCGATCTCGGCCGAAGAGGCGGTTCGCGCCTCGGCCCGGATCCTGGTCGAGCAGCTCGCCGTCTTTGCCCAGCTTGAAGGCACCGAACTGGCTGCCTTCGACCAGCCCGCTCCTCGCGGCAGCGCGCAGTTTGACCCGATCCTGCTGCGGCCGGTCGACGAGCTCGAACTGACCGTTCGCTCGGCGAACTGCCTGAAAGCAGAAAACATCTATTACATCGGCGACCTGATCCAGCGCACCGAGAATGAATTGTTGAAGACCCCGAACCTGGGTCGCA
>JBMOJJ010000140.1:0-9358 GCA_049315845.1 Rhodoferax sp.
ACGGCCCAGTCCAAAGCACGCCGCACGCCAGTGCATCTCTGATACAACCGCCAGCGCGTGCGACAACGAGTGCGCCAGTCGGTGCGACTGGCTCGACCACAACACCGACCACACAGATCAAGGTTCCGGCTCAGGCGACAGCCAGCGCCAGCACGTCTCCAACCAACAACATCAACCCAACAACCCTGCCCGAGCTGACACGTCCGCTGGGGCAGGTGCAGAGCGTACAGATGGCGGGTCGTGACTGGTCGGTGCTGGGCACCAAGGATGTCGTCAACGAACTGGGCAAGCAGGTTGTGCTGGTGCTGCGTGATGAGCTCAGCGGCCAGCTGGAATACCGGCAGTCGGCCTTGCGCGTGGTGCTCAGGGAAGGCGTGGACTACGAGTCCTTCATTAGCGCTCTACCCAATGCAAAGCGACTGTTTGTCAATCCGCTGTATGGCGAAATTGCTGTTGATGCGGCCTACATCGGTGCGCAGTATGCCGCGCTTGCCAGTGACCCCCGGGTGCTGAGGGTTAACTTCATTGCGCTGGCGGTGCCGGTCAGGCCCAGATAGCACATTTGTTTGAGTTTTTTGAGGAGTGTTGAAATGATTGAAGCAAGATTGGCCAGCTTGAGGCTCGTTGTCCTATCCATCACCCTGTTGTTCATGCTTGTTCTCGGCGGCTGCGGCGGCGGCGGTGGCGCCTCGCCGCCACCGCCCTTACTCAATGAATCATTCAGCGCGGATGCCGCCACCAAACAAGTGGCCATCAGGTCCAGTGCCCTGAACACCAACTTCCTGCTGCAGGGGAACTTGATCGAGCTGCAAGACGCCCAGAATTTCCAGGGACTCAAGAGCAGGGTGGTCGTTTTTCAGAAGCAGGCCGGCAAGCTCTTCATGCTGGAATCCCCGATCGGGCATACCGTGACGCCGAACACCCCCTTTGCCATCATTCTGGCCGATTTTCCGATCGTCAAGGAGGAAGGCGGCTGGATCTGGTTCGATTTCAATCAGGGCATGTCCAAAATTTTCACGACGGCAGAGATGTATGCGTCGGATCATCAAGGCACAGCGTACGTGCCCTCCTTCGCGGTCGAATCGATCCAGAGCAGTTTCCTGGAACAGGTGGACGACAGCCAGAATAATCGTCTGGCCCTGCGCCAGGCGGCCCAGATCAATGGCAGCGACAGCACAATGCGCAGTGTCGAGGTCCGCTACTACCTCTCGCCCTATCTGCCGGACCCGACCTTCAAACAGACGGTGTCCCCCGGCTTTACGAATGCGGGCTATTTCGAGGTCATGCCGCAGGATATAGCGGGCGGGGCCTATACAAAAGTACTGGCCATGAAATGGCTTTTGAACAAAAAGGAACCCATCACCTATTACATCTCCGCTGAAACCCCGTTAGAGTATCGCGACGCTGTGAAGAACGGTGTGCTGTACTGGAACAAGGTTCTGGGCGATGATTTCTTCGCCGTGGCCGATGCTCCGGCTGGCCTAACCGCCCCGGACATGGACAAAAACATCATCCAGTGGGTGACCTATGACTCTGCTGGATCGGCCTATGCCGACATACAGGCCGATCCGAGAACCGGCCAGATTCTGCATGCCCAGGTTTTCATGCCAAGCACGTTCGCGGTCGGGGGCAGAAAAGACGCCTGGCGAGCTCTCATGCGACTGAACGCACCCGCATCGTCGAACACTCGGATTGCGCTGAAAAACCTACACGCTCCGCGGATATGCGACTTGTCCGCGCAACAGGGGATGCGCAACCGGCTGACTGCACTGCTGGCCAACAACGCCAGCGATGCTGCGATATTGAAGACAGCCCAAGCTACAGTGCAGGAGGTGGTGGCGCATGAGGTCGGCCACACCATGGGGTTGCGCCACAACTTTGCCGGTAGTCTGGCCGCCGTTTACAACGGCAAGAAGCGCGAGGATCTGTATGCCAACTTTCTGAACAACAAGCCCTACGACCCCAAGGTGCTTCCGTCCAGCAGCGTGATGGAGTACCACAATTCAATCGAAGAGGTTCTGATCGCAGAGCGCTTCAATACCGGAAACGGGACGCTCCCGCACGATGTAAGCGCCATGAAGTTTCTTTACCAGGGCAAGGATCTGGACAAGAGCATCCCCTTTTGCACCGATTCGGACGCAGATGGCAGTATGCAAGACTGCCTGCGCTTCGATCACGGCCGCTCACCTTTCGAATTCGCATCCTCGGAGCTTGAATACCAACTCAGGGCTGACATTCTGCCGGTCATGTTCTACCTTGATCAGGTCGCACACGTGCTGGACGGCGCGAGCGTTGCCGATCTGCACCCGTCGCCGGACCAGAAAGCACAAAGCCTGCTGCATACCAAACCACTGTTGCTGACCCCCTTCACCGAGAGCGGCTTTTATGCCCGCACGCTCAAGAGTTTCTATCCCGGAACTTTGCTCCAAGATGCCGACCAAGGCGCGCTGCGCACAGCGGTCATGCCGGTCGTTCGGTCCGATCTCGATGCATGGATTCAGTCCAACCCCTTGGGGATCAAATCGCTGACCGACATGTACCGAATTGTCGACCCGGCCTGGAAAGACGCCTGGATCAAGCGTTTCAACACGCTGATAGACGATCCCGCCTTCTATACCATCGTCAACTTCGATGGCGTGACGGGCACGGAATCCAGCAGAACCTTCACACCTGTTGAACGTGCACAATTCAAGACTCTGGCGGCAGACTTTTTCGACAAACTGATCCCTGCACTGGCCGCCGAAGACGTCAGATTGTTGTCATCGGTCACTGCAAAAATTGATCTGGTGGATGGCACGGCCGGCGACGCTCTGCTGGAGACCATGAACGCAAGCAGCAAAACCTACCTGGAGGCCAGAGCGGCAAACAAGCTGACCGCCACGGTCAACAATGTCACACTGACTTTGCCGCTGTTCGGTTACGACTGGCAACTGCGGCGTGCTGCTTCGCGCCTGATGAACAGCAGGGCGGACGCGTCGGCACTCTGGTGGGGGATACGGGAAACCGAAGCCAACAAGGGTTCGTTCACAACGCTTCTGAACGACACTGTAGCGGCAAGCGGGGGCATCTTCGACTCGCCCGCTGTTGCAAATGCTTTTGCCAGCCCAACTGCCGGCAATGCGGCGTATCAGTGGTACCTGGAAAACCTGACTGTCCTTAAGAAGGGCTTCTTGTATCAGCCACCATGATTGAGCAGTATCTTCAAGCGTCCATTTTCCATCGCTGCATTGATTGGGGCACTCGGGCATCTCCAATACTGTTTGGCTAGCAGGATTTTGTACAGGTATTTCACCCCTAAGACAAGGAGTTGGCATGCGAGAACCAAGGCCAACAGCAGTCCGACCAACCGGTGACGTTCCTTTGCTAAACATGACAGGTCTCACCCACAGGCGAGGCTTCATCGGCCTGCTCGTCGGCGCGCCAGCATGGTGGATGGCCGGCTGTGCCGGTAGCGCTCGGACCAGCCCGGGCCCCTTGCCGGGCACTGCGACAACGGGCACCAGCGAAGGCATATCGGTCTCGCCCGCGATGGCGGGTGAGGATCTCTTTGCCTACCTGCGCCGGGTCAGGGGTGGCTTCGATGTGGACCTCTATCGGGGCCTGCTGGGTGCCGCCAACGAGTTCAAGGAAGGCGATGTCGCGCAGAACATCCAGGCGCACGACGAACGCTCCCGTGCCAATGCCCGCCTTCTGTTGGCCGCGACCCGAGTCGGCGATCTGGTCGCCCACCCGGTTTTCGAAGACACGCTGTTCGGTTTCATCGAGAGCGCCGTCAACGCCGGGGCCGCGCAGTCGATCGCTGGATGGACCCTGGGCGAACTCAAGACCTATTTGCTGACAAAGAGCGAAGATGAAATCAAGGCCATCATGGCGGGCCTAGCCAGCGATATCATCGCTTGCGTCACCAAGCTGATGAGCAACGACGAACTGATCGCCATCGGACAAAAGGTCTTCAATCCCTTGGCGGGTTCCAAGATCGGGGCCAAAGGCTACCTGGGCGCGCGCATCCAGCCGAACTCGCCCACTGACAATGGGGACGACATCCTGTTGCAGGTGCTGGATGGCTTTGCCTACGGCGTGGGCGATGTGATGCTTGGCACCAATCCGGTCTCCAGCGAGGTCGGCCAGGTGCGTGCGGTCGAGCAAGTGTTGAAAGATATTCGCGTCGCCTTCGGCCTTGAAAACGTCATTCCTCACTGCGTACTGTCTCACATCGACATCCAGGCCCAGGTCGAGGACCAGTTCCCCGGTGCCACCAGTCTGTGGTTCCAGAGCCTGGCCGGTGTCGACGATGCGAACCGGGTCTTTGATGTCAGCGTCGACAAGATGAAGGCGCATGCCGCGCGGCGCACCGGCCCCTACGCTCTGTACTTCGAGACCGGGCAGGGCGCCGACATCACCAACGGCCAGGGCAAGGGCTTCGATATCGTGCTGCACGAGGCGCGCAAATACGGTTTTGCCCGCGCCCTCAAGCACGAGGTGGCCAAGGCGCGCCAGCGCGCGGGAGTCGGCGCGGGTGAGCCCTGGCTGGTTCTGAACGACGTCGCCGGCTTCATCGGGCCCGAGGTGTTTCGTACTCCGGAGCAACTGGTGCGGGTCTGTCTTGAGGACATCGTGATGGGCAAGCTGCACGGGCTGACCATCGGCCTGGACATCTGCTCGACCTTCCACATGGACGTGACCCTGCGCGATCTTGACACCTGCATCGACCGCATCATGCCCGCCAACCCGGCCTACCTGATGGCCCTGCCGACCAAGTGCGACCCGATGCTGAGCTACCTGAGCACCGGCTACCAGGATCACGTTCGGATTCGGGAAAAGTTCGGTTACCAGGTCAACGACGCGATGTGGGCTTTCTTTCAGCGCCTGGGCGTCATCGACGCGAAAGGTGCGCCAGGCCGGCACTTTGGCGACCCCTCCTGGGTTTACATGAAGTACCGTGTGGCACAGGATCCCGTACTCGACAATCCGGCCGATGTGGCTCGGCTGATTGCGCAGGGCAAGGCCCGCATCGCCGAGGTGCGCGCTCGCGGCGTCTTCATCGCCGAGGGCCACGGCGCGCAGCCCTGGGATCTTGAACCGGCGCTCGAGCGGCACATCCAGTATCTTTACGATGACGCCAAGCAAGCCATCTGGGCCAGATTGCCTGAGGACTTCGCCACCAAAATGGGTATCCCACTGCCAGTCGCCGTGCGGACCCAGTCGGTGAACCGAGAGGACTACGTTCTGCATCCCCCCACGGGCGAGGTGCTGGACGCGGATTCCCGACAGCGCGTAGCCACGCTGCGCGTTGCCCAGGCTGGCCGCTACAACCTTCAGATCGTGATCTCCGATGGCCTCAATGCCCTGGCCCTGACCGATCCGGGCCATCTGCAGCCCTACCTCAAGCGACTGCACAAGGAACTCGATGGCGCTGGCTATCGGACCGCTCCCGAGTGCGTGATCGTCGCCGGCGGGCGCGTGCGTGCCGGTTATCGCATCGGCGAAATGCTGTTTGGCTCCCGAGGCGACCGGGACACCCTGTGCTATGTGGTGCACCTTATCGGCGAGCGACCGGGCAACGGCCACCGCACCTTCTCGGCCTATATCACCAGTGTGGCAGTTCGCCAGTGGGCCGAATCGGGCACCATCGACCATAACGTCACCGCCGTCGTCGCTAACATCGCCGACACCGCGTTCGATCCGGCACAGGCCGCGACCGAGACGCTCAAGATCCTCAAACAGTAGCGTTTCGCGACGAATCGCGCGGGGTGCGCAAGACCGTGCCTCCTTCCTGGTCGGTGGTGATCAGATACAGTTGCAGCCAAGGCCACGATGCCAGTCGTTGCCGAGATGGCGTTCATGATGAGACCTTTCAGGGACCAGTGATCGAAGCCACAGCAGCCGCAAGCACCTCAGATACAGCGGCATCGAGCTAGAGCAGCCATCCAGACGGTCAGGTTACCATTGATGAGGAAATGACATCCAGCATGCCGTTAAACCCGTTCAGGAATTAGAGGTCCATCAACGTGAGGCTGCTCGTCTGATAGCCCAGAGCAAGCTCAGTGGCAGGGAGTTTGGCGCCATCGGGTTGCATTCACGGCCTCAGGAAATACTCGGCTGTGGTCTTGACGGATTTGATGCCGACCGAAATGGTTGAGCCATCCACTTTTCTGCCGTGCACGACAAACTCGCTCAGGCCGACTGGGTTGCTGCCGCCCCAGTCATAGGTATAGCCCAGGCGGGTCCAGGGGTAGGGATTTGAGCCCGGCGTATAGGAATAACGCATCTGGTTACCAAACCAGTCCGGATAAGTCATGAAGACCCCGTAGTTCGGACCGGCCGTTGCCCTGAGCATATTGGTCAGGTCGGCAGTTCGGAACGAATCGATCGGAAAGCCGGTTTCACAGGCCGTGTCCGAGATTTCCGTGTCAGGGCAGGGGCGAAAGAGGTCCCTTGGAGCGACCCACATCTCCATCATGTACTTGTACTCTTTGGGGTCACCCGAAATCGCAGCCTGCGGCGGCAGTCCCAGCAACTGGGCGATGCGCAGGGGCTTTGGCGCGGTGACGGCGAAAAAATTTCGGAGTTCCGGAACCACCGTCACCCATGAATCGTATTTATAGGTCGGGCATTCCCCGCCTTCCAGGCAACTGGTATTGCCGCTGCAGCCACCCGGCACACTGCATTTGTAGTATTTGCCGGCGTCGTCCATCCAGGTCAGCACCAGCAAGCGCGACCCGGGCACGCCGTTTTCCCAGACCAGGTCGGTGTTTTGCGTCGTGACCGGCGTCAGATAGCGCGATATCTTGGACGGCAAGACCACGCTGGCATCGGCCACGGCGCTGGCATATTGCGCCTCCAGGTCCACCGGCACCGGAACAGCAGACCCGCCACCGCAGGCGGCAAGCAGACACAGCAGCAGTTCAGCGGCAATCAACCTCACGATCCTGCGCATCATGAAACTCCTTTCATTGAGCAATCGAGACCCTTCCCGGGGTCCGAGCTTATCAATCAATAGTCTCAGAAAAGTCTCACCACTCGCCCTTTGGGGCGCGCCAGCCCTGCCCTCGTTGTCTCGCTGCAGTCCTTGCTTCTTTCAACTCCAGCGTCCACTCGCCCAGAACAGCTCAAGCCTGCGCAGCCGGTCATCGTAGTCGAGCTTGGACGCGTTGATCCACTGCGGGTCGTAGTAGTTGCTCCGGTAGCGCGACCCGTCGTCGCAGATGATCGAGACCACGCTGCCGGTGCGTCCCTGGCGGTTCATCTCGTCGACCAGCTGGAGCGCGCCATACAGATTGGTGCCGGTCGAAGGTCCGGCTTCCTGTCCGGTGAGCTTCGAAGCAAGGTGCATGGCCGCTACGGAGTCAGCGTCGGGCACCCGCATCATGCGGGAAATACCTTCGCGCAGCAGGCTGAAAGTCGAGCCGAACAGCACCGGACCCCGGGTACCGATGCCTTCGATGCGCGACCCGTTTGGCACGGTCGTCTTGTTGTCGCCGGTCTTGAACCATTCGAACAGCGCGGAATCTTCCGGGTCGACCACCACCAACTGGGCTGGGCAATTGCGCCGGTTGTAATCCGCCCATTTGCGCAGATAGCGACCGATGCTGGTCGCCGTGCCGCCAGAGCCGGCGCCAGCGACGAACCACGTCGGGCAGGGCTGATCGGCGGCTTCGAGCTGGCGAAAGATCTCGCTGGCCATATTCATGCTGGCGCCAGGGGCGGCGTCGAAATGATCGAGGGCCTTCTGGGTGTTGGCGAACTGGTCCAGGTTGTAGGCCAGCGGATCCCGTGCTAGCGCGGCTGCGATGAAGTCCGACGGCGCCACGCCATTTGCAACCGTCTCGGCGCGCCCGCCGTAGCTGCGGATCGCCAGGATCTTGCCCTCGCTGATACCCGGCCTCATCACGGCGGTGAATGACAGGCCGAGCAGCCGCGCGAAATAGGCCTCCCCGATCGCCGTGTTGCCGCTTGACGCCTCGTACAAGCGCGTCTGCGGGCCGATCTTGCCGTCCACCAGGGCACTCATGATCAGCGCCCATGCCACCCGGTGCTTGAGGCTGCCGGAGGGCGATTTGGCCTCGTTCTTCAGGTAGATCGAGATCCCTTGATTGAAGGGCACCTGCAAGCGCACCAGGGGCGTGATTCCGGCCATGCTGCGGTCCTGCCACATCAGTTTGATGGCGGATCGCACCCACTCGGCGTTCTTGCCCGACACCAGGTGCGTGGCTTCGGCCATCTGGAATTCGGCGATCGCCTGCGCGCTGCTGGCGCTGACTGCGGCCACGCCCAGCAAACCGGCTTGCAGGATCGCACGGCGCGAACAACTTGTTTGGAAGGGATGCAGGGCTGTGTTCATTCTTGACCATCCTGGCGAAGTCTGATCAACCCCGCATTCGTAACATTGTCGTCTTGTTTGGGCAGAACCGAAACCAAACAGCAAAACCTCTGAGGCGCCGTCCGATCACATCTGGATAGAAGGCGCGCTGACGCCATACCGGCAATGGCCGACCCGTCAAACCAAGCGTCAACAGGTTTAACAGCGCCGGGCATGTCCCAGATCAAGTGAATTCAAATTCGGGCAGACACAGCGCGAGGGGGTGGGAGTAGAGTGTCCCGGTTGATCAGAATCACCCAATGAAGGAACTATGTCTTCGATGCACACGGTAAATGGCGGGCTCGGCCTGGAGCTTGTCCAATGAGAAACTTCGGAATCGGTCTGGTCATGTCACTGTCCATTCTTTTGAGCGGCTGTAACGGTGGTGCAGGCGCTTCACCGTACCCGGCCGACATCATCACCAGGGCGGCCAAACTGCCGGCCAAAGACATGTCGCAGAGTCCGCTCTACGGTAATCTGCAGGATTGGGAGAAGGCTGTTCTGGCCAAACTGGTGCAGGCATCAGCCCACATGGACGCAGCCTTCTGGAAACAGGTGGACCCGGAGGGTGAAACCTTGTGGCGTAGCCTGGCTTCGGCGACCACTCCCTTGGAGAAAGCGGCTTACACGATGCTGGACGCCAACTATGGCAGATGGGATCGGTTTCTTGATTTTGCCCCGTTTGTCGGCGCAATCAAGCGTCCTGCAGGTGGGTACGTTTATCCGTCAGATCTGAGCAAAGCCGAACTGGATGCCTATCTCGCCGCCCATCCGGATGAAAAGGACGCGCTGCTCAACCCCTACACCGTCGTCAAGCGCAGTGGCAGCAGACTGGTGGCGGTTCCCTACCACGAGGAGTATGCGGCGTTTGTAGAACCGACGGCTCGCCTCCTTGAAGAAGCGGCATCGCTTTCTAAAAGCTCGCTTCTGACGGGCTACCTCAAGCTGCAGGCACAGGCTCTGCGCACTGACGATTACTACCAGGCCGATCTGGCCTGG
>JBMOJJ010000502.1:0-2106 GCA_049315845.1 Rhodoferax sp.
AGGTCTGCCCGGTGAAGATCCCGATTCCCGACATCCTGGTGCGCCTGCGCAACGAAGCGCAGGCCCGGCCCGACACCGAAGACGCCACGCTGCGCGGCAGCGGCTCGGCGCGTACCGCCTCGGGCAGCGCTGCCTGGAGCGTCTGGGCGCAGGTGTACAGCCGCCTTGGCCTGTACCGGCTGGCCTCGTGGTTTATGAGCCGCGGCCGCGCGCTGTCGCCAACCGAGCAAGGCGCCTGGACGCGCAGCCGCACACCGCTGATTCCGGCACCGAGGCGCCTGCGCGACATTTTGAAGGACCGCCAGCCATGAGTTCGCTTATCAATGCCATAGCCCGGGTCCTGCCCGCAAAGCAGGTCATCACCGACCCGCTGCGCCGTCTCGCCTACGGCACCGATGCCAGCTTCTACCGCCTGACGCCCGAGGTCGTGGCCGTGATCGAATCCGAAGCCGAGGTGCAGGCCCTGCTGCGGGTGGCCCGGGCCCAGGCTCGCCCGCTCACCTTTCGCGCCGCCGGCACCAGCCTGTCGGGACAGGCCGTCACCGACAGCGTGCTGGCGCTGATCGGCGAGGGCTTTGCCAGTTGCGAGATCGCGCCTGACGCCAGCACCGTGCGCGCCGGCCCCGGCATCATCGGCGGCGAGGTCAACTACCGGCTCGCGCCGTTCGGGCGCAAGATCGGCCCCGACCCGGCCTCCATCAACGCCTGCAAGATCGGCGGCATTGCCGCCAACAACGCTTCCGGCATGTGTTGCGGCACCTCGCAGAACAGCTACCGCACGCTGCTTGGCATGCGCGTGATCCTGGCCGACGGCAGCCTGCTCGACACGGAAGATGCAGCCAGCGTCGCCGCCTTCCGTCGCAGCCACGCGAGCCTGCTGCAGGAACTCGGGCAACTCGGCGCCAGCACCCGCGCCGACGCCGCGCTGGCGGCGCGCATCCGCCACAAGTACCAGATCAAGAACACCACCGGCTACAGCCTGAACGCTCTGGTCGACTTTAAAGACCCGATCGACATCCTGGCGCACCTGATGATAGGTTCCGAAGGCACGCTGGGTTTCATCGCCCGCATCACCTACCAGACCGTGGTCGAGGACCCGTGCAAGGCCAGCGCGCTGGTGTTCTTTCCCGACATAGCGAGCGCGTGCCAGGCCGTGATCCGGCTGAAGAAAGAGCCGGTCTCGGCCGTCGAACTGCTGGACCGCCCTGCCCTGCGCTCGGTGCAGGACAAGCCCGGCATGCCGGCCGCGATGCGCGAGCTCGGGCAGGATTCGGCCGCCCTGCTGATCGAGGTGCGCGCCCAGACCGCCGCCGCGCTGCAGTTGCGCATCGACGCGTCGATTGGCGCGCTCACAGGCATAGACACGATCGATCCGCCGGCATTCTCCACCGATCCGGCCACCTGCGAGATGTACTGGAAGGTGCGCAAGGGCACCTTCCCCTCGGTCGGCGCGATGCGACGCACCGGCACCACGGTCATCATCGAGGACGTCGCCTTCCCGATCGAGTCGCTGGCCGCCGCCACGCTCGACCTGCAGGCGCTGCTGCGCCAGCACGGCTACCACGAGGGCATCATCTTCGGCCACGCGCTCGAAGGCAACCTGCATTTCGTCTTCACGCAGGATTTCTCCGCCGCGGCCGAAGTCGAGCGCTACGCGCGCTTCATGGAAGACATCTGCGCGCTGGTGGTGGGCAAGTACGACGGCTCGCTCAAGGCCGAGCACGGCACCGGTCGCAACATGGCGCCCTATGTCGAGATGGAATGGGGCCGCCAGGCCAGCGACCTGATGCGCCGCATCAAGCAGCTGTTCGATCCGCAGAACCTGCTCAACCCCGGCGTGATCCTCAATGACGATGCGCAGGCGCACCTCAAGCATCTGAAGCCGATGCCGGCCGCCGAGGAAATGGTGGACCGCTGCATCGAGTGCGGCTTTTGCGAGCCGCTGTGCCCTTCACACCGGCTCACGCTGTCGCCGCGCCAGCGCATCGTCAGCTGGCGCGAGCTCTCAAGCCGCGCCGCCAACGGCGAAAGCAGCGCCGACGTCAAGGCCGACTTCGCCTACTACGGTCTGGACACCTGCGCCGGTTGCGGGCTGTGCTCCACCGC
>JBMOJJ010000141.1:0-9307 GCA_049315845.1 Rhodoferax sp.
GCCTGGCGCACGATTTCCTCGCCCAGCGGCGTGACCGCAACCTCATTGGCGCTGCGCTCGAACAGCTTGACTTCGAGTTCTTCCTCGAGTTTTTTCACCGCCACCGACAGCGTTGGCTGCGACACATAACAGGCTTCGGCGGCTTTGCCAAAGTGGCGTTCGCGCGCAACCGCCACGATGTATTTGAGTTCAGTCAGAGTCATGCCGCTATTGTCCTACCAAGAAAGCGGCCAAGCGGCGCCTGCAATTTCCGTCTGCGCCACCATCGCAGGCCCGCTTCGGCCCACGGCTAGGCCTTCAGGTATTCGGCCTTGCCGCCGAGCCAGCGCTGCAGATGCTGCCGGGCCGAATCCGGATAGCGATCAAGCATCACCGGCGCCAGCTTGCGGGCCCACTCCAGCAGCGCGGTGTCGGTGGCAAGGTCGGCAAATCGCAACAGCGCCGCGCCGGACTGGCGCGCGCCAAGAAACTCGCCGGGGCCGCGAATCTCCAGGTCGCGCCGGGCGATCTCAAAGCCATCGTGGGTTTGAACCATGGCTTTCAGGCGCTCGCGCGCCGCTTCGCCCAGGCGGCTGGCATCCCCGGTCGAGTACACCAGCACGCAGGCCGACGCCTGTGCGCCGCGCCCGACCCGGCCGCGCAACTGGTGCAACTGGGACAGACCGAATCGCTCTGCATGCTCTATCACCATCAGCGTGGCATTGGCGACATCGACGCCGACTTCAATCACGGTGGTGCTGACCAGCACCCCCATCTGGCCGCTGGTGAACAGGGCCATCACGGCCCTCTTTTGCGCCGCCGGCATGCGCGAGTGCAACAGCCCGACCGCAACCGAAGGCAGGGCCACGCTGAGCTGGGCGTGGGTCTGGGTCGCATTCACCAGGTCCAGCGCCTCGCTCTCTTCGATCAGCGGACAAACCCAGTAGACCTGTCGGCCCTGCGCCAGCTGGTCACGAATGCGCGCTATCACCTCGTCGCGCCGAGCGTCGCTGACCACCCTGGTGATGATCGGCGTGCGCCCGGGCGGCAACTGGTCGATGACGGAAACATCGAGATCGGCGTAGTAGCTCATCGCCAGCGTGCGCGGAATCGGCGTCGCCGTCATCATCAGCAGGTGCGGCTCCTGCTTGCCAGCGCCGAGCTTGCTGCGCAGCGCCAGCCGTTGCGCCACGCCGAAGCGGTGCTGCTCGTCGACAATCGCCAGCGCCAGATTCTTGAACTCGACCTTGTCCTGAATGATCGCATGGGTGCCGACCACCAGAGAGGCTTCGCCGCTGGCAATCAGGGCCAGCATGTCACGCCGTTCTTTGGCTTTTTGACTGCCCGTCAGCCAGGCCGTCCTGACGCCCAGGGGCTCGAGCCAGCCAATCAGTTTTCGGAAATGCTGGTCCGCCAGTATCTCGGTGGGCGCCATCAGCGCGCACTGCCAGCCGGCATCGATGCAAACGGCACCGGCCAGCGCTGCCACCACCGTCTTGCCGGAACCGACATCGCCCTGCAACAAGCGGTGCATCGGCGCCGCCGCCGCCAGATCGCGCGCAATCTCCTCGCCCACCCTGCGCTGAGCCGCCGTCAGTGCGAAGGGCAGCGTCGCCAGCAGTCTTTCCGGCAAGGGCAGGTCCGCTCCGGCTTGGGAGCCTGCCGTCTTCAGCCGCGGCGCGCTCAGGTCGCTGCGCGCGCGCCTGGCGTGCAGTTGCGACAGCTGCTGGGCCAGCAGTTCTTCGGCCTTCAGGCGCTGCCAGGCCGGGTGACTGTGATCCTGCAGCGCGGCCATCGACGCATCGGGAGGCGGGTTGTGCAGGTAGCTCAGCGCCTTGCGCAGCGTCCAGTCCGGCTGCAGGCCAATTTCATGCAGCTGTTCGGGCGCGACTGTGTCCATCAGCTCGGCCTGTGCCAGGCCGCTTTGCACCGCCCGGCGCAGATAGGACTGCGGCAGACCGGCGACGGTCGGATAGATCGGCGTCAGCGCCCCGGGCAGCGGGCCATCGGCCGCCTTGAAGGTCGGATGCATCATCTGCCAGCCCAGAATGCCGCCCCTGAGCTCGCCGCGCGCCCGGATTCGATTGCCCACCGCCAGCGCCTTTTGCTGCGAGGGATAGAAACTGAAGAATCGCAGCGTGCAGGTGTCGGAACCGTCATCCAGCGTCACCAGCAACTGGCGCTGGCCGCGCTGGCGCACCTCGCAGGCACAAACCTCCCCCTCGATCTGCGCCACCTCGCCATCCTGCACGGCGGCCAGCCTGGCAATGCGGGTTTCGTCCTCGTAGCGCAAGGGCAAATGCAGCGCCAGGTCGATCGGCCGCAGCAGGCCCAGCTTTCGCAGTCCCTTTTGCGGGCCGCTCAAGGGCGTGGTCGATGGCTTGGATTCAGACATGGGACAATTCTGCCCTGTTCTTTCAACTTGGTACGGGTTTGTCCAACCCTCAAGCAGCATGTCCACCCCTTCCAGCGGCGCCAACCGCCTGTTCACACTTGGCGATTTCGATTTCGAATTGCCCGAAGCGCTGATTGCCCAGCAGCCTGCCGAGCCGCGCAGCGCTTCGCGCCTGCTGGACGGCACTGCCGCCGCTCCGGTGGACCGCATTTTTCGCGATCTGCCGGGCCTGCTGCGCGCGGGTGACCTGATGGTCTTCAACGACACCAAGGTCATCAAGGCCCGTTTTTTTGGCGAGAAAGCCAGCGGCGGCAAGGTCGAACTGCTGGTCGAGCGGGTGCTGGGCGGCAATCAGGTTGCAGCGCATATGCGCGTCAGCAAGAAACCCGAGGTCGGCGCGACCCTCGCCCTGCACGGCCAATCCGGCTCGCACGACGGCCTGCGCGCCACGCTATTGGGCCGCTGGCCTGACGCCGATGGACCGCTGTTCCGCTTTGTTCTTTCCAATGACGCCGGCGAAGATCCGCTTGCACTGATGGAGCGCCACGGACACGTGCCCCTGCCGCCCTACATCCGGCATGCCGATTCAGAGCGGGACGCGAGCCGCTACCAGACCGTGTTCGCCCGGCATCCCGGCGCGGTGGCCGCGCCGACGGCCGCTCTGCATTTCGATCAGGCTCTGCTGCAAGCCCTGGACGCCGCCGGGGTGCACAGCACCCACGTCACACTGCATGTCGGCGCCGGCACCTTCCAGCCGGTGAAGACCGAGAACCTGTCCGAGCACCAGATGCACAGCGAATGGTACGAAGTTCCCGCCGCGGCCCAGCAGGCGCTGGCCGACTGCCGCGCGCGCGGCGGGCGCGTCGTGGCGGTCGGCACCACCAGCGTGCGCGCGCTCGAGTCCTGGGCCAGGGACAAGAAAGATTGCGGCGAAACCCGGATCTTCATCACGCCCGGATTTGAGTTCAAGCTGGTGAACATGCTGGTCACCAACTTTCACCTGCCCAAATCAAGCCTGATGATGCTGGTCAGCGCGCTGGCCGGTCATGAGCACATCATGGCCCTGTACCGGCACGCCATTGCCCACGACTACCGATTCTTCAGCTACGGCGATGCGATGCTGCTGAAACTGGCCTGACGCGCACAGGTGCCGCTTGGCTAGCGGTGATGCTCGCGCCGCCGCGCCTCAAAGACGAACTCCTCGAGGTCAGGGTCCATCGCGTTGCGCGAAGAAACGATGCCGATCGGGCGTCCGTTCTCGACCACGGGCACATGGCGAAAGCCGTTTTCCTGCATCAGCAGCAGCGCATGGCCATAGGTCCTGGTGGGCTCGAGCGTCTTGGGGCTGACGGTCATCACCTCGCTCAGCACCGTGGTCTTGGCGTCGAGACCCTTGGCGATGACACGAAATACAACATCCCGCTCGGAAAAGATACCGACCAGATGTTCTTTCTCGACGACCAGAACGGCGCCTACATTCTTGTCCGCCATTAAGCGGGCCGCGCTGCTGACAGTGGTAGTGGGTGAAGCGGTAAGAAATTTCTTCCGCTCCATCATGTTTTTGACGGGTTGATCGAACACAGGTGCCTCCAGCGGGAAATCCTACCCAGTATTTGCATTACTTCTTTGACCTGCATCAAACCGCGTGAAGCCGCAGCACATGATTTGGTCAGCCGGCTACTGTTTTCACAGTCCGCATTGAATTCTCTGGCCTTGATCGGATGCTGAGCTTAAGATATCGGCAAAATCCGGAGGTGAAAAATGCACAGGATACTGAGCCTCGGCGCCAGCGCGGTAGCGACGGTCGCCATGCTGAGCGCATGTTCGGTCAAGAACGTGAGCTACAGCAAGGACGTTCAACCGATTCTCACCAAGAACTGCTCCGAGTGCCACGCGCCCGGCAAGCCCGGATTTGCGGCCAGTGCGCTGGACACGACCACTTACCAATCGTTGATCAAGGGCGGAAAATTCGGTCCTTTGGTCAAACCCGGCGACGCCTTTACCAGCGCGCTGAACATGCTGGTTGAAGGACGCGCGCATCCCTCCATCCGGATGCCCCACGGCAAGGAAAAGCTCGGCTCCGCGGAGATCGAAACGCTCAAGGTCTGGGTCAACGAAGGCGCAAAGAACAACTGAGCGCCGGCGCCAGCGGAGCCGTTCCACGGCTCGAAAAAGGAAAAAAGAAGGCAATCAGGGGCCCTCTTCGACGTTTCGGCAGCGACGAGCGCAAGCCATAATTTGACAGGCTTGCCTTAGACCGATTGCCGGGCGCGCGAATTCAGCAGGGCTTGAGATGATTATTGGTGGTTTTCAGAGGAACTCGCTCAAGACCCGGGTGACTCTCTTCACGCTGGTCATATTCGTGATCAGCATCTGGTCGCTGGCGCTTTACGCCCGCCAGTTGCTGCGTCAGGACATGCAGGGCTTGCTGGGCGAGCAGCAGTATTCGACCGTCACGCTGGTCGCCTCCACCATCGATCACGAACTGTCCGACCGTCTGGCGGCGCTTGAAAAAGTTGCTGCCGGATTCGGCCCGGCTGCACTGGCCGATGCGGCAATGCTGCAAAAGAACCTTGAAATGCGCCCGGTGTTTCAGGAGCTCTTCAATGCGGGCGCGTTCGTCACCGGACCTGACGGCGTGGCGATCGCGTCGGTCCCGCTGGCCGCGCAAAGGCAGGGCGTCGCCTACCTGGACCGGGATTCCATCGTCAGCGCGCTCAAGGGTGGCAAGGCAGTGATCAGCCGCCCGGTCATCGGGCGGCGCTCTGGCATACCGCTGATTGCGATGGCAGCGCCCATCCTCGATGCACGGGGAGCGGTCATCGGAGCGGTCATCGGAGTGACCAGCCTGGGCGCGCCGAACTTCCTGGACAAGCTGCTGGCCAACGGCTACGGCAAGAGCGGCGGCTACCTGCTGGTTGCCCCGCAGCAGAGGCTGATCGTCACAGCCTCCGACAAAAGCCGTTCGATGGAGATACTTCCGGGCCCTGGCATCAGCCCGACGCTGGACCGGTTCATCGCCGGCCACCAGGGCACCGAGACTTTCGTCAATCCGCTGGGTGTGGAAGTGCTGGCCTCGGTCAAGGCCATTCCCGCAGCAGGCTGGTACGTTGCCGGCACGCTGCCGACCACCGAAGTCTTTGCCCCGATCCGGATCACACAGCAGCGCATGTTGCTGGTCACCCTTGTGCTGACCGTGCTCGCAGGCGGCCTGACCTGGTGGATGCTCAGACGTCAACTGGCGCCGCTGCAAAGCGCCGCCCGAAGCCTGGCTGCCTTGTCCGATGAGAACCAGCCCCTGCGCGTGATACCGGTGGCGCGGGAAGACGAAATCGGACAGATGGTCGGCGGCTTCAATCGCCTGGTCGGCACCTTGGTGCGCAGGGAGGCCGCGTTGCAGGCGCGGGAAACGCGCCTGCAACTGCTGTTTGAAGGGGCCACCGATGGCATCATGATCAGATCGCCCGACGGCGTCGTTGTTGCGGTGAACGAGTCCTTCGCCCGCCTGCACGGCTACACCAAAGAGGAGATTCTGCGGCTCGATCTGAACCGCCTGGAAGCCGCAGAAAACCTCCGACTGGCGCCAGAGAGGATCGGGCGAATCCTTGCCGGCGAACGGCTTACCTTCGAGGTCGAGCGCTATCACAGGGATGGCCACGTAGTTGCGCTTGAGGTTTCGGCGAGCCTGATCGTCGACCAGGGGCAAGCCCTGATCCAGTCATTTCATCGTGACATCACCGAACGCAACAGGCATCAGACCGAGCAGCTTTTGCTGGCCCGGCGCGCGCAGGCACTGCTGGACCTGCCGGGGGCGGCCGACAGCAGGGACGAGCAGACCTTCCTGCAGTACGGGCTTGCGCTGGCCGAGAACCTGACCGGCAGCAAGATCGCTTTCGCTCACTTCGTGCTGGAAAACCAGGAGACGATCGAACTGCTGACCTGGTCGCCCGACACGCTGGCGCACTATTGCCAGGCAAAGACCGAGCACCATTACGCCATCAGCGAGGCCGGCATCTGGGCCGATGCGCTGCGCCAGCGCGCACCGCTGCTGATCAACGACTACGCCAGCGCCCCGGGCCGCCATGGCCTGCCCGAGGGCCATGCGCGGCTGCAGCGCCTGATCAGCGTGCCGGTGATCGATGCCGGGCTGGTGCGCATGATGGTCGGCATCGGCAACAAGCCCCAGCCCTACACCGAGATGGACGTGGAAACAACGCGGCTGATCGCCGACGCGCTCTGGCGCATCGTGCACCAGCGCAGGGCCGACGCAGCTTTGCGCAAGAGCCAGGAATCGCTCAAGGAAGCGCAGTACATTGCCAGCCTGGGCAGCTATGTTCTGGATCTGTCCACAGGGCGATGGGAGAGCTCCGAAGCGCTCGACCACCTGTTCGGAATCGACGCCGGGTACGAGCGCTCGGTCGAGGGCTGGGAGGCTCTGATCCACCGCGACGACCGGGCCATGATGGACGACTACTTCAGGTACGACGTCGTGGTTCAGCTCAACGCGTTCAACAAGGAATACCGGATCACCCGCTACGACGACGGAACCGAGCGCTGGGTGATCGGTCTGGGACACCTCGAATTCGACGCGCAGGGGCAGCCCTGGCAGATGCACGGCACGATCCAGGACATCACGGATCTCAAGCAGGCCGAAGCGGCGCTGCGCCGAAGCGAAGAACGCTACCGCACGGCATTCATGACCAGTCCCGACGGCATCATCGTCAACCGCCTGGCAGACGGGCTTTATCTGGACGTCAACGACGGATTCCTGCGCCTGGTCGGATGGACTCGCGACGAAGTCATCGGCAAGACCTCGAAAGAGGTCAATATCTGGCGCGATATCGACGACCGGACAAGGTCGGCGCAGACGCTGCAGCAGGACGGCTTTTTTGAGAACATCGAGGTCAATTTGGTCGCCAAGGACGCCAAGTCCATCAGCGCGCTGATGTCGATGCATGTGACAACGCTCGACGGCGTGCCTTGCGTCTTTTCCGTGATACGCGACATCACCGATCAAAAACAGGTCGAGAGCAAACTGCTGCTCGCGGCCAGTGTGTTCAGCCATGCGCGCGAGGCCATCATGATCACCAGCGCCGACGGCCTCATCCTCGACGTGAACGACACGTTCACCCAGATGACCGGCTTCGCCGGCGGCGAGGTCCTGGGCCGCAACCCGCGCATGCTGGCGTCGGGGCGCCAGGACAAGGAGTTCTACGCCGCCATGTGGGGCGACCTGCTTGGCAAAGGCCACTGGTACGGTGAGATCTGGAATCGGCGCAAGAACGGCGAGATCTACCCGACGCTGCAGACCATCAGCGCGGTGCTCGACGCCAAGGGCAGGATTCAGCACTATGTGGCGCTGTTCTCCGACATCACCGCACTCAAGGAACACCAGAAAGAGCTCGAGCACGTCGCCCATTTCGACATCCTGACCAACCTGCCCAATCGCGTGCTGCTGGCCGACCGGCTGCAGCAGGCGATGATTCAATGCCAGCGGCGCGGACAGCGCGTGGCCGTGATCTACCTTGACCTGGACGGCTTCAAGAGCATCAACGACCGCCACGGGCATGAAGCCGGAGATCAGCTGCTGATCAGCCTGGCCAGCTGCATGAAGCAGGTGCTGCGCGAGGGCGACACGCTGGCCCGCCTGGGCGGCGACGAGTTCGTGGCCGTGCTGCTGGATCTGGCCGACATCGATGCCAGCGTGCCGCTGCTCACCCGGCTGCTTGGAGCGGCCTCCCAGCCGGTGCAGATCGGACCGCTCAGCCTGCAGGTGTCAGCCAGCGTCGGCGTCACTTTCTACCCGCAGGCGCAGGACATGGACGCGGACCAGGTGCTGCGCCAGGCCGATCAGGCGATGTACCAGGCCAAGCTGGCCGGCAAAAATCGCTTTCATGTCTTCGATGCCGATCAGGACCGCAGCGTGCGCGGACACCATGAGAGCCTGGCGCGCATAGCACAGGCGCTCGACGGCCATGAATTCGTGCTGCATTACCAGCCCAAGGTGAACATGCGCAGCGGCCGCGTGAT
The DNA here is from genome assembly GCA_049315845.1 of Rhodoferax sp. Classification (GTDB taxonomy): domain Bacteria; phylum Pseudomonadota; class Gammaproteobacteria; order Burkholderiales; family Burkholderiaceae_C; genus Rhodoferax. The sequence goes on from JBMOJJ010000141.1 coordinate 8,405, forward strand.
CGGCGTCGAGGCGCTGATTCGCTGGCAGCATCCCGAGCTTGGCCTGTTGGCGCCGGCGGTCTTCCTGCCCGACATCGAGGACCACCGGATGTCGGTTGCGGTCGGCGAGTGGGTGATCGAGACCGCGCTGGCGCAGGTGGAACTCTGGCACGCGGCCGGACTGGAAATTGCGGTCAGCGTCAACGTCGGCGCGCGCCAGTTGCAGCAGCTCGACTTTGTCGATCGGCTGAGCGCCATTTTGCGCCAGCATCCGCAAGTCGATCCTTCCTGGCTTGAACTCGAGATACTGGAAACCAGCGCGCTGGAGGATGTCTCCCAGGTATCCCAGGTGATCGAAGACTGCGCCCGGCTTGGCGTTTCTTTTGCGCTGGACGACTTCGGCACCGGCTATTCATCGCTCAGCTATCTCAAGCGGCTGCGGGTTGCGCTGCTCAAGATCGACAAGAGCTTTGTATGCGACATGCTGGAAGACCCGGATGACCTCGCGATGCTGGAGAGCGTGATCAGCATGGCCGCGGCCTTCAAACGCCGTGTCATCGCCGAAGGGGTGGAGACCGTCGCGCACGGCACGTTGTTGCTGAAACTGGGCTGCGAGCTGGCGCAGGGATACGGCATTGCACGGCCCATGCCGGCCGAGGATCTGCCGGCCTGGGTGGCGGCCTGGCAGTCTGAACCGGACTGGTTCGATGCGGCCGGCACGGTTGGCGACAATCGGCCAAGAGAGGGCAAGCAAGGGTCCAGTTCAGTGCTTGCAGCACTGGCCTGAAGAGCGACAATCCTGCCCATGGAAGAAGCAGGCATTGCCAGGAGCAGCGTTGGCGGGAGAACTTGACATCGACCTCTACAAGTTTCAGCAGCGCAATTCACTCAAGACCCGGGTGACGCTCCTTACGCTGGTCATTT
>JBMOJJ010000142.1:0-9280 GCA_049315845.1 Rhodoferax sp.
CTGCGGTAATTCTCTTCCAGCTTGATCTGGTGGCGGACCTTGAACTCGCGCACAAAATCGGCCATGTTGCCGACGTGTGCGCCACGAAACGCATAGATGCTCTGGTCGTCGTCGCCGACAGCCATCACGCACGCGCTCGGGTTGAAGCCGGACTCATCGTCGACCGAGCCGTGCGCGCCGGTCCCGGCCAGCATCTTGATCCACGCGTACTGCAGCCTGTTGGTGTCCTGGAATTCGTCGATCAGAATATGCCGGAAGCGCCGTTGATAGTGCTCGCGAATCGGATCCTGATCACGCAGCAACTCATAGCTGCGCAGCATCAGCTCCGCAAAATCAACCACGCCTTCGCGCTGGCACTGCTCTTCATAAAGCTGGAAGATCTCGATCTTCTTGCGCGTTTCCTCGTCGCGCACGTCGACCATGTTGGGTCGCAAGCCTTCTTCCTTGCAGCCGCCGATAAACCACTGCATCTGCTTTGGCGGGAAGCGCTCATCGTCCAGATTGAACTGCTTGTACAGGCGCTTGATCGCGGAGAGCTGGTCCTGCGTGTCGAGAATCTGGAAACTCTGCGGCAAATTGGCCAATTTGAAATGGGCGCGCAAGAAGCGATTGCACAGCCCGTGAAAAGTGCCGATCCACATGCCGCGCACATTGAGCGGCAGCATGCTGCCCAGCCGGGTCATCATTTCCCGCGCCGCCTTGTTGGTGAAGGTGACCGCCAGCAGACCGCCCGGGGACACCTGGCCGGTCTGCAGCAACCACGCGATGCGGGTCGTCAGCACACGGGTCTTGCCAGACCCGGCGCCCGCCAGTATCAGCGCATGTTCGGCGGGCAAGGTGACGGCGGCGCGCTGCTCGGGGTTGAGATCGTGCAGCAGCGGCAGATCCTGAAGCCCGGGGGATGCATTTCTTGAGAGCATCAGCGCACTGTCAATCCAGTGTCTTGTCGCGCAGAGCCGGGGCGGGCTGCACCGGCGGAAAATCGATCTCAATGCCGTTGCTGACATGGGCCTGATGGTCATCCGGTATCAGCAGCGTGAGATCGATATCCGTCGCAGCTGCGCTCTTGGCGGGGGTCTCAGGTTCAGGCAGATCGGACAGATCAAGATCGAGCTCCTGCGGCATCCCTCGCTCGGGTCCAAACAGGTCGGCCAGAGCGCTCTTTGAAAGCGCCGGAAAACTCGATGCCACCGAATCGGCATAGTCAAGCTGCGCCGGGTCGCTTTGCCGCGCATCCACCGCTGCAACTCGCTCCCGGTCGGCTCCGTCCTGGGCTGACCCACCGGCAACAACGACGCCCTGTGCCAGGCCGTGCAGCAGCAGCAACTCACGCATTGCGGCCAGATCGAAGGGCACGCTCCGGGCAGCCCATGGATCGCGGAATATGCAGGCCTCGATCACCTCCAGCACTTTGGGCGTCGGCCACGTCGCTGTGATGCGCGCCAGCGCCTCTGGATAGGATTCCAGGCCCTCGCCTTCCTGCCCGTACAAGGCAAATTCGGGCACTCTGCCGTTGAACAGCAGATTGAAATCCTGGCAGAACTGCTGGTAGTCGCTCTGCATGTTCAACTCATGAAACAGGCCCAGCAGATCCAGATAGACAAGGGGATTGGGCTCGTCGCTTTCGCTGACCTGCCGCTTCAGAATCGCCACCGCCTGCTCGGACAGTCCGAGCGAGACCAGCTTTTCGGCCTGCTGGCGCATCTCCACGATGGCTTCTGAATTGAGGCTTCGCACCAGTTTGCTCTGCGCCCCCACTGTGACCACTGGCTGCGCCGGCCGTTTGCCGAATTCCGGCTCCACCGCGCCTGACTGCCTGAAGTCGAAAAACCCCGAGTCGCTCAGCTGAACCGAATGCGCCTCGAGGCCGGAGGTATTTCCGGTATCGCCAGCGCCCAACCCACCTGACCCGCTCGTCTGATCCGGGCCTTTTGCACGCGATTTCACCCTGCCGGATGAATCGCGGCCACCATCTGCCGCCAAGGGCAACTGGTTGGTGCCGTTATCGCTCCACCACTGATCGCCACCCATCGATCGGCCGCGCTGGCGAATCCAGAGCCAGGCGACGGCAAGCAGACACAGCAGCACCAGAGCCGCTAGGCCATAGATCACGACGCCGGGGTAACTTTCGACCTGCGTCTGCTGCAAGCGCGCCTTCAGATCCGCCAGGCTGCGCTCGTTCCTGGCCGCGGAGTCGCGCAGGGTCTTCACCTCCAACTCCAGCGTCTTCATCTTTTGCTGGTTCAGCAGCGCATCCTCGGAGGGCGCGAAGGTCATGGCCGAGTCAAGATTTGCAATGCGGTCTGACAGCACCTCCAGAGGATCAAGCTTCAGGCGGGCCTGAGCAGCAGGGCGCGCCGGGCTGAGCTTGCTCTCGCTGGCAGCCCGCTTCGGCGGCGCCGGCGCCCGGTTTGCCGCACGATGCGGGGGCTCGGCACGCTTGCCCGCAGCCGATCTGGACGCTGCGGGGGTCCTGCTCTTGGCAGTCGTTGGGGCCACGGCCGACGGCCGCGCCGACGCGGCCGGGATCTCCGGCGTCGCAGTCGATGGCGTCAGGTCGGTTCTGATGACTGGCAGCGTCACAGCCGTTGAAGAAAGCACCGATGACGCCGCCGGTGCGACCGCCTGCTGCGGCAAATCAGTCAGCATGACGTAGCGACGGCTTATCTTCTGGCCACAGCCGTAGCTCACATTGAGCGAGACCACCGGCTCGTCGACCAGCGTCGATGACAGCACCCGCAGTTCGGCGTTCTGGGCTGGTGCAGGCCTGTGAACCGTCAGACGGACCTGACGGGCATCCTGACGCGCGTCGGCATGGAACACCTCGGCTTCAAAACACGAAGCCGCAACGTCCTCGCCGGCCTCCATCTGGACCTGCACCGAGACATCCAGGGGCTGCCCCAGCAGTGCCGAACCCTGAACGCGGCCCAGCGACACCGCGCCGCCATCGAACGCAGCACAAAGTAGCGCCAATCCCGCAATTTTGGTTCTGATTTTCAACAAAAATTTCCTGCTTGCCTGCCATTCTCGCATGCCAGACGGCGGCCCTGTCCGCTTCGCCGCTGGCGGAGGCCTGTCTAGCGAGCGCTCCCCATCTTGCCCGGATCGAGCCGGGCTTTCAGGAAGCCTCCGGAACCGTAGCGCGTCACCCGGCTGTAGAAACGCGCTGTCAGTCGCTTGACCATCGCGGAGTAGGCATCGACCAGGGTCGGCAAGATCGTGAAACTGTCGTAATTCACAACCACCGCGACCCGCTCGGCCGGACTGGTCACGACCGGCGTGAGCAGTCTCTCGACCATCCGTTCGACCTCGACAATGTCGGACAGGGAATCGATCGCAAGTCCCTCGCAATTGATGAACAGCAGCCGGTGTTCCCGGTCGAATTCAAAGCGCAGCGCCAGCGGCGTCGCCAGCAGGCGCTCGCGCAGGCCCATCTTGGCATCGGCAAACAGGGCCAGATCCATCAACTTGAGCTGCGGGCCGATCGCTGGCTGGAAATCCATCTGCGCCAGCACATCGCGTTCCAGGTCGATCCCGGGCGCGATTTCGATCAGTTCCAGACCCCCGCCGGCCACATCACCGGTCAGGCGAAAGACACAGCGCTCGGTCACATACAGCACGCGCTGACCTCTGCGGCAGGCTTCCCGACCGCTGAAGGTGCGATGCTCGACCGCATTGACGAACTTGCGCGTGCGGCCCTCGCGCACCACGCGCAGCCCGCCCCCTTCAACGCGAACGTCCAGATCATCGGCCGTGAAGGTGCCTGCAAACACGACCATCTTGGCGTTCTGGCTGATATTGATGAAGCCGCCGGCGCCAGCCAGCCGGCTGCCGAACCTGCTGACATTCAGGTTCCCGTGCGCATCGGCCTGCGCCAGACCGAGCACCGCGATATCGAGCCCGCCTCCGTCATAGAAGTCAAACTGGTTGGGCTGGTCGATCACCGCCTGCGTATTGACCGCCGCGCCAAAACTCATTCCGCTGGCCGGGATGCCGCCGATGACGCCGGGCTCAGCCGTCAGCGTCATCAGATCAATCAGCTTCTCTTCGGTTGCGACACCGGCGACGCCCTCCGGCATGCCAATGCCGAGATTGACCACACTGTTCGCACGCAACTCCATCGCCGCGCGCCGCGCGATCACCTTGCGCTCGCTCAGCGGCATCACCGCCAGGGTATCGACCGGCACGCGAATTTCGCCCGAATAGGCCGGGTTGTATTGCTCGGAGAAGGTCTGCATGTGGTGCGCCGGATCGGTCGCCACCACCACCGCATCGACCAGCACGCCCGGCACCCGCACCTGCCGCGGGTGCAGCGTGCCGCGCGCCGCCACGCGCTCGACCTGGGCGATCACGATGCCGCCCGAATTGCGCGCCGCCATCGCAATCGCCAGCGCTTCCAGCGTCAGCGCCTCGCGCTCCATGCTCAGATTGCCGTCGGCGTCGGCGGTGGTGGCGCGGATGATGCCGACCGAGATCGGAAACGCCTTGTAAAAGAGAAACTCGCGCCCGTCGATCTCCATCAAGCGCACCAGATCCTCGGTGGTGCGCCCGTTGATCTTGCCACCGCCGAAGCGGGGGTCGACAAAGGTATCGAGTCCGACATGGGTCAGCGTGCCCGGCTTGCCGGCCGCGATATCGCGAAACAGGTGCGAGATCACACCCTGGGGCAGGTTGTAGGCCTCGATCAGGTTGTCGACCGCCAGCTTCTGCAGCGCCGGCACCAGGCCCCAGTGACCGCCCACCACTCGCTTGACCATGCCGCGGTGCCCAAAGTGGTTGAGCCCGCGGGTCTTGCCATCACCCTGCCCGGCCGCGTACACCAAAGTCAGGTTGTTGGGGGCGCCGATGCCGGTCCTGGCCTGGGACGCCAGAAAACGGGCCTCCAGCGCAACGGCGATGCCTTCGGCAAAACCGACACCGACGAAGCCCGAGGTGGCCACCGTATCGCCGTCGTGAACGAGTTGGACCGCCTCGGCGGCCGACACGATCTTGTTGCTCCGGGTGCCGGGTCCGACATGTTCATCGAGATTGAAATTGGTATGCACGAAGGCTCCTCCGCATTGTCTCCATCATGCTCGACATTGTCGGCCAATTGGCACTGGAAAATCGATGCGGCCGACCGACCAGCACGGCGGCGCGGTAAACTTGGCCCATGTGCCAATTGCTAGGAATGAACAGCCGCCTGCCCGCCAGCCTGACACTGAGCTTCACCGGTTTTTCGCAGCGCGGCGGCTGCACCGGCCACCACGCAGACGGCTGGGGCATCGCCTTCTTCGAGAGCGAGGAAGCGACCCCCGATCAACCGGGCAAGGGCGTGCGCTATTTCGTCGACAAGCAGGGCGCCTCGACCTCGCCGATGGCCAGCATGCTGCGCACCTACCCGATCAAAAGCCACAATGTGGTGGCGCATGTGCGCAAGGCGACGATCGGCGCCATTTCGCTGGAGAACTGCCACCCGTTCGTGCGCGAGTTGTGGGGCCGCTACTGGGTGTTCGCGCACAATGGCGATCTCAAGGACTACAAGCCCTCGCTGCACGGCAGTTTCAGGCCGGTGGGCAACACCGACAGTGAACTGGCTTTTTGCTGGCTGCTGCAGGAACTGGCCAAATCGCATGCCGGCGTTCCCAGCGTTGCCGAACTGACGTGCACGCTGGCCGAACTGGTGCCGCAGATCGCCAGGCACGGCACTTTCAATTTCCTGCTCAGCAACGGCCAGGCGCTGTGGGCGCACGCCAGCACGCAACTTCACTACGTGCTGCGCCAGCACCCGTTCACCGAGGTGCACCTCAAGGATGACGATGTCAGCGTCGATCTGGCCGACCTGAACGGTCCGGACGATCGCCTGGCGATCATCGTCACCGAGCCGCTGACCACCAACGAAGACTGGATCGCGATGAAAGCCGGCGAACTGCAGGTCTTCGTCGACGGTGCCGTGGCTGATTGCAGTTGCTGCACGCGCTCGGCGCCCTCGGCTAGCGCTTGAGCGCCTGCTCCAGCGCAGCCACGAACATCGCGGCAACATCGAAGCCGGTCTGATCGAATATTTCCTGAAAACAGGTCGGGCTGGTCACATTGATCTCGGTCAGACTGTCGCCGATCACATCGAGCCCGACCAGCAGCAGGCCGCGCGCGCTCAGAACCGGACCCAGCGCTTCGGCGATGAAACGGTCGCGTTCGGCCAGCGGCTGCGCCACGCCCTTGCCGCCGGCCGCCAGATTGCCACGGACTTCGCTGCCCTGCGGAATACGCGCCAGGCAATAGGGCACCGGCTTGCCGCCGATCACCAGCACGCGCTTGTCGCCCTGGGCGATGGCGGGCAGGAATTTCTGCACCATCAGGCTCTGCGTGCCGTGGCGGTTCAGCGTCTCGGTGATCGAGCCCAGGTTCAAGCCGTCCGGGCCGACGCGAAAGATGCCCATGCCGCCCATGCCGTCGAGCGGCTTGAGGATGATGTCGCCATGCTCGGCGTGAAAGCGCTTGATGTCGTTCTCGTCGCGCGTCACCAGCGTCGGTCCGATGAACTGGGGGAACTCCATGATCGCGAGTTTCTCGGGATGGTCGCGCAGCGCGCCGGGCTTGTTGAAGACCTGCGCGCCGTCGCGTTCGGCCTGCTCCAGCAGGTGCGTGGCGTAGAAGTACTCGGAGTCAAACGGCGGGTCCTTTCGCATCAGGATCGCGTCAAACTCCTTCAGTGCCGCCGAGCGCGATTGACGGACCTCGAACCAGCGCGTCGCATCGCCGGTCAGCGTGATGTCGCGCACATGCGCGGTGACGGCGTCGCCGCGCTGCCACATCAGGTCCTGCTGCTCGCAGGCGGCCACCGCATGACCTCGCCTTTGCGCCTCTCTCATCATGGCAAAGGTGGTGTCCTTGTAGATCTTGAATGAATCCAGGGGATCGGCGATAAAGAGCAGGTTCATGGTTGACGAGTGCCTCAGGCCAGGGGAGGTTTGGAAAAGTGCGACTTGCCGTACTGTTGCACAAGCAGCGCCAGCGCACCGGCGAGCACACCCCAGAAGGCGGACCCGACGCCGGCGATGACGACGCCGCTCAGTGTGACAAGAAAGGTGATGATGGCCGCTTCACGGTGCAATTCGTCGCGCACGGCGGTCGCCAGCGCACCGCCAATGGTGCCGAGCAGGGCCAGGCCGGCGATGGCCGCAATCAGTTCCTTCGGGAAGGCCGTCAGCACGCCGGTGATCGCTGCTCCAAAAAGTCCGATCAAGATGTAGATCGCGCCGCAGGAGGCGGCCGCGGTGTAGCGCCGCTGCGGATCGGGGTGCGCTTCACGCCCCATGCAGATGGCGGCGGTGATGGCGCTGAAATTCAGCGCAAAGGCACCGAACGGCGCCAGCAACAGCGTGGCCAGCCCGGTCAGGGTGATCACAGGGGAGATCGGAATGCCCGCAGCACCCGCAGCGCCAGGCTGCCTGCCATAGCCGGCGGCCTGAATCGCCGCCACCCCCGGCAGATTCTGCGAAGCCATCGTCACGACAAACAGCGGCAGCGCCAGACTGATCGCCGCACCCAGCGTGAAATGCGGCGCGGTAAAGACCGGCCTTGCCAGGCCAAGAACAACGGCGGAGCCGCCAAAGCCGGTCGTGCCGGCGACAACCAGGACGCCGACCAGCAAGGTCAGCGGCACCGCGTAGCGCGGCGCCAGTCGCTTGCCCAGCAGATAGCCCGCCAGCATCGCCAGCACCAGCGGCAGATTGGTCTGCGCGGCGGCAAAGGCCTGCAGGCCGAAACGTGCCAGCACGCCGGCCAGCAGGCCCGAAGCAATCGCCATCGGGAGATGGTTCATCGCCTTTTCAAACCAGCCGGTTACGCCACAAAGGGTGATCAGCACCGCGCACAGCATGAACGCGCCAACCGCCTCCGCCATGGAAAATCCGCCGGCCAGCCCTGCCGTGGCCAGCACCGCGGCACCGGGCGTGCTCCAGGCCACCATGACGGGCTTTCGCAGCCACAGGGAAGGGATCAGCGTGCACAGCCCCATGCCGAGCCCCAGGGCCCACATCCAGGACGCAATGATGTCCGCGCCGGCGCCGAACGCCAGCGCGGCCTGGAACACAATCGCCACCGAGCTGGTGAAACCGACCAGCACCGCCACGAAACCGGCCGAAAAGGCGGACACGCTCAGGTCCTTGAAAAGACGCATCAGATTTCTATCTTCGATCCCAGTTCGACCACCGCGTTGTTCGGAAGCCGCAGGAACTCGGCCGCCGCGCTGGCGTTGTGGTGCATCTGCGAGAAAAGCTTCTCGCGCCACTGGGCCATGCCGCCGCCAATGGTTGGAATCACAATATCGCGCGACAGGAAATAGCTGGTCGTCATCGCCTCGAGCTCGCAGCCATGCCCCTTGATCTGCTGCAGCGCCTTGGGAATATTCGGATCGTTCTTGAAGCCGTAGTGAATCACCACCTGCCAGCAGTCGTGTCCCAGCGATTCGATCTCGACGCGCTTGTCGAGCCCGATCCAGGGCACCTCATGGTTGCGCACCGTGACAAACAGATTGTTTCGATGCAGCACCTTGTTGTGCTTGAGGTTGTGCAGCATCGCATTGGGCACCGTGCCGGGCCCCACGGTCAGGAATACGGCGGTGCCGTCCACCCGCAGCGGCGGACTGACGAACACCGCTTCCAGAAAGCTATGCAGGTCGATCGCGTCGGCTTCGAGCTTCTGGTTCAACAAGCGTCTGCCGTCCTTCCAGGTCATCATCAGCGTGAAGATGGCGCCGCCTATCATCAGCGGGAACCAGCCGCCGTCAAACAGCTTGAGCAGGTTGGAGGCCCAGAACGCAAGGTCGACCAGAAGAAAGAAGCCGGTCGCCAAGACGCACAGCAGCAGCGGGTATTTCCAGCTGTAGCGGATCACGAAGAAGGTCAGAATGGTGGTGATCAGCATGTCGGTGCAGACCGCAATGCCATAGGCCGCCGCCAGATTGCTGGAGGACTTGAACATCACCACGGCCATCACGATCGCAACGAACAGGCCCCAATTGACAAACGGCAGGTAGATCTGCCCGGTGTCCCTGACGCTGGTGTGCTGGACCTGCAGGCGCGGCAGGTAGCCGAGCTGGATCACCTGCTTGGTGACCGAGTACGCGCCGGATATCAGAGCCTGCGAGGCGATCACCGCCGCCATCGCGGCCAGTCCGACCAGGGGCAGCAGCGCCCAGTCCGGAGCCATCATGAAGAAGGGATTCTTGACCGCCGCCGGGTTCCTCAGCAGCAAGGCGCCCTGGCCGAAATAGTTGAGCGTCAGCGCCGGCATCGCG
>JBMOJJ010000143.1:0-9262 GCA_049315845.1 Rhodoferax sp.
CGCCAAATTTACCAACGGCAGTGCGGGCGGCGGAAACGATAACGATGTCTTCCATGTGGGATCTCCTGTGTAAAAAACTTGCGGTACAGGCCCTGTTGACGCTACGCCACCCGGGTCCGCCACCAACCGATAGTGGATCAGGCCTTGACTTTCACGTAACGCCCGGGCGCGGCTTCAATCGCCTTGTATTTCCCCTTGCCATAGCCCTTGGGCGCCGCAATCTGCTTGCCGGCATGCCCCTTCAGCCACTGCGACCAATCGCCCCACCAACTGCCCGCATGCTCGGTGGCTGCGGACTGCCATTCGGCCAGGGTCTTGGGGAACTTACCATCGTCGCGCGTCCAGTGGCTGCGCTTGTTGGCTGCCGGAGGATTGATCACGCCCGCAATATGGCCCGAGGCCCCCATCACGAAGCGCCTCTTGCCAGGCAGCGCCTGCGTCGAGGCGTAGGCGCCGCCGATCGGCACGATGTGATCGTCGCGCGAGCCATAGATGTAGACCGGCATGTCGACCGTGCGCAGATCGACCTTGACACCGCAAACGGTCGCCGCGCCGGGCTTGACCAGCTTGTTTTCCAGATAGGTATTGCGCAAATACCATGCATAGAACGGCCCCGGCAGATTGGTGGAGTCGCTGTTCCAGTAGAGCAGATCGAACGCCGGCGGCGTCTCGCCCTTGAGGTAGTTGCCAACCACGTAATTCCAGACCAGGTCGTTGGGCCGCAAAAAGCTGAAGGTGCTCGACAGGTCCTGACCCTTCATCAACCCACCGTTGCCCATCTCCTTTTCGCGGTAGTTGACAAAGGATTCGTCAATGAAGACGTCCAGCACACCGGTGTCGGAGAAATCAAGAAAGGAGGTGAGGAATGTCGCGCTGGCGACCGGCTGCCTGCCACGCGCCGCCAGCACCGCCAGCGCACAACCCAGCAGGGTGCCGCCAACGCAAAAGCCCAGCGCATTGATGGCCTTGGCTCCGGTGATCTCCTGTGTCACGTCGATCGCCTTGATCGCGGCGTCTTCGACATAGTCGTCCCAGGTCTTGTGGGCGAGCGACGCATCGGGGTTGCACCAGCTGACGACGAAGGTGCGGTGGCCCTGCGCCACCGCATAGCGGATCAGCGAGTTCTCCGGTTGCAGGTCCAGGATGTAGAACTTGTTGATGTTGGGCGGAATCAGCAGGAAAGGCTTCTCGTACACCTTGGCCGTCAAGGGTTTGTATTCAATCAGCTGAAACAGTTCATTCTCGAAGACCACCGCGCCTTCGGTGGTGGCGACGTTCTTGCCGACCTCAAAGACGCTTTCGTCGGTCATCGAGACGTGGCCCTGGCGCATGTCGTGGATCAGATTGCCTATGCCTTTGGCAATGCTCTCACCCTGCGTCTCGATGGCCTTCTTTTGCGCCTCGGCATTGAGTGCCAGAAAGTTGCTCGGCGCGGCAGCCGCGGTCAACTGCTCGACCGCAAAGCGGATGCGGGCACGCGTTTTTGCATCGGCCTCGACGGCGTCCGCCATTGCCATCAGCGCGCGGGTGTTGAGGAGGTACGCCGCCGCTGAAAAAGCCGCCACCGGGTTGTTGTCCCAGGCGTCGGTGGAAAATCGCTTGTCCTTGAAGTGCTGTACGCCACTCAGACCCTGACTCCACAGACTGGAGGCCTCTTTCAGATATTCCTGCTGCAAGGCTTGGAGTTTCTCCGCCGAAAAGCCGATCGCCGGCGTCTTGTTCAATGCGGCTGCGGGCCCCGCTCCCGCCCCGCCCAGATCCATGTTCTGCAGCGACTGCAGCGCCTTGCTCCAGTGCTCTGTCAGTGATTGCTGAAACTGTTGCGCGGATTGTGCCCAGAATTCGGAAGATTGCTGTGTCATGCGGAGTCCTGATTACTTTGCTGGCTGAGTAACCCGCAAGTATCTCAGGTCTGGGCCTTCGAAATACTGACATTGTCCAAGAACCGCAACTTTCCTGCCCAAGGTCAAATCGGCGCTTGCTCAATCGAGCCAGATGCAGGCGGCCATGCGGCCGCAGACGCGATCACGGCGGTACGAAAAGTAGCGCGATGGGTTGCCTACGGTGCACCAGCTGTCACTGCCATCATTGCCATGGACTTGAGCCACACCCAGCGCCGCCAGCCGCAGGCGAGCCAGGCCCTGCAGATCGGCCAACCATTTGTCGCCGGCCTGGCGCCTGAACAACGCCCCGGCCGCAGCGTCCTGGGCAACAAAAGCCTGCCTCACTTCGCCGCCGACCTGGAACGCCGAAGGACCGATGCACGGACCCAGCCAGGCGATGATTTGCGACGCCGGCTGTTTGTCGGCCCTTGCGCGCAGACTGCGGAATGACGACACAAGCGATTCAAGCACGCCCTTGCCCCCCTGCCCGGCCAGTCCCCGCCAGCCGGCGTGCGCCGCGGCTACCGCGCTGCCCGCTTGATCGGTCAGCAGAACCGGCAGGCAATCGGCCACCATGATGGTGCAGGCCAAACGCGGCCGGTCGGTCACGCAGGCATCGGCAACGGTCTGCGCTGGCACGGTGCCGGAAAGGAATGCCACATGCGTCCCATGCACCTGAGACAGGAAAACCGGCCTGGCGTCGATCGCTTGCTGAAGCAGCGCGCGGTTGGCCGCAACCGACACCGTGCTGTCCCCGACATGCTCGCCCAGATTCAGCGAATCAAAGGGCGCCAGCGAAGTGCCACCGGCGCGCGTCGTGCACACCGCATTCACGCGCTCCGCTACCGGCCAATCGGGCACAAGCCATTCGGAGTTCATGCAGCCGAGGATAAACCTTCAGTGGCGGGACTGCCACCAGGCCTTGACGGATTGTTTCAGCGCCCGCCCGGAACGCCAAGCGGAAGAACGCCGGATCTCGCTCAGAACCGCGTCCTTCCACGCCTTCCAGCGCGGGTACCACCAGGCGAACCAGCGCAATTGCAGCAGCGCCGGCTGCGTCAACTGGAACAATCGGGCCAGCAGCGCGGTCCCTCCGATCTTGGCGCTGAGAAGCAGCACCAGGCCGAGCGTCGTCTGGCCTTTGCCAAACAGGTACAGCGCCAGCACCTTGACTGGCAGCAAGATCAGCATCGGCAGGCCGAAGGCCAGCAGCGCGCCAGCCGGCGACAAGCGCGCGATCTTGCGCTCCAGAGCGGCCCATTGGGGCAGCCGGGCCAGGCGTGCAAAAAGCGCAGCCAGCGGTTCCCAGCCCCATTCCTCGAACAGCAGCAGCACCGCAAGCAGAATCATGAAGATCCTGCGAAGAATCTTTCGCAGACCCTGAATCACGTGCGACTCCGTTGGTGGCGGATGTCAGACCGCGCTTGCGTGCACCTTGTCGTAGGCGGCCAGCAACTTGCGGTGCATTTCGCAGCCCTCGAGCATCAGGCCCGGTGAGGAAATACCCATGAAGCGATCCGTTTGCATGATCAGTGCATGCGCCTGCGTCACAGCGCCCGCGCCGTACAACTGGCGCAACGCGTCAAGGTAGGGGCCGGTGTCTCCCATGTCAGCCAGGTTGATGAGGCACTCGATGCAGGCATAGACATTGCGGCGCAGCGGCTCGATCTGGTCAAAGTGCCTGACCCAGTTGCAGCCCTCAAGCGTTGCCGCTTCGTCACCAATGGCCAGCGCCAGCAGCGTCTTGAGTTCGCCGATGCGCAGGTCGCTCCAGAACGATCCGGCGTCGGCCGCCATGCCGATCACGGCCGCCACCAGGCGCTGGTCGGCCAGCGCGGACTCGTTGAGGGTGTCCAGCAGATCGGAACATTCCTCGTCGTCGAGATCGGTCAGGTTCAGTATCGCCTCTCGAATGCTGTTGCCGACGCTGTTGTTCTCGAACTCCAGATCGTCCACCGGGTAGATCTCCGACATGCCGGGCACCAGAATCCGGCAGGCGTAGACACCCAGCTGGATGAAGTCGGCAATGTAGACCTCACGCCCGTCCCGGTGCAGCCGATCGATCGCCCAGGCATAGTCCTCGGCCGTGCTGTTGCTGAAGTTCCAGTCGACAAATTCATGATCCGGCTGATCGCCCAGGAACTTCCAGTGAATGACTCCGCTGGAGTCGACAAAATGAATTTCGATGTTGGTCGAACTCGCCACTTCTTCGATGTCAAAGCCAGGCACTGGAAAGCCCGCCAGCGCGTCCAGCGCGCGACCTTGCAGCAGCTCGGTCAAGGCGCGCTCGAGCGCAATCTCAAAGCGAGGGTGGGCGCCGAAGCTGGCAAAGCAGCCCTGGTCCTGCGGATGCAGCAGCGTCACATTCATCACCGGATACTGGCCGCCCAGCGACGCGTCCTTGACCAGGATCCCGAAGCCCGCGGCCCGCAGCGCGTCGATGCCGGCAGCGATGCGCGGATAGCGCCCCAGCACCGCCTCCGGCACGTCGGGCAGACAGATGCCCTCGCTGATGATGCGAAACTTGATATGGCGCTCGAAGATCTCCGACAGCGCTTGGGTGCGGGCTTCGAACTGGCTGTTGCCAGCCGACATGCCGTTGCTCACGTAAAGGTTGCCAATGATGTTGACCGGAAACCAGGTCACAACACCATCGCGCTGGCGCACGTAGGGAATGGCACAGATGCCCCGTTCGACGTTGCCGGAATTGAACTCGACCAGGCTGGCGGCATCGACGCTTGATTCGGGGTTGTAGAACTTGTGCAGATCGGCATTCAGAAGTTCCGCCGGCCAGCTGCCGTCTTCAGCCGGCTCGAACCAGCGCTCCTGCGGGTAGTGCACATGGTCCCGCTGGGCGATCGTCGGGCCCAGGTAGTAGTGGGTCCAGAAATAATTGGTAGACAAACGTTCCAGGAACTCGCCCAGCGCACTGGCCAGACAGGCCAGCCGGGTCGCGCCCTTGCCGTTGGTAAACAGTAGTGGGCAGTCCCGATCACGGATATGCACCGACCAGATGCCCTCCACCGGATTGAGCCAACTGCGCTCCTCGATGTGAAAGCCCAGGCTCTGCAGCCGGGCCTGCAAGGTATTGATGGTGGACTCGAGCGAGGCGTCTTTTCCGGGGATGAAGTTTTCTGTATGCATGGGTGCCAGCATAACGCACCAGCAAGGTTCACAGTATTCGCTCTGCCATTTCATCCGGGTATTATCGATTATTTTGTTTTTACCCGGATACAATAGAAAATGAAATCGACAAACAAGCGGATTGAACAATGAACCAATGGACAAACACGCAATGCACCGCCTTTGAAGGCAGCCGCTGCATCGCCCAAGGCGAACTCAGGCATGTCGCGCTGCTGGCCAAGGCGGCATTCGACCGGTCGCCGATCGACGGTACGCCACTGCCGGTGCTGATCTTCAACGACGCCACCAGCGATGTGATCGAGCAGGACTGGCGCGGCACCGTGAGCGACTTTCAGCGCCGGTTCGATCGGATGGCACAGGAACAGGCCCATGCCGAGCCGCCGGTCAGCACCGAAGCCATGGCTGGGGCAGAAGCCTTCGCAGAGGCCGCCACGCAGGCGCCGCCGTTGGCGACACGCGGCCCGGGTCGGCCCAGGCTGGGCGTGGTTGCGCGTGAAGTCACGCTGCTGCCGCGCCATTGGGAATGGCTGGGAACTCAGCCCGGCGGCGCGTCGGTGGCGCTGCGCAAACTGGTCGAATTGGCGCGGCGCGCGGGCGAGGTGAAAGACCGCCTGCGCCAGGCCAGTGCGGTTGCCTACAAGTTCATGTCCACGATGGCGGGCAATGAGCCGGGGTTTGAAGAAGCGAGCCGCGCCTTGTTTGCCGGCGATCGAACGGCCTTTGAACTGCAGACGGCGAACTGGCCAGCGGACGTGCAGGCACATCTGAAAAAACTGCTGACCGATGCCATCTCCTCGTGACCAGAAGGTAGACTTGCAGACCTGACGACCTCAACCGACCGAACGGAGACCTACATGATTCTCGAACTTGCCGACATCCGGATTCACCCGGGCCAGAACGCCGCTTTTGAAGAGGCCATAGAGCGCGGACTGAAAACCGTCATTCACCAGGCCAAGGGGTTTCGGGGTTACAAAGTCAACCGGGGCATTGAAAGCGCCGAGCGCTATGTCCTCCAGGTGTTCTGGGACACGCTCGAAGACCACACCATCGGTTTTCGCCAATCGCCCGCATTTGCCCAATGGCGCGCCATCGTCGGTCCGTTCTTTGCCGGCGCTCCGGTTGTCGAACATTTCGAACTTGTTGCCAAGTCGGCCTGAACAGAAGAAGGGATACACATGACCTACCTTTTCGAACCGGCCCCGACCGTCTCGGTTCCCGTGCTCGGCACCAGCGCGCGCTTCCCCGTGCACCGCATCTACTGCGTCGGCCGCAACTACGAGGACCACGCCAAGGAAATGGGTTTCAGCGGCCGCGAAGCGCCGTTCTTCTTCATGAAGCCGGCCGATGCGGTGGTCGTGGTCAAGGCCGGCCAAGCCGCCAGCATGCCCTACCCGAGTCTGACCAAGAACCTGCACCACGAGATTGAACTGGTGGTGGCGATTGGCACCGGCGGCAAGAACATCGCGGCGGCGGACGCGCACAAGCACATCTTCGGCTACGCGGTGGGCCTGGACATGACCCGTCGCGACCTGCAGAACGAGATGAAGAAGCAGGGCCGGCCCTGGTCCATCGGCAAAGGCTTTGACAGGTCGGCGCCAGTCGGCCCGATCACCCCGGTCGCAGCGGCAGGCGACATCGCCCATGCTGAAATCCACCTGCAGGTGAACGGGCAGGATCGACAGCGCAGCAATGTGTCCAAACTGATCTGGAACATTGCGGAGACCATCGAACACCTGTCAGCGGCCTGGGAACTGCAGGCCGGCGACCTGATCTTCACCGGCACCCCCGAGGGCGTCGCGGCCGTCGTCGCTGGCGACACGATGACCGGCGGCGTGACCGGACTTGAACCGATCACGGTCACGGTCAGCTAGGGCCGCATTACACTGCGTTCATGCTGCGCACGCCGATCAAACACTGCAAGGACTGCGGCGCAGCCACGGTCTACCGCATTCCGGACGATGGCGACACCAAAGAGCGCGCGGTATGCCCGGCCTGCAACAGCATTCACTACGAGAATCCGCTGATCGTGGTCGGGACCGTGCCCTACTGGGAAGACAAGGTCCTGCTTTGCAAGCGCAACATCGAACCGCGCTGGGGCAAGTGGACGCTGCCGGCCGGCTTCATGGAATTGAACGAGACCGTGGCCGAAGGCGCGGCGCGCGAAACCCTGGAAGAGTCGGGCGCGCAGTTCGAACTGGAAGGTTTTTTCTCGCTGCTCAACGTGGCCCGCGTTGGCCAGGTCCACATGTTCTACCGTGCCCGCCTGCTCAGCGAGCGCTTCGATCCCGGCTACGAGACGATCGAAGCGCGCCTGTTTGCACAGCACGAAATACCCTGGGACCAGATTGCGTTCAGGACCGTCCGGGAAACGCTGGAACGCTATTTTCATGACCGCGCTGCCGGTCAGTTCAGTTTTCATGCCGTCGACATCGTTTGAGCCGCTTGCCGGGATATCGGTTCGCGTCCGGCTGTGGTTCTACCGCGTCGGCGCGTTCCTGCTGCTCAACGTGATCGACGAGCCGGCCTGGTTGGCGCTGATGTTCTGTTAGGGCTCGATGCTACCCTGCTATCTGGTGCTCGACCTTGAAACCACCGGCGGCAGCCCGGCGCAGGACCGCATCACCGAAATAGCGGCGGTTCGGATCGAGGGCGGACGCGAAGTCGCGCGCTGGAGCACGCTGGTCAATCCCGGCACCAGGATCTCGAGTTTCATTCAGAACCTGACCGGCATCAGCAACCAGATGGTGCGCGATGCTCCCGGCTTCGCGGTGGTCGCCCCGCGCTTGCTGAATCTGCTCGAAGGCGCGGTGCTGGTCGCCCACAACGCGCGCTTCGATTACGGCTTCCTGCAAAGCGAGTTCGCCCGCATCGAGACTGACCTGCGCGTCAGAACGCTGTGCACGGTGCGCCTGTCTCGGCTGCTCTATCCGCAACATCGCAGCCACGGGCTTGACGCCATCATGCAGCGCCACGGCCTGAGCAGCAAGGCCCGGCATCGGGCCATGGGCGATGTGGACATGGTGCTTGCCTGGCTGGACATCGCCAGCCGCGAGCTGGGGATCGAGCAGCTGCGTCGCCATACCGGCGCGCTGATGCAAGGCAGCGCCGCACTGCCGCCGCAATTGGAGACGTCGATCGCAGACATTCCGGAGGCGGCCGGCGTCTACCTGTTTCATGGCGAGAGTCCGCTGCCCCTGTACATCGGAAAAAGCGTCAACTTGCGCAAGCGTGTCATGGCGCACTTTCAGGCCGCCGGTCGTGAAGCGCGCGAGATGCGCATTGCGCAGGAGGTCCGGCGGGTTGACTGGATAGAAACTGCGGGCGAACTCGGCGCTCTGCTATTGGAGGCGCGGCTGGTGAAAGAAAAGCAGCCGCTGCACAACCGCCAACTGCGCCGCCAGAGCACGCTGTGCGCGTGGCGCCTGAACTCCGACCCACTGGCCCGGCCGCTGCTGAGTCTGGTGCGCGGCGGCGAGCTTGACCCCGCACAATTCGACCGCATGTACGGCGTCTATCGTTCCAAGACCCAGGCGATCAGCGCTCTGCGCGAGCTCGCTGACAAGCACGCCCTATGCCCGCAGGCGCTAGGCATCGAGTCCAGTCAGGGCCATTGCTTTGCGCATCAGTTCGGGCGTTGCAAGGGTCTTTGCTGCGGGCAGGAAACAGCGCAACTGCACCACCTGCGACTGCAGATGGCACTGGCAGAACACGCTCTGCAAGCCTGGCCCTACCCTGGCAAGATCGGCTTGCGCGAACACAATCGCCAGCGCGGCAAGACCGACATTCACCTGTTTCATCAATGGCGCCACCTGGCCACCGTGCATGACGATGCGCAATTGGCGGAGGCACTGGGTAATGCCAACCCCGTCATGGCCTTTGATCTGGACACCTATCGCCTGCTCGTCAAGCAACTCGCAGCGCCTCGCAGGAGCGGCGTTGAACTGCTTCGTTTTGAAGCTTGAGACGGCTGGCTGAAGGTGGCGTCAGAGCGCTGGGCACCGATCCAACCTTGATGAATCAGTTCGAAGACTTGGATTGGAGCGAATTGCTCAGTTGCACCTTGTTGCTCACGCCAAGGTGAACGTAAGCATTTCGCAAATAGGTTCGAACCGTGGCTGGAGAAAGTGAAAGTTGGCGCGCGATCTCTTTATAGGTCAGTCCGGAGGCAAATAAATAGGCGGCGCGTTGCTCTCTTGGGGACAACTTTTGCGCCGGGTCGCCGCGGGGCACTGCGC
>JBMOJJ010000144.1:0-9259 GCA_049315845.1 Rhodoferax sp.
CAGCGCGAGCACCATCCGCGCGCGCTCATCGTCATTTGCGCCAATTCTGTGAATGCGCATCGGCTCGATCAGGATCTGGCCGACCGTAAAGCGCGGGTTCAGGCTGGCGTAGGGGTTCTGGAAGATGATCTGGATGCGGCTGCGGTAGACCCGCATCTGCGCCGCGCTGAGCTGCGCCAGATCCAGACCCTCAAACATGATGCTGCCGGCGCTGGCGTCGGTCAGGCGTGTCAGCATCATGCCAATCGTCGTCTTGCCGGAACCCGATTCACCAACCACGCCCAGCGTGCGGCCCTTGTAGAGCGAAAAGCTGGCCTGCTTGACCGCACTGAACACGCTGCGCCGGAACAGGCCGGTCTTGAGCTGGTAGTCCTTGCCCAGACCTTTGACCTCGATCAGCGCCGGTCCGCTGATCGGCGTGCAGACACGCTGCTCGGTGCTGAGCGACTTCTGGTTCACGATGTCGTCGATCACCGGCAGGCGCCGCGGCCGCGAGTCCATCCGGGGACGGCAGGCCAGCAGCGCCCGGGTATAGGCATCGCTGGGCGCCTTGAAAATGCGCTCGACGTCACCGGCCTCGCGAACGACGCCGCCGCGCATGACCACCACCTGATCCGATATTTCGCCGACCAGGCCGAGGTCATGGCTGATGAACAGAATGCTCATCTTCTGGCGCTGCTGCAGGCCGGCCAGCAGATCCATGATCTGGCGCTGCACGGTCACGTCGAGG
The DNA here is from genome assembly GCA_049315845.1 of Rhodoferax sp. Classification (GTDB taxonomy): domain Bacteria; phylum Pseudomonadota; class Gammaproteobacteria; order Burkholderiales; family Burkholderiaceae_C; genus Rhodoferax. The sequence goes on from JBMOJJ010000144.1 coordinate 731, forward strand.
GCTGTCGTCGGTTCATCGGCAATCAACAGCTTGGGCTCGCAGGCGATCGCCATCGCGATCATCACGCGCTGCTGCTGACCGCCGGACAGTTCATGCGGGTAGGACTTGAGACGTTCTCTCGGGTTCGGGATGCCCACTTCGGTCATCAACTCCAGCGTCCGGTCAATCGCCTGCCGACTGCTCAGCCCCAGGTGAATGCGCAGCACTTCGGCAATCTGCTCGCCGACAGTGAAGACTGGATTGAGCGAACTCATCGGCTCCTGAAACACGACCGAGATGTCCTTGCCGCGCAGTCGGCGCATGTCTTCAATCGACACCTCCAGCAGGTTGCGTCCGTTGTAGACAATCCTGCTTGCGCCGTCGAGCACGGCGTTGTCGGGCAGCAGGCGCACGATGCTCATCGCACTGACGCTCTTGCCGCTGCCCGATTCTCCAACCAGTGCCACGGTGCTGTTGGCCGGGATGTCGAAGCTCACGCCGCTGACCGCCAGAGCGGTCTCGGTTTTGCTCATGCGAAATGAAACCGACAGGTCCTGCACGCTGATCAAGTTGCTCATGGTCTTGGGGCCTAGCGAAGTTTGGGGTCCAGCGCATCGCGCAGGGCGTCGGTCAACAGGGCAAAGGCGGTCACGAAAGTCGCCATGAAGGCGGTGGCAGCAGCCAACTGCCACCACTTGCCCTGCACCAGTTCGGTCTGAGCTTCCGACAGCATGGTGCCCCAGCTCACCATGTCCAGCGGCACGCCCAGTCCGAGGTAGGACAGGATGACCTCGGCCTTGATGAAGCCCACGACGTGCAGACTGAGCTGCACCAGCACCACGTGGCTGATATTGGGCAGGATATGAGTGAACATGCGCGACGCGTGCGAGGCGCCAATCGCCTCGGCCGCGCGCACGTACTCGCGCGAGCGGTGCTTCATGTACTCGGAGCGCACCAGGCGGTAAATGCCGGTCCAGCCGACCAGACTCAAAATGATCACCACGGTCCAGACGCCGCTGCCCAGGGTGCTGGCCAGCGGGCCGGACTTGAGCACGGCCGCCAGCGCAAACACCAGCAGGATGTAGGGAATGGCCGTAAACACGTTGTACACCCACTCCAGCAGATCCCCGACACGCCCGCCAAAGTAGCCCCCCAGAGCACCCAGCACAGTGCCGATCAGCGTAGCCAAAAGTGCTGCAACCAAGCCCACCGTGATCGACACTTGCGCGCCCTTGATGACCTTGCTGACCACGTCGCGGCCCTGCTGGTCGGCACCGAAGGGTAGCGTGTCGGCCTTGACGACCACCGCTGTTTTGAACTTGGCCGAGCGCTCCTCCCACTCCTGATAGCGTGACGCCAGCGGGTCCACATCGCTGATGTCCACATTCGGCCCGGCAACGGTCTCCACGATCGCATTTTGGGTGCCATCGGCAATCATGCCCACGAAGTGGGGTGCGGCAAAGGGAATGCCCACTTCCTTTTGCCAGTCCTTGGCCACCAGGCCCAGTTGTGCCAGCAGCACCAGCACAATGAAGCACAGGGTGATGTACAGGCTCACCATGCCCACTCGGTCGTTCTTCAGGCGCAACCAGGCCTGCGTCCAGACGCCGGGTGACTGGGGCAGGGCTTGCAAGATATCGGTACTCATTTCAGCGTCACCCTTGGATCAACAAACTTGTAGAGCACATCCGTGATCAGGTTGATCACCATGGTGAGTGCCGCCAGATAGACCGTGGCGGCCTGAATGACGGGGTAGTCACTGCGGTTCACGGCCACCAGAATCTCGCGCCCCAGGCCGGGGATCGAGAAAAACACCTCGATCAGGAAGGAGCCAATGAAGACGCCGGGCAAACCGGTGGCCACGTTGGTGAGGATCGGAATCATGGCGTTGCGCAGCACATGCTTGAGCAAGATCGTATTCTCGCTGACGCCTTTGGCGCGCGCCGTGCGCACATAGTCCTGACCAATCTCGTCCAGGAAGAAGCTGCGGTAAAGCCGGGTTTGCGGCGCCAGGCTCACCAACACCGCCAGAAACACCGGCAGTGGCGCGTAGGTGATCAGATTCTTCCAGACACTGTTGCTCCAGCCCTGCACCGGGAACCAGCCCAACAAAAAGCCGAAGACATATTGGCCGACGATGATGTAGACCAGAAAGCTGATCGACAGCGCCACCGTGGTGAGAATCATGATCGCCCGGTCGGTCAGACTGCCGCGCACATAGGCCACTGCCAAACCGGCAACGATGGCCAGCAGCACTTCGAGCAGCAGGATCGGAATCATGATGGTCAGCGTGGCGGGCAGGCGCGTGGCGAAAATGTTGGAGATCGCCTCGTTGGTGGTCCAGCTCTTGCCCCAGTTGAAAGTAAAGACCTGCTGCACAAAGACCCACAACTGCTCCCACACCGACTTGTCGAGCCCCAATTGCGCGCGCAACGAGGCAATGCGCTCGGGCGACGCCTTCAGGCCGGCCATGATTTCGACCGGGTCACCACCAAACAGTTTGAAGAGGAAGAAGATCAGCAGAATGACCCCCAGCAGCGTGGGGATCATCTGCCAGATGCGGCGCAGAATGTAAGAAGCCATATTTTTTATCGCTTGGGGGAAATGCCCGTGGATTTGTTGATCCGGGCGATTATGCTTGCGCGGATGTGAAAAGGCATGGGTGTTTATGACTATGAAATTTGGAATTTCGCGATTTTTTGGCCTGGCGCTGATTGTGCTACTGAGTCAGGACGCCTTATGCGCTGAAAGCACACCCCCTGAAAGGGTGCTGCGCTACGCCTTCGAAATTGCCGAAACCGGCTTCGATCCGGCGCAGATTTCAGACGCCTACTCGCGCACCGCCACCGAGAACATGTTTGACTCGCTCTACCGCTACGACTACCTGGCTCGGCCCGCCAAGGTGGTGCCCAACGTGGCGCAGGGCATGCCCGTGATCAGCGACGACTTCAAAACCTACACCGTCAAGGTCAAACCGGGCATCTACTTTGCCGACGACGCGGCCTTTGGCGGCCAAAAACGCGAGCTCACCGCGCAGGATTTTGTCTACAGCTACAAACGCATTTTTGACCCCAAGGTGAAAAGCCAGATCTACTCCGACCTGGAAGAGCTCAAGCTGCTGGGCATGAATGCCCTGCGCCGTGATGCAGAAAAAACCGGTGCCAGCTTCAACTACGACACAGAGGTCGAAGGCATGCGCGCGTTGGACCGCTACACCATTCAATTCAAGATGCAGGAATCCAAACCGCGCTTCATCTATCAGCTGGCCGAGTCCAGCGTCCTTGGCGCGGTGGCGCGCGAGGTGGTTGAAAAGTATGGCGACAAAATCATGGAGCACCCGGTGGGCACCGGGCCATTCAAGCTGGACCAGTGGACGCGCTCGTCCAAGATCACTTTTGTGAAGAACCCCAACTTCCGTGACGAGTTCTACGAGGCCGATCCTCCCGCCAACGACACCCTGTCGCAGGAAATCTACCGCCAGATGAAGGGCAAGCGTATTCCGATTGTGGACAGGGTGGAGATTTCGATCATCGACGAAGTGCAGCCGCGCTGGCTCTCGTTCCTGGGCAGTGAGCATGATTTTCTGATGTACCTGCCCGCCCAGTTTACCAACCAGGTGATCCCCAACAACAAGCTGGCCCCCCATCTGGTCAAGAAGGGCATACGCATCGAGCGTTATTCACCGCCCGAGTTGACTTATACCTATTTCAACATGGACAACCCCACGGTAGGGGGCAACGCAACCGACAAGGTGGCGCTGCGCCGTGCCATTGCGTTGGCCTACAACACGGAAGAGGAAATCCGCCTGCCCCGGCGCAATCAGGCCATTGCGGCCCAAGGTGTTATTCCGCCAAATACCTGGGGCTACGACCCAAAGTTCAAATCCGAGATGAGCGACTACAACCCGGCCCGCGCCAAGGCACTGCTGGACATGTTCGGCTATGTCGACAAGGACGGCGACGGCTGGCGCGACCTGCCAGACGGCAAACCTCTGCTGCTGGAATATGCAACCTCGCCCTCTGCGGCGGACCGCGAGCTCAACGAAGTGTGGAAAAAAAGTATGACGGCGGTGGGCATCCGAGTCGTGTTCAAAACCGCCAAGTGGCCAGAGAACCTGAAGGCGGCACGTGCCGGCAAGCTGATGATGTGGGGACTGGGCAACTCGGCCTCCTCGCCAGATGGCGGCAGCTTTCTGGACTTTGGCTACGGGCCGCAAAAGTTCGAGGGCAATCTGGCGGCTTTCCAGAACGACGAGTACGACAAACTCTATCGCCAGCAGGTGGTCATGGCCGATGGAGCCGAGCGTCTGGCCATCTTGCAGAAAATGGTCAAAATCCTGGTGGCCTATATGCCCTACAAATTCAACACGCACCGCATCCGCACCGACATGATCCAGCCCTGGCTGATCGGTTACCGGCGCCATCCGACCTCCAGGGCGTTTTGGCGCTACGTGGATATTGATGTTGGCAAACAGCCAAAGCAGTAACGCCCTCTTCTTGTTCTTCTTTCTTTTTCCCGCTCTTCCCTTTCCCCCCACTCCCCCCAGCCCCCTCGCCCCGCCGGGCGCGGGGGAGCTCAACAGCCCTATTTGGCCGCGTGTGCCAACGAAGGAAGTACACGCGCCCAATGGCGTTAGGGCAGCCTTATTGATCAGATCAAGCCATGATGTTTGTCTGGTGTGCCGCGGTAGCTGCAAAGATAGAAGCAATGCTGACTCATTGAGATACAAGTCAATCTTGCCAGCGCCAATTGGCACGTGTACTTCATCCCGCAAAAGACAAGGCCAAATGTGGCTGTTGAGCTCCCCCACGCCCGGCGGGGCGAGGGGGCTGGGGGGAGTGGGGAAAAAGCAAAAGATGCCTCCTACAATACCCCCTGCCCCAACCAAAAGGAACAGCATGCCACCTCATTTTCCAGTCACCGCCGCTGCTGCCTTGACCGCTGCCCTGATGGTGACGCTTTGTGGCTCCAGCCTGGCTGCCACCATCCCGCCCGGCACGCAGTTGCACCCAACGCAAGCCATGATCCGCTCCAATGGCTCGGAGCCCGAGAGCATGGACCCGGCGGTGGCCGAGACGGTGCCGGCGAACCAGATCCTGCGCGACCTGTTCGAGGGTTTGACCGCCACCGACACCACCGGCAAGACCGTGCCCGGCGTGGCCGAGAGCTGGAAGCAGACCGGAGCGACAACGTGGGTCTTCAAGCTGCGGGCGAACGCCAAGTTTTCCAACGGCGAGCCGGTCACGGCCGAGGATTTTGTCTACGGCATCCGCCGCTTCGTCGACCCCAAGACCGCGTCCCCTTACGCGACAACCTTCGGAATCTTTCTGCTCAACGGGCTTGAAGTGGCGCAGGGCAAGAAGCCAACCAGCGAAATCGGCGTCAAGGCGCTGGACAAGCTGACGCTGGAACTCAAGACCCAGGACCCGGTTGCCTTCATGCCGGAGTTGGTGGCCAACACCCAGCTCGGGCCGGTGCACAAGCCCACGGTCGAAAAGTGGGGTAAGGACTGGGTCAAGCCCGGCAACATGGTGGGCAATGGCGCCTATATTCTGAAGGACTGGCAGGTGAACAACCGCATTGTGGTGGAGAAGAACCCGCACTACTGGGACGCTGCCAATGTGCCGCTGACACGGGTGACCTATCTGCCCATCGAGGACCAGTTTGCCGACGTCAAGCTGTGGGAATCGGGCGAGACCGATTACGTCTACCAACTGCCGCCGGGCGTGTTTGAAAAGTACAAAACCCAATACCCCAAGGAACTGCGCAACCAGGCCATCATCGGCCTGCGCTATTACGACTACCAGACGCGGGATCCGGTGTTCAAGGACGTGCGCGTGCGCAAGGCACTCTCGATGGTGATTGACCGCGACATCCTGTCCCGGCGCGTCACGGCCGACGGGCAGGCGCCCGCCTACAGCCTGATCGTGCCTGGCGTGGTGGGGGCCGACCCGACGCCCTACGAGTGGGCCAGTTGGACCATGGACAAGCGCGTGGCCGAGGCGAAAAAGCTGCTGGACCAAGCTGGCGTGAAGCCGGGCACGAAGTACGGTTTCTCCTACAACACCAGTGAATACCACAAGAAGATGGCGGTGTTTGTGGCCTCCGAGTGGAAGACCAAGCTCGGCATCATCATGGAAACCGAGAGCATGGAGTTCAAGGTGCTGGCCAAGAAGCGCCATGACGGAGCGTTCCAGATCGCGCGCAATGGCTGGCTGGCCGACTACAACGACGCGACCAGCTTCCTGGCGCTGGTGCGCTGCGACTCCGATCAGAACACGAATCACCACTGCAACCGGGAAGCCGAGGCGATCATCCAGAAAGGCACCCAGTCCACCGATGTCGCCAAACGCAAGACGCTGCTGACGCAGGCCTCCAGGATGATCATGGACGACTATCCGATGATTCCGCTGGTGCAGTACTCGCTGCCGCGCCTGATCAAGCCCTACATCGGCGGCTATTCCGAGCTGAACCCGCAGGACCACTATCGCTCTAAAGACTTCTACATCATCAAGCACTAAAGCCCGCGCTACCCATGTGGTCCTACACCTTGCGCCGGGTTCTGGCAACCGTGCCGACCATGCTGGCGGTGATATCGGTGTGCTATTTCCTGCTGCACGCGACGCCGGGCGGGCCGTTCGACAGCGAACGCCAGGTCTCGGCCGCGGTGCTGGCCAATCTGCAGGCCAAGTACCACCTCGACCTGCCGCTGTGCAGCAGTACCTGATGTATCTGCAGAGCCTTTTGCACGGCGACCTGGGCGCGTCTTTTCGCTACGCCGACTGGTCGGTCAATGACCTGGTGGCCAACGCGCTGCCGGTGTCGGCGGCGATCGGCGGCGGCTCGCTGGTGCTGTCCCTGATCATCGGAGTCGGCCTGGGGATCGTGGCAGCGCTGCGACAGAACAGCGTGGCCGACCACCTGGTCATGCTGATTGGCAACGTCGGCAGCGCGGTACCGAGCTTTGTCATCGGGCCGGTGCTGATCATCGTGTTCGCCATCCTGCTCAAGTGGCTGCCCGCGGGTGGCTGGCATGATTTCGAGTTGCGCTTCATGGTCTTGCCGATGCTGCTGCTGACCTTCATCAACGTCTCTGTGATCGGGCGCGTGATGCGCGGCAGCCTGATCGAGGTGATGCATAGCAACTTCATCCGCACCGCGCGCGCCAAGGGTCTGCCCACGCGCGTGGTGGTGCTGCGCCACGCGCTGAAGCCGGCGCTGCTGCCGGTGGTCTCGCTGGTGGGGCCGCTGGCGATATCGAGCATCACGTCGGCCCTGGTCACCGAGACCGTGTTCTCGCTGCCGGGCCTGGGCAAGCTGATCGTGAACGGCGCGGGCAACCGCGACTACACGCTGGTGCTGGGCCTGGTGGTGCTGGTCGCGGTGCTGACCGTGACGCTGAACCTGCTGGTGGACCTGGCCTATGCCTGGCTGGATCCGAAGATTCGCTACTAGCCATGTTGACACCCCAACAGTTCAGCGAACTGGCAGCCACCGCGACGCAGGCCGGCGCTACCATGACCAGGCCGCGCAGCCTGTGGAGCGATGCCCGCAGGCGCTTCATGCGCAACAGGGCGGCGGTCGTCAGCCTGTGCCTGCTGTTGCTGATCGCCAGCGCCTGCGTGATCGGTCCCTGGGTCTTGCCGCATGCGTTCGACAGCGCCGATTGGGATGCGATGAGCATAGGCCCGAGCCTGAAGAACGCGCATTTCTGGGGCACCGATGAAGCCGGGCGCGATTTGCTGGTGCGTTGCCTGATCGGCGGGCGCATTTCACTCACAGTGGGCTTGCTGGCCACGTTGGCCTCGGTCTCGCTGGGCATTGCCTGGGGCGCCACGGCGGGCTTTCTGGGCGGCAAGGTGGATGCCGTGATGATGCGGATCGTCGACATGATGTACGCCATTCCCTACCTGCTGATCGCGATCCTGCTGGTGACTATTCTGGGGCGCGAGTTTTACCTGGTGGTGATCACCATCACGGTGTTTTCGTGGATGGATATGGCGCGCGTCGTGCGCGGACAAACCTTGTCGCTGCGCTCGATGGAATACGTGGAGGCGGCGCGAGCGATCGGCGTGTCGAGCACACGCATCATCTTCACCCACATCGTGCCCAACCTGCTGGGCGTGGTGGTGATCTATACGACGGTGACGGTGCCGGGCGTGATTCTGACCGAATCGGTGCTGTCCTTTCTGGGCCTGGGCATTCAGGAACCGATGACGAGTTGGGGCGTGCTGATTCAGGATGGCGCCAAGGTGATGGAAGTCTCGCCGTGGATCCTGCTCTTTCCGGCCACGCTGCTGTCGGTCACGCTGTACTGCTTCAACTTCATCGGCGACGGCATGCGCGATGCGCTCGATCCGAAGGAACGCTAGTGGTCTATTTCATCAATCAAGAACGAAGGTTCAGGCGTCAGTGGCCCGTGGGCGCCGGGGTAAGTGACTCCGCAAATGTCCCCCGGCCTGCGGCCTCCTCCTTTATTTGGCAGAACCCCAAGTCCACGCTGCGTCACTCACCCCATCGCCCACGGCGGCGGCGTCTGTGGTTTGCGCG
>JBMOJJ010000145.1:0-9254 GCA_049315845.1 Rhodoferax sp.
GCCTCGCCCCATTTCGTGTCCGGCACACCGATGATTGCCACCTGTTCCACTCGCGGGTGGCTGCGCAGCACGGTTTCCACTTCCGAGCAGTACACGTTCTCGCCACCGCTGATGATCATGTCCTTGAGCCGGTCCACGATGAACAGGTAGCCGTCGTCCTGCATGCGTCCGGCATCACCAGTACGGAACCAGCCATCGGCAAAGGCGGTCGCAGTGGCCTCGGGTTTCCTCCAATAGCCCTGCATGACCATGGGGCCGCGCACGCGGATCTCGCCGACCTGTCCGCGCGGCATTTCATGACCGCTCTCATCGGTGATCAGGATCTCTGCACCGAGACCGGCGCGTCCCACTGAATTGAGCAGGCCGCGCGCGCGCGACTGCGGCAGGTGATTCACTGGCATGTTGATGCAAACCGCGCCGGCGGTCTCGGTCAGACCGTAGGCCTGGAAGAATTCGGCCTGGGGCCAGGCGGTCAGCGCTCGGTCAAGCAGATCGGGCGGCATGGGGGCGGCACCGAAGGCAATGCGTTGCAGGCATTGCAGACTTGCCGCGTTGAACTCCGGCGCATCCAGCAGCGCCTGCAACATGCTTGGCACAACAATGGTGTCGTTGATGCCCAGCGCTGAAATGGCTGCCAACACACCGGGAATGCGGAACTGGGCCATGGTCACCCAGCGTCCGCCGACGATGAGCTGGCCTATCATGCGCCCCAGACCGGCCACATGAAACAGCGGTGCCACCAGCAGGGACAGTGATTCGGGTGGATTGTTGAGCTCGGCGCCACGCGTCATGGAGGCGCTCCAGAAGTTGGCGTGGCTGAGCATGACGCCCTTGGCGGGTCCGGTGGTTCCCCCTGTGTACAGGATCGCCGCCAGCTGCTCGCCGCCGGTTCGGGTGTCGGCGAGCGCCGCAGAAACTGCAGCCTGCGTGTGCAACTGGTCCAGGGAAACGGCGCTCGCCGGGCCGGGCGGCACCGATAGCGCGTCGTCGTGCAGAACCAGTGCCGCTTCGCTGTCGCGCAGCGCGTAATCGATCTCGACCAGACTCCAGCGCGTGTTCAGGGGACAGGCGATCGCACCCAGCCACCAGCAGGCCAGGATGGCCTGGATCATCTGGTCGGAATTGGCAGCCAGTAGGGCGACCCGATCACCCGGGGCGATGCCCAGCGCGCGCAGGGCGCCGGCCTGTCGCGCCACCTCATCGGCCAGTTGCGCAAAAGTCCAGCGCCGCTGAACGCCTTCGTTCCAGTCGGTTAGCGCAGTGTCCTGCCGGTGTCTCTGCACCGAGCGGTGCAAGCCTTGGGTCAAATACATGGTGTCGAGTCAGCAGCCAGTGTTCAGTCGAGCTTGAAGCCGATCTCGGCGAGCATCTTGGCGTCCCTCTCATAGGCCATGCGCGCATAAGCGGTGTAGGCCTCGCCGCTGATCACGTTCGGCTGCAGGTCGTTGAGCGCGAGCAGGTTCAGATAGGTCGGGTCCGAGGTCGCCTTGCGAAATGCGGCGGCCAGACGCAGCGCGATTTTCGGGTCCAGATTTTTTGGTGCGACCAGGCCCATCGGTGAGTCGATCGTCAGGTCGTAGCCCAGTTCCTTGACCGTGGGAACATTCGGGTAGCCAGCGACGCGCTCGGCTGTGAATGTGGCCAGCAGGCGCGCCCTGCCGCCACGCACCTGGGCGCCGTAGCCCGGGTCACCGTACACATCCAGGTGGCGCCCGATCAGGGCAGTGAAGGCTTCGCCGCCGCCCTTGAACGGCACCATATTGAAGGTGGTATCGACCGTTCTGGCGAGCCGCTCGGCCACGATGCGGTTGATGCTGATGGCACCCACCGTGCCCCAGCTGATGGCGCCGGGCCGCTTCTTTGCATCCGCCAGCAATTCACCCAGCGTCTTCCAGGGAGCATCCGCAGCCACGGCAATGCCGGTGGTCAGGCCGAACAGGCCAGTGAGGTAAGTGAAGTCCTTGAGCGGATCGAAAGTGACCTTCTGCACCAGCGGTGCGCGAATGACCGAGTTGTGCATCACGGCAATCGTGTAACCATCTGCCTCGTTCATCGCTGCCAGGGACGCCGTGCCCATCACACCGCCGGCGCCAGGCCTGTGCATCATGACAACCGGTTGTCCCAGTTCCTTGGCAGCGGCTTCGGACAGCGTGCGAAAGATGGGGTCCATGGAACCACCGGGAGGGAATGGAAATACAAGCTGTATCGGTTTGGTCGGAAAGGTATCTGCGGGGCGGTTTTGCGCACCGGCTGAAATGGCGCACATGGCTGCGATAGCCACCATCGCCTGGCGGCGATCCGGAACAAAATGACTGCTTTGCATGTCTGTCTCCTTGATGTTGCCGCCATGGATTGGCGTCATACACGGACCATAAGTGCATGTCGCCAGGCATTCAATGGCTGAAAAAGCCAAAACCATTGGCAAGACCTGACAGAGTGATTGCGGTACACCCACAAGCCACTTTTGCACAGACACTCAGGCATATACTTTGACCGATCGATGTGATGCATGAACCCAAATCAACCGACACCCACCGCCGCCCATTCCGTGTTGGCAGTCAACTTGCTGCAGAGAATCAGAGTCCTGCTTGAGATTGCGCTGAAGGCCCTGGCGCAGCGCTGCACCGTGGCGGGTGAGCTTGACGCAGAGCAGCTCGACCTGTGGCAGCCGGCCTGCTATGAGCTGGCCTGGTCCAGCGCCGAACTGCTCGCTGCCGACACCGCACTGGCCAAAGCGCACAGCGGCGCCGGCATTGACGGTCAACTCTCCATGGTGTTTGCTGCCGACGCCATGCTGCTGGTGCTGCAGCGGCTGGAGCCGGTATTGCTGGACCTCGGTCTTGATCGAAAGGCGCTGCTGCAGCTGTCTGCCAGCGATGAGTTTGCCCAGTTCAGACAAGCCGTTGCCAGCACGCGAGCCCTGTGCGAAATAGGCCGTGCTGTCTCTGACTGCCAGGGCGACATTGCCCATGTGGCGCTCGACCCCGATGTGACCATGGCGCAGGACGCGTTCAGGCGTTTCGCCGTGGAGCAGGTCGCACCCATGGCCGAAGGGATTCACCGTCACGATCTCACCGTGCCGGAGTCCCTGCTCCAACCGATGCGTGACATGGGTGTGTTCGGACTCTCCATTCCAGAGATTCATGGCGGCAGCGCGCCGGAGAATTCCGACAACACGCTGATGATGATCGCGGTCACCGAGGCCCTGTCGCAGGCCTCCCTGGCAGCGGCAGGCAGTTTGATCACGCGCCCCGAAATTCTGGCGCGGGCCCTGATGAGCGGCGGCACCGAGCAACAGAAAGCCCACTGGCTGCCCCGGATCGCCCAGGGCGAGCCGCTGTGCGGCATTGCGATCACGGAACCCGATTTTGGTTCGGACGTGGCGAGTCTGGCGCTTAGAGCCAGCCCGACCCAGGGCGGCTGGTTGCTCAACGGCGCCAAGTCGTGGTGCACCTTCGCCGGCAAGGCGGGGCTGCTGATGGTGGTGGCGCGCACTGATGCCACCAAGGCCGGTGGTTACCGGGGTCTGAGTCTGATGCTGGTGAGCAAGCCCTCTTACGACGCGCACGAATTCCGTTATGAGCAGGAGCAAGGGGGCGGCAGCCTGACGGGCCGCGCCATCCCGACCATTGGCTACCGCGGCATGCATTCCTTTGATCTGGCGTTTGAAGATTTTTTTGTTCCAGACGACTGTGTCATTGGCGGCCAGGCGGGGCTGGGCCGGGGCTTTTACTTCACCATGGCGGGCATGGTCGGCGGGCGCATCCAGACGGCAGCGCGCGCCTGCGGCGTGATGCAGGCCGCCTTGCACGCCGGCATTCGCTATGTGGTGGACCGGCGTGTGTTTGGCGCACCGCTGATTGATTTTTCTCTCACGCAGGTCAAAATCGCGCGCATGGCCGCCCGCTTCAATGCCTGCCGGCAGCTCACCTACGAAGTCGGCCGCAGGCTGGACGCCGGCGGCGACCGCATGGAAGCCAGCCTGGTGAAGCTGCTGGCCTGCCGCTCGGCAGAACTCATCACGCGCGAAGCCATGCAGTTGCACGGCGGCATGGGTTACGCCGAAGAGATGCCGATCAGCCGCTACTTTGTCGATGCGCGGGTGCTCTCCATCTTTGAAGGGGCCGAGGAAACACTGGCGCTCAAGGTGGTGGGGCGCAGCCTGCTCGAAGCCGCGCTGAAGTCCCGATGACCGAGCACAAAGCCCAGCCCCGCGCCATCCTCGATGGCCTGCGCATTGTCGAAGCCTCGGCCTTTGTGGCCGCACCTCTGGGCGGCATGACGCTGGCCCAGATGGGCGCCGATGTGATCCGCATCGATCCGCCAGGTGGCGGGCTCGACTACCGGCGCTGGCCCGTCACCCAGGATGGCCAAAGCCTGTTCTGGTGTGGCTTGAACAAGCACAAGCGCTCCGTGGCCATTGATGTCGCGAGCCCTGAGGGGCGCGAAATCGCCAAGGCACTGATCTGCGCCCCCGGCGCGGGCGGCGGGATTTTGCTGACCAATCTGCCGCCGCGGGGCTATCTTGATTTTGATGCCCTGCGCGCGCAGCGTCCCGACCTGATTCAACTGGTTCTGAGTGGCGACCGCCATGGCGGTTCGGCCGTGGACTACACCGTCAACCCGCGCGTCGGGCTGCCCTACCTGACCGGCTCCGGCGCGCCCGAGGATGCGGTGAACCACGTGCTGCCAGCCTGGGATCTGGTGACAGGCCAGATGGCCGCACTGGGTCTGCTGGCGGCAGAGCGGCACCGGGCGCGGACCGGCGAAGGTCAACTGGTCAAGCTGGCGCTTGAAGATGTGGCACTGGCTGTGATGGGTCATCTGGGCTTTATCGCCGAGGCGCAGCTCGGGCAGCACAGGCCGCGCGTGGGCAATGACCTCTACGGCGCATTTGGCCGGGACTTCGTGACGGCCGACGGCGTGCGCATCATGCTCGTCGGCCTGACACGCAAGCAGTGGAAGTCATTGCTTATCGCCAGCAATCTGCAGAGTGACATTTCCGATCTGGCGGCAACCCTCGGGGTCAATCTGGACCTTGAAGGTGAACGCTTTCGGGCGCGCGAGGCCATTGCAGCGTTGCTGGGCAACTGGATCGCCCGGCACAGTTTGCCGGAGATTGAAGTCGCTTTCAACGCGCAGGGTGTGTGCTGGAGCCGCTACCAGACGGTGAGCCAGCTGGTGCAGCATGACCCGGCGTGTTCCACCGCCAACCCCCTTTTCTCGACCGTGCAACAGGCCGGTGTTGGCAACATTCTCTCGCCTGGTTTGCCTGTGACCTTCTCGGCCTTTGACCGGCTGCCGGCGCGAGCGGCACCGCAACTGGGTCAGCACACCGAAGAGGTCTTGACCGAAGTGCTTGGCATGGCTGCAGCCGAGTTGGGCCGCCTGGTTGACAAAGGCGTACTGGCCTGCGCGTCCTAGCGTTCCCGGATGAAGCTCGACGCCGCCGCGACGCCCGACCTGTGTGCATGGCTTTGTCCTGGTGACACGGTGCTGTGGGGTCAGGCAACGGCCGAACCCCTGACGCTGACCCGTGCCCTGGTCGATCAGCGTGATCGATTGAAGCGCTTGCGGCTGCTGCTGGGCATCAGTCTGGCTCCAACGCTCTTGCCTGAGCATGCCGATGCTTTCGACTTTTTCAGCTATTGCGGCGCTGGCAGCAACCGCGATCTGGCGCGCGCGGGGGTGCTCGACATCCTGCCCTTTGCCTATTCGCAATTGCCCGATCTGATGCGCGGCGGCCTCTGGAAGGTGGATGCCGTGCTGGTCCAGGTGTCGGAACCGGATGCACAAGGCCGGTACAGCCTGGGTCTGGCCAACGACTGGCTGATTGCGGCCCTGCAAAGCGCACGGGTGGTGATTGCCGAGGTCAACCCGGGTGTGCCCTGGACCCATGGCGCGCGTACCCTGAGCAGCGACGACATTGACCTGGCCGTGCCGGCCCGCTTCGCACCTTTGGAGCATGCGCCCAAAGCCGCCTCAGAGGTAGAGACCCGGATCGCGCAGCGGGTTGCCGACCTGATTCAAGATGGCGCGACACTGCAACTCGGATTGGGCGGCGTGACGGATCAGGTGCTGGCGCTGCTCGGTGATCGGCGCGACCTCGGACTTCACTCGGGGCTGGTGGGTGACGCCCTGGTCGGTCTGGCCGAATCGGGTGCGCTGACCAACGCGCGCAAGTCCATAGACCGCGGGATCGGGATCGCCGGTATCCTGATGGGCGGGCAGCGGCTCTTTGAATTCGCCAATCACAACCCGGCGCTGCAGTTGCGCGGTAACGAGTACACGCACGATGGCGCCGTGTTGCGCTGCCTTGACCGTTTTGTGGCCATCAACTCGGCCATTGAGGTCGATTTGACCGGACAGATCAACGCCGAAGTGGCTGGCGCGGACTATGTTGGTGCTGTCGGTGGTGCACCGGACTTCATGCGCGCCGCTCAGGCCAACCGGGGCGGCCTGCCCATCATCGCCATGCCCTCCAGCGCGGGTGCGCGCAGCCGCATCGTGACGCAGCTGTCCGGGCCGGTGACAACACCGCGCTGCGATGCCGGCCTGATCGTGACCGAGCATGGCGTCGCCGATCTGCGCGGTCTCTCGCTCCGGATGCGCGTGCAGCGCATGCTGGCCATCGCCGCACCTGAACACCAACAGGCGCTGGAGCAGGCACTGCCGTGACACCAATTTCGAGTTGGGGACAGAGCAAGCTCAGTCGCTGCGCACCTGTAGCCTTGGTCTGTCCCGCAAGGACTAGATGACGGCCGCCAGTTCGCTTGCCTGCGCAATCGCCCGTTTTGCGTCGAGTTCGGTGGCCTCGAATGCACCACCCACCAGAGTTGCCTTGAGTCCGCTGGACTGCAGCGCGTCGAACAGGGTTCGCAGCGGTGTCTGGCCCGCGCAAACAATCACGGTGTCGACTTCAAACAGTCGGGGCTCGCCGTTGACCCGGGTATGCAGGCCCAGGTCGTCAATACACAGGTACTCCACACCGTTGATCATGCGCACACCACGGCGGCTCAAGGTCAGGCGATGCGCCCAGCCGGTGGTACGTCCCAAAGACCTTCCTACCGGATCCGTCTTGCGTTGCAGCAGGGTGACCTGGCGGTCCGCTGCGGCGGTCTGCGGTGTGACGCCGGTCACGCCACCGCGCGGATGATTCACAAAATCGATGCCCCACTCGCGCGCGAACACATCGATATTGAGCGACGCCGAAGGACCTGCGTGCGAGATAAGCTCGGCGACGTCAAATCCAATGCCCCCCGCGCCCATGATGGCCACCCGCTCGCCCACCGGCTGGCGCCCCAGAATCGCGTCGATGTAGCCCATGACCTTTGGATGGTCAATGCCTTCCAGTGCCGGACGCCGGGGTTCGATGCCGGTGGCGACGATGACTTCGTCAAAACCGCCCGCCAGCAGCATCTGCGCATCGACCCGCGTATTCAAGCGCAGCTCAACCTTGTGCAGTGCCAGCATGCGCCGGTAGTAACGCAGGGTTTCCACAAACTCTTCTTTGCCCGGAATGCGCTTGGCCAGGTTGAACTGACCACCAATCTCACTGGATGACTCGAACAGGGTGACCTGATGCCCGCGCGACGCCGCCACCGTGGCATAGGCAAGCCCTGCCGGACCGGCACCGACCACGGCCAGCCGCTTGGGATGGAGCGTGGGTTCATAGTTCAGCAAGGTCTCGCGGCAGGCGCGGGGATTGACCAGGCAGCTCACCTGTTGGTTGCCACCAAACGTGTGGTCCAGACAGGCCTGATTGCAGGCGATACAGGTGTTGATTTCATCGTCCCGACCCTCGGAGGCCTTGAGCACCCACTCGGGATCGGCCAGCATCGGGCGCGCCATCGAAACAATGTCGGCATCACCCCGTGAGAGCACTGCTTCGGCAACGTCGGGCATGTTGATGCGGTTGCTGGTGATCAAGGGCACCTTCAGTTCCCTGCGCAGTCGCCCCGTCACCTGCGTAAATGCGGCCCGTGGCACCATGGTCGCAATGGTAGGCACCGGTGCCTCATGCCAGCAAAAATGCGTGCTGATGATGCTGGCGCCAGCGACCTCGATCGCCTTCGCCAGCGTCACCACTTCATCCCAGGCCAGACCGCCCTGCAGCATGTCCATCGCGGCGATGCGAAACACCACAATGAAGTCGGCTCCCACCGCCGCACGGACACGCCGGACCACCTCGACCGCGAAGCGCATGCGGTTCCCGAAACTGCCGCCCCATTGGTCCGTGCGCAGATTGGTTCTTTCGATCAGAAAGGTGGAAATCAGATAGCCGGCGGAGCCGATGATCTCGACGCCGTCGTAACCCGACTGGCGCGCCAGATCGGCGCACTGCGCGAAGTCGGCCAGCTGCTTCTCGATACCGGCTTCGTCCAGTGCCTGCGGCACGAAGGGCGCAATGTGCGACTTGACAGCAGAGGGCGCAACGCAGGCCGGGTTCGGTGCAAGCGAGCCCATGTGCAGAATCTGCATGCAGATCTTGACCTCGGGGTCCGCCGCATGCACCGCCTGCGTGATCAAGCGATGCTGCGCGGCTTCTTCAGCGTTGGAGAGCTTGGTACCCAGTCCGCCCTCGGCATTGGGTGGAATGCCGCCGGTGATGATCATCCCGACACCAGCACGGGCACGCTCGGCAAAGTAAGCTGCCAGCCGCACAAACCCGTTCTCCGCTTCCTCCAGACCGGTGTGCATGGAACCCATCAGCGTGCGGTTCTTCAGTTGGGTGAAACCCAGGTCCAGCGGCGAGAACAGGAGAGGGTACTTGGAAGTTTCAGGCACTTGGAATTCCTCCGTAGTCATTCAGGTAGTGCGATGGCGTGCGTTGATGATGGCATGCCTTGATATTGAGTCAAGAGCCCCATCGGGTCATCCTGACCGCAAACGCTGTTGCCAGTCCGTAGAGCAACATCGCCGCTGCAACCAGACTGAAAAATTGTGCCGATGAACCGGGCAGGTTTGCCAGCCAGCTACCAACGACGAAGACCAGGCCCAGGCGTGCTGTTCCGGCGAGCACGGGGCCCAGCACCCTGCCGGAGCCTTGCGATGCAAAGTACAAGGTCAGGCCCAGTCCGAAGAACGGAAACGCCGGGCCGGCAATCCGCAGATACTGGCGCGCATAGGCGAGCACCGCTTCGTCCGCGGTGAACAACCCTGCCCAGAGGTCCGGAATGAAGGCCACTGTGAAACCGATCAGCGCCAGATTGCAGGCCGACACCGCACCTGCCGTCCAGGCAACGCGCCTGGCA
>JBMOJJ010000503.1:0-2077 GCA_049315845.1 Rhodoferax sp.
TTCATTTGGAAATTTCCTTGGACTTGAAGCGACGGTACAGCCACATGGCCAGCAGCAGCACCACGACGGCAGGCACAATGATGCCTTGAAAACGGTGGATCAGAGCCAGAATTTCTTCCCAGCGTCCACCCACATAGCGCACGCCGTAAACCAGCAACGGCAGTTCGATCAGAGCTGCAAGCCCGTCATAGATGAACAAATGGCGGTAAGGCATCTTGAGCGAACCCGCTGCGAGGAACAGGGCGGTGCGAACGCCCGGCATGAAGCGTACGACAAAGATGTAGGCCGGACCGTAGTGACGCATGGTGACCTGCATTCTCTGCAGTCGCGCCTCGGGAACAATGCGGGCAAAAAAACGCATACGCAAGAGCCGAGTGCCGAAACGATGCCCCCAATGAAATACCAAAGCGTCGCCACCCACCAGACCAAACCAGGCGACCACCATCAGGGGCACGGGGTCCATCACGCCTTTAAGCGTGAGCGCGGCGGCGGCCAGCAGCACAATGTCCTCGTTCATCGGCAGCCCTATGCCGCAACCGAAAAGCAAGGCAAAAGTCAGTGCATAGGCTGGCAGCCCTTGCAGTGACTGCAAGAAGGGCCAAACGGATTCAATCATGGTGCTTCTCCATTTAGATTTGGCACTTGACTTAATTCTATGTAGTCGGATGTCGTGGTCCTTCCAAGTAAGTTCTTTGGCAGGTAAGTATCTGCTCAGGTCAAGGCTTCGGCTAGCGATAGGTCAACTCGTGAAGCTCTTTATCGGTATAACATCAACCTCGACTTCTCCAATCTTCGAGGCGATCAATGGTAAGAAATATCACATCAAAGGATGTGCTACCGCGACTTGGCCGATATCTGAACTTTCAGATACTTTGGCTCGTGGCGCTGATGCTGATCGTGTTCAGCGGGCTGAACTACCAGATGCAATTGCTGCCCATGTTCGATCAGCTGGCCAGCCTGGAAAGTGACCGTGCAGCACTTGGGGTGCGCGTGGAGATGAACGCACGGGTCGCTTCGATCGAGCAGGCGCTCAATATCACTTCCTCTCAATGGGGCCGGGGCGTGGCGCAATACGTCGACGACATACCGGGCTTTGACCGGATCATGATCCCGGTCCTGCAGAATTTCACGTCTGTCAGTGCCGTTCATATGGCCAGTGATCACGGCGAAGAGTTGATGCTGCTGCAAACCGATACTGGCTGGAAAAACCGGAGCAGCAAAGTCGAAGCCTGGGGCAAACGCCAACTCTGGCAGACATGGAGCGACGCCTATACGCCAACGGGCAAAGAATGGCAGGAGTCGGATTATGACAACCGCGTGCGCCCTTGGTTCACCGGCGCCCTGGCGACGAAATCAGGCGAAATCCACTGGACGGCTCCTTATATGTTTATAGCCAGCGGTCTCCCGGGAATGACGGCGGCTACACACTGGAAAGACGAGACAACTGGCCACCACTGGGTCATCGCGCTTGATGTTAAATTCACTGACTTCTCGCACTTCACCAACCGGCTCACCGTCGGCAAAGGTGGATACGCCACCGTGTTGACAGAGGATATCAAGGTACTCGGCATCCCGAAACACCCCAATTTCACGAACGATGAGCAGATTCGCGCCGGCATTCTCAAAGAGCCCGAGGAGCTCGGTCTTTCCGAGGTCGTCATTGTTGCCAACAAATGGCGCAACAAAGAAGTCTCGGCTGGCGAATCCGTCCGCTTCGTTGGGGCGGGCGGCGATGAATGGATCGGCCAAGTCAGTTCATTGCGTGTGCAAAATCAGCAGCTCTGGATCGTCACCGTGGCCCCCTTTGCCGATTTCTCGGTACTTTCCTCACGTTATCTCATGGTGCTCGGGGCCATACTCGGCGGGCTCGTTCTGCTTGCCACGCTCGTCACTCGCCGCCTGGCTCGCCGCCTGGCACAACCACTCACTCGTCTGGTCGAGGAAAGTGAACGCATCGGCCGATTGGAACTTGATCGTCCGGTCGGTGACATCGGTGCAACGGTCCACGAAATGGCGACACTCGGCGCGGCCCAGGAAAAAATGCGCCAGTTACTCAAAAAGTCGACGCAGGAGCTCG
>JBMOJJ010000504.1:0-2067 GCA_049315845.1 Rhodoferax sp.
AGCCGGAAGCACCGCCTGCCAGCACCTCGCGCAGGACGTGGTTGGTTGGATCGAAGACACGCGAGACAAACAACACGCGATGACGCCATGTCACCTGAATGATATGCTCAAGACAGTCCATCGTTGAATACAGGATGCCCAGTTCAATCCCGGAATCCGAGTGATTTCACGGCTCAGGTCGCTGGAGCAAATCGCTGCCACCATCCCGCAAAAAGGAATAGGCCGCCAAAGCCGGCGGTCAGCAGCCAGCTTCCGCCCGCCGCTGCCAGCCCGTCCGCAAGCGGAATTCCCGCCAGTAGACCGCTGACGCACCGACCGATATTAGGCGGTGACCTCCCAACCGTGTGACGCAAGCACCAAGCCGTCCAGAGCAGGCACATGGCCCCCGCGAGTATCGTGCTCAGTGGCCAAACTGCGCCGGAGCGTTCGACGAGAGCCATCCCCACGGGGGCGAAGAGCAATAGGACCGGCCAGCGCGGCATTCGGTGATCTGTGCTTTCGCGGCGCGCCAGGAAACTGAGCCCCGCGACGTAACCCGTGATGGCCAGCGCGCCAAGCAGCGCCGATCGCCCCCCCGCGACCAGCAACAGCAGCCACCCCGCCACGAGGAAGCCAAGCGCTCCGGCATAGACACTGCCCCTGCTGATTCGCTCGGCAGGAATAGGACGCTCCGGGCGGTGCTTGCGATCCCAATCAGCATCCACGGCGTCGTTGAGAAACATGCCGCCCGTATAAAGCAGGGCGGCCCCGACGCAAATCCACGCAAACTTCGGCAACTCCCCTCCCCCGCCCAACAGCCAGCCGGCGAAACAATTGGATCCGATCGTTGGCAAGTTCGAAACCCGGCCGAGTACGAGGATCGTTCGCAGCCTTTCCGTGAACCTTGAAGGCTGCGAGGTCACGGTTGTGTCCCAGCCAGCCCATGTTCCGCGAGCCGGGCCAGCGTCCACTGGTATTCACGGGTCAGTTGGTCCACGACGCTCTGCTGCTTCAATGGCGGCGGCAGCACTTCCTAGGTATAGGTCTCCATTTCCAAGTGCCGACACAGCCCCGGCTGTGCCGCCAGTTCCCTCAGCACGCCCTGAACGTGATCTGCGGTCGAACGGAAGCCAGGCGCCGGTTCGCAATGCAGCGGAATGTGGAAATGCACCCGCCACTCTGAGCCATCCCGGCCCTCGCTGGCCGAACGCCCCTTGAGCGCCTGCGGCAGGTCCTTGAATCGGGTGAGTTGCCCGGGCCGGTCGTGAACAATGACCTGGTGGAGGTAAACTTCGTCGGCAAAGGCCCTCAACGCCTCGCAGGCGGCTGGCGCAGGCGTGAGCGCCAGGGCATTGCTCAGGTGGAACTTGCTGATCCGAATGCCATGCTGGCGCAGCCGGGCAAGCGCCGCTTGCGGTTGCTCGAACTCCACCGCGAAATGGCAGGCGTCGTATGTCACCCCCAGATGCGCGTCGAGGCGCGGATCATTGGGATGCTCGTCGCGCAGGCGGTCAAAGAAAGCCGCCGTCTCGATGCTGTTCTCAATCCAGCCCAATGGCTCCGGTTCCAACCCCAGGTGCAGGCTCCGCCCGGAGCGTTCGCTCAGGCGGCCGATGTGTTCAACGCACGACCAGAGGTTCGCGCGAATCGCGGTTTCCTGCGAAGCGTCGCGAATGAACTCCTTGAAGGATCCCGGCAGCGTGCTGACGCTCCCTTCCATGCCCGGCGGCAGCAGTTGGTCGAGCAAGTCGAACAGCCGGCACGTATAGTCGAGTCGCTCGCGTTGGGTCCAGTCGGGCCAATAGACCTGTTCCTTGACGCGCGTGCCGTGGAAGTGGCCGTAGGGGAAGCCATTGATCGTGAAAACGTAACAGCCGTGCCGATCCAGCCAGCGCTGGAAAGCCCTCAGCGTGGCGGGTTCGCTCAACTCGCGTGCCGCCAGGTCACTGAGGCGCAACCCGATGGCATAGGACCGGCCAGGGCAGACCTGTTTACGCACGGCCAGCGTGTGGCGCTCCAGCGCATCAAAGGTTTCAGCCCAGTTCTCGCCGCGATGCACGTTGGTGCAATAGGCAAGTTGGAGACCAT
>JBMOJJ010000146.1:0-9139 GCA_049315845.1 Rhodoferax sp.
GTCGGCCAAGCTGCTCGATCGTGTCGGCCTCACTGCCCACGCCCACAAACACCCGGGCCAACTCTCCGGCGGCCAGCAGCAGCGTGTGGCCATTGCCCGCGCCCTGTGCATGGATCCAATCTGCATGCTGTTCGACGAACCGACCTCGGCGCTCGATCCGGAACTGGTCGGCGAGGTGCTGCAGGTGATGAAACTGCTGGCCAGCGAGGGCATGACGATGATGGTCGTGACCCACGAGATGGACTTTGCGCGCGAGGTCGGCGACGTCGTCGTGGTGATGGACCAGGGCGCGCTGATCGAGGCCGGCCCGCCCGAGATCATTTTCACCAACCCCAGCCAGGCCCGCACGCGCGACTTCCTGCGGGCGGTGCTGACCCGGGCCTGATGTGAACGCAGCCAAATTGCCCGCCTACCAGCAGGTCAAGGCCTTTGTCAAGGAACGGATCACCCAGGGGGTCTGGCGCCCGGGCGATCCGGTGCCCAGCGAGTCGGCGCTGCAGCAGCAGTTTGGCGTCAGCCGCATGACGGTGAATCGGGCCGTGAAGGAACTGGCGGTCGAGGGCCTGGTGACCCGGGTGCGCGGTTCCGGCACGGTGGTGGCGCAGTTGCACCGCATCTCCAGCACGCTGGCGGTGCGCGACATCCATGATGAAGTGCTGGAGCGGGGCCATCTGCACAGCACCCGGGTGCTGACGGTGGAAAGCCAGCGCGCCGACGCCGCGCTGGCGCGGCAATTGAAGCTGCGCGGCGGCGCCAGGGTGTTTCACTCGGTGCTGGTCCATTTCGAAGACGGGGTGCCGATCCAGTTTGAAGACCGCCATGTCAATCCGGCCGCGGCGCCGGACTATCTGAGCGTCGACTTCAACCAGACATCGCCGACCCACTACCTGCTGGTGCAGGCGCCGCTGACCGAGGCAAGTTATTCGATCGAGGCCGCGCTGCCCAGCGCCACGGAAGCCAGATGGCTGGCCCTCAAACGCAGCGAGCCCTGTCTGGTCATGAACCGGTGCACCGTCAGCGGCACCCACGTCGCCAGCGTGGCGCGGCTCGTGTACCCGGGCCTGCGCTACAGTTTTGGTGGAAAATTCCATCTATGAGCTGGCAGACTGTTCGCCTGGAAGAGGTGTCACCCACGCGCTGGCGCAACGGCGCCGGCTCGACGCGCGAACTGGCGGCCTGGCCCACCACCGGGGACTGGATCTGGCGCATGTCGGTGGCCGAAGTCGCAAGCAACGGACCGTTCTCGCACTTCGAGGCCGTGCAGCGCTGGTTTGCCGTGCTCGCGGGCGCCGGCGTGCGGCTGACGATAGGCGCCAGCGTGCATGAGCTCAGCGGCGCCAGCGCGCCGCTGTGTTTCGACGGCGCCGTTGCGGTCGACTGTGAACTGCTGGATGGCCCCACGCAGGATTTCAACCTGATGCTGCGCCGCCCGCAGGCGAGCGCGCGGATGAAAAGGATTTCCGGTGTCAGCGCCTTCGTGCTCGACGCGAGCCGGACGGTGGCTGTCTACGCCATCGACAGCGGCTGCCAGATCGTTTTCGAAGGCGATCGGCTGGCGCTGGCGCCGCACAGTCTGGCCTGGCAGGACTTGAAGTCCGGCGCGGTGGTCGAGGTGCAGACGGACGGCGCGCTGTGGATGGAGATCCAGCGATGAGCCTGACACTGTGGCAAGGCTGCAGCGTGGCCACGATGCAGCCCGAGGCCAGCGAGCGTTACGGCCTGATCGGCGACGCCGCGCTGGTGCTCGACGGGCCGCTGCTGCGTTGGGTCGGAGCGCGGCGCGACCTGCCGGGCGATCTGCTGGCGCGCTGCGCTCGAAGGCATGACGCGGCGGGCGCGCTGATCACGCCCGGGCTGATCGATTGCCATACCCATCTGGTCTACGCCGGCGATCGCGCGCATGAATTTGAACTCCGGCTCAATGGCGCGTCGTATGAGGAGATTGCGCGCCAGGGCGGCGGCATCGCGTCCACCGTGCAGTCCACCCGTGGCGCAAGTCTTGACGAACTGAAACGACAAAGCGAGGTGCGGCTGCACCAGTTGCTGCGGGAGGGCGTGACCACGCTTGAAATCAAGTCCGGCTACGGCCTGGCGCTGGCGCAGGAACGCAAGATGCTGCAGGTTGCAGGCGAACTGGCGCTTGAGCATGCCGTCACGGTTCGCCGCACCTTCCTGGGCGCGCACGCCGTGCCGCCCGAGTTTGCCGGGCGGTCTGACGACTATGTCGACGAGGTGTTGCGCATGATGGCCGCGCTGCACGGCGAGGGTCTGGTTGACGCGGTCGACGCGTTCTGCGAGCGCATTGGCTTCAGCCCGCCGCAGACGCGGCGCGTCTTTGAAGCGGCCCGTCAACTGGGTTTGCCGGTCAAGCTGCATGCCGAGCAGCTCAGCGACAGCGGCGGCGCCGAGTTGGCGGCGGGCTTTTCAGCCCTCAGCTGCGATCACCTGGAGTGCCTGTCTGAACAGGGTGCGCAAGCGATGGCCGCAGCCGGCAGCGTCGCCGTGCTGTTGCCCGGCGCCTTCTATTTCCTGCGCGAAACGCGGCTGCCACCGGTTGATCTGCTGCGCCTG
Source organism: Rhodoferax sp. (assembly GCA_049315845.1). Classification (GTDB taxonomy): domain Bacteria; phylum Pseudomonadota; class Gammaproteobacteria; order Burkholderiales; family Burkholderiaceae_C; genus Rhodoferax. The sequence continues at coordinate 2,572 of JBMOJJ010000146.1, forward strand.
CATCGGGTGCCGATCGCGATCGCCACCGACTGCAACCCGGGCAGCTCGCCCTGCACATCGCTGCTGCTGATGCTCAACATGGCGTGCACACTGTTCCGGCTGACGCCGCAGGAGGCGCTGGCCGGCGTCACGCGCCATGCGGCGCGCGCGCTGGGGCTGTCGGATCGCGGTATTCTGGCGCCGGGCCTGCGCGCCGATTTCGTGCTGTGGGATGTGGCGAGTCCGGCGCAACTCTGCTACGCATTCGGCGCCAATCCCTGCATCCAAACTGTTTTTAATGGTGAAGCAAGATGACATTCACATTGCACCGCGGCAGTTCGCCGCTGCTGGTCAGCATGCCCCACATCGGGACCGATATTCCAGCCGACCTGCTGCAGGCGCTGGTGCCGCGCGCCGTCGCCGTGGAAGATACCGACTGGCATCTGGACCTGCTGTATGACTTCCTGCCCGAGCTGGGCGCCAGCGTGCTCAAGCCGCGCTACTCGCGCTATGTGATCGACCTGAACCGGCCGCCCGACGACGCTCCGATGTACCCCGGCGCATCGAACACCGAACTCTGTCCGACCCGCTTCTTCAGCGGCGACGCGCTGTACCGCCCGGGCTGCGAGCCCGCGCCCGACGAGCGCCGGCGCCGGCGCGAGGCCTATTGGCAACCCTATCACACGGCGCTGGCCGCCGAACTGCAGCGCATCAAGGCGCAGCACGGCTTTGCGCTGCTATGGGATGCGCACAGCATCCGCTCGCAGCTGCCGTGGCTGTTCGAGGGCACGCTGCCGGGCCTGAACATCGGGACCGCCAACGGCGCCGCCGCGGACCCGGCCGTCGCCGCGGCGGTGGTCGCTGCCTGCGTCGCGGATGGCAAGGTCAGCCATGTGCTCAACGGCCGCTTCAAGGGCGGTTACATCACGCGCCAGTACGGCGCGCCGCAGCACAGCGTGCAGGCGGTGCAGATGGAGATGTGCCGCTATCTGTACATGAGGGAGGACGCTCCCTTTGATTTCGACCCGGTCAGGGCAGGGCCGGTCCAGCCTCTGCTGAAGGCCATGATGAGCGACGCGCTGGCGGCCTGCCGGAGCCACCATGGCGCGTAGCAGCTCGTCCTTTTTCGCCGCCCAGGCCTGGATCGACGGCGCCTGGGCGCGCGATGTTCTGTTGACGGTGGACCGCGACGGCAAATGGTGCGGCGTTCAGGCCAATGCCGCCAAGGCCGGGGGCGACCCTGTGATCATGTTGAAGGGACCGGTGCTGCCGGGTCTGGTGAACGCCCACAGCCACGCGTTCCAGCGTGGCATGGCAGGGCTGACCGAGCGCCTGGGGGACGCAGGCGCCAGCGACGACTTCTGGAGCTGGCGCGACCGCATGTACTCGGTGGCCCGGCGCGTCCGCCCCGCGCAGCTGGAGGCGATCGCGGCCTTCCTCTATGCCGAGCTGCTGGCCGGCGGCTACACCCAGGTCTGCGAGTTTCACTACCTGCACAACGCCGCCGATGGCGAACCCTACGCCGATCCGGTCGAGATGTCGCTGGCACTGGTGCGGGCGGCGCAAACCGCGGGGATCGGCCTGACCTTGCTGCCGACGCTGTACATGCGCTCCGGCTTTTGGGCCACCGGCCTGCGCGAGGACCAGCGCCGTTTCGCCTCTACACCCGACAGCGTGCTGCGTCTGGTCGAAGACCTGCGCGCGCAGGCCGGTGCGCAGCCGAACTTCAACGCCGGTGTGGCGCTGCACTCGCTGCGGGCCGCCGGCATGGCCGCGATCAAGGAGGTCAGCGACCATGCCCAGGCCGCCGCGCTGCCAGTGCACATCCACATCGCCGAGCAGACGCAGGAGGTGCAGGACTGCATCGCGGCCACCGGGATGCGACCGATCGAGTGCCTGTTGTCCAGTCTGCCGCTGGATGCGCGCTGGAACCTGGTGCATGCGACGCACGCCAGCGCGGCAGAACTCCAGGCCGTGAGCCAGAGCGGCGCCTGCATCGTGATCTGCCCCAGCACCGAGGCCAATCTCGGCGACGGCGTGTTCGACCTTCCGGCCTACGCCGGCGCTGGTGGCAACTGGTCGATCGGTTCCGACAGCCATGTGGCGCGCGGCTGGACCGAGGAGCTGCGCCTGCTCGAGTATTCACAGCGCCTGACGCAGCGCCGGCGCAATGTGGCAGCCTCCAGCGCCGGCGTGCGCAGCAGCGCGGCGGCGCTTTGGCAGGCGGCATTGGCCGGGGGCGCATCGGGCAGCGGCCAAGCGCTGGGGGCAATCAAGGTGGGTCACCGGGCCGATTTTCTGGTGCTTGACGGGCAGTCTGCCGCACTGCTGGGCGTGCCGGCCGACTACCTGCTCGACGCGCTGGTCTTCTCGAGTCCGGATGCGCGCTTTGCACAGGTCTATGTGGCCGGCCGACAGCGGCTGGCTGGCCCCGAACTGCGCACGCGACTGGCGCAGGATTTTGCGCGCACCCTGAACGCGCTTTGGGCCTGAGCCGGCGCGGCGCGCGACAATAGCGCGCATGACAACTGCCCCCCTCAATTTCGACGACGTCACCGGCAATCCGGCCGACCCTGTTCCGGAAGGATTTCGCCCGGTCAAGGTCGGCGGCCCGTTCATCGCCCACAACGGACCGCTGTACGCTCGATGGACGGGCGAGCGGCTGCTGCTGGGCTTTCGGGTCGAGAGGCGTCACACTAACCCGCTCGAGATGTGCCACGGCGGCATGCTGGCGGCTTTCGCCGACATGCTGATCCCCATTACTGCCATGTACCAGCCCGACATCGAGCTGCGCTTTCTCCCCACCATCAGCCTGCAGGTCGATTTCATGGGCTCGGCGCCGCTGGGCTCCTGGGTGCAGGGCGAGGCCGAAGTGCTTCGCAGCACGAAAAACATGCTGTTTGGCCGCGGCCTGGTCAGCGCCGACGGCCAGCCCGCGCTTCGCATCAGCGGCATTTTCAAACGCGGTCAACTGATTGGCGACGGCAGGGCGAGCGATCCGCTGGGCTTGAAGTAGTCTCGTCCAGTCGGCTACCGGTGTTCATGCCGGTGCTCGACATCGGGGAAGTGCGGGTGGCTGTGCTGCGTCTCGCCGTGCCAGTGCGGATGGCTGTGGCGTTCGGTCAGGTGCAGCCACAGACCCGCGGCCATCAGCAGGCTGGCGACCCAGAACAGCGGCGACGTGGCTTCGCCAAACCATGTGATGGCGAGCGCGGCGCCGATAAAGGGGGCGGCGCTGAAATAGGCGCCGGTGCGCGCTGCTCCCAGCTGCCGCAAGGCCAGCACGAACAGCGCCAGGCTCAGACCATAGCCCAGGAAGCCGATCAGCAGAACGGGGCTGCCGACCCGCCACAGCGGCAAGGACTGACCCGCGGCAAGCGCCAGGCCGATGTTGACGCCGGCGGCACCCAGTCCCTTCAGGCCGGCGATGAACAGCACGTCGGCATCCGAGACCTGGCGCGTCAGGTTGTTGTCCAGCGCCCAGCACAGGCATGCCGCGGCAATCAGCGCGGCGCCCGATCCGCCGCCGGCGACGCCCGCCGGAGCAGCCGGCCACGACAGCAGCAGGGCGGCGACGCTGATCAGCAGCATGCCGGTCATCACGCGGCGGTCGGTGGCCTCCCTGAACACGATCCACGCCAGCAACGCCGTCAACACCCCTTCCAGATTGAGCAGCAGCGAGGCGGAAGCCGCGCTCATGCGCGCCAGGCCCAGCATCAGCAAAGTCGGCCCCATCACGCCGCCAAAGCCGATCGCACCCAGCAGCCAGGGCCATTGTGAGCGCGTCAGTCCGGGCCGTTGCCAGCCGCGGTCGCGCAGCAGACGGATGGCGAACAGGCCGACGCCGCTGCCGAGGTAGAGCAGGCCCGCCAGCAGCAGGGCCGACAGGTCGCCGACGTACTGCTTGGCAAAGGGTGTGCTGGCGCCAAACAGGGACGCTGCGGCAAGAGCAGCAAGAACGGCGTTGCGGGTGCGGGCGGTTTTCATGGCGGACTGGCGGTGCCCGATTGTGCCGAATATCCGGATTGGACTGCGGCCCGGCGACCTTGACTTACCATAGGGCATGACCAGCGCCACACTTCATCCGCCCCTGGGCGTGCCTCTCAAACAGGACGCCAGCATCATTGCACTGGTGGGGCTGGCCCATGCCAGTTCGCACTTTGCCCATCTGTTGCTGCCGCTGATGTTTCCGGTGTTCATGAAGGAGTTCGGGCTGAGCTACTCGGAGCTGGGCTTGCTGATGAGCACCTTCTTCGTTGTTTCCGGGCTGGGGCAGGCGGTCGCCGGTTTCGTCGTCGACCGGCTCGGTGCGCGCCCGCTGCTGTTCGTTGCGCTGTCGATATTTGTGCTGGCCTGCGGCGCGGCCGCGATGGTGACGGGCTACACCGGTCTGGTGCTGGTGGCGGCGCTGGCCGGCCTGGGCAACGCCACCTTTCACCCGGTCGACTTCACGATCCTGAACCAGCGCGTATCCGCAGCTCGCCTGGGCTACGCGTTCAGCGCCCATGGCCTGACCGGCAACCTGGGATGGGCGGCGGCACCCCTGTTCTTTGCCACCCTCAGCAGCCTCTATGACTGGCGCACGGCCTACCTGGCGGCGGCGGTGATGTATGGCTGCATCCTGCTGCTGCTGGTTCTGCAGCGCGACAAGCTGAGCACGGACGTGGTGGCTCATCATCCGGACTCGCCGGCAGAACACAGCATGGCGTTCATGAAGCTGCCGGTGGTCTGGTGGTGCTTTGCTTTCTTTTTGCTGTCCACCATGACGCTGGCGGTGGTGCAGAGTTTTTCGGTCTCCATTCTGAAGGCGATGCACGGCGTCAGCATCGAGGCCGCGACGCTGACGCTGTCGGCCTACATGCTGTGCGGCGCGCTTGGAATGCTGGTGGGCGGCTTTGTCGCGGCGCGCACCGCCAGCAGTGATCGCGTGGTCGCGCTGGCGATGGCTTCGGCGGCGCTGCTGCTGGTCCTGTGCGGCAGCGGTCTGCTGGGCGGTACGCTCAGCATGGCGGTGCTGGCAAGCACCGGCTTTGCGGTCGGCATTGGCGGGCCTTCGCGGGACATGATGATCAAGCGGGCAACGCCCAAAGGCGCGACCGGACGTGTTTACGGCATGGTCTATTCCGGGCTGGACGTCGGCTTTGCGATCTCTCCGATCGTGTTTGGACAGTTCATGGACCGTGGCTGGTATGGCGCCACACTGGTGGGCGCAGCGGTCGCGATGTCGCTCAGTGTGGTGGCTGCGCTCGGGGTCGGCCGGCGCACTGAGCGCGCCCGCGCTGCCTGAACCTTTTTTTCATGACCTGTCGCCCTGAAAGCGAGACCTCGATGCCCTCCAGCAGCAGACTGCAGATTCGTCCCACGGCCCTGATCACCGGCGCTTCGTCCGGAATCGGCGAGGCGCTGGCCCGCTGTTTCGCCGGCGCCGGTCACAACCTGGTGCTGGTCGCACGCAGCGGCGACAAGCTGCGCGCGTTGGCGTCGCAGATCAGCGGATCGCACGGCGTCGAGGTCCGCGTCGAGCCCGCAGACCTGGCGGTCGGCGGCGCCGAAGTCCGATTGTCCGCATCGCTGCGGCGAAGGCGTTGCGCCGTCGATGTGCTGGTCAATTGCGCAGGCGTCCTGGAACAGGGCGCGTTTGCCAGCATGAAGCCGGCCCGGCATCAGCAGATCATCGATCTCAACATCTCCGGCCTGACTGCGATGATCGCCAGTTTTCTGCCGCAGATGTTGCAGCGCGGAGCCGGGCGAATCCTCAATGTGGCTTCGATCGCCGCCTTCCAGCCTATACCCACGCTGGCGACCTACGCTGCGAGCAAGGCCTATGTGCTGTCGCTCAGCGAGTCGCTGGCGCAGGAGATCAAGGGCAGCGGCGTTACCGTGACCGCGCTGTGCCCCGGCATCACCGCCACACCGATGCTGGACGCCGCCACGCTCGCCAATGGGCAGCTGTCGCAGATCCCGCGTTTCCTGATCGCCGAAGTCGATCAGGTTGCCAGGCAGGGCTTTGACGCCTGCATGAAGGGCGACGTGGTCTGTGTCCCCGGCGTCTTCAATCGCGCGCTGGCAATCGCCTCGCGCAGAACGCCCAAGTGGCTGGTTCGCAGCGTCGGCGGGCTGATCGCCAGCAGGGCGCTTTGATTAGCGATGGCTGGGCGTGCTGCCGCGCGCGGCGCCGGCGATGCCGCTCCGCGCGCTGGCGGCGCTGCGGGCGTGGCGTTGCAGGTCGGGGCGAACTGCGTTTCCAGGCTCGGCGGCAACGGGCAGTCGATCGCCATGCCGATCGCGCGCAGCAGCTCGATCTCGGCAAGCAGCAGCTGCTGGTCGGCCAGCGCGGTGTCGGCGCAGGCCTTGATCAGCATCGGTTTTTGCAGCGGCGCCAGCCGGCGCAGGCGATTCAGGGCCGCGCTCAGCGCCTTGCCGTCGATCGCCTTGCCGTCGGCCATTGGCGCCGAAAAATCGAGCTGCGCCAGGCCGCGCTCGAACGCGAAATGCTGCGAGCCGGCGTTGTCGCTGCCGGCTCGCGCCAGCGTCGTCAGCAGCAGCACCGCATCGGGCCGGACCGGCTCCAGGATCTTGAATCGCACCC
>JBMOJJ010000147.1:0-9129 GCA_049315845.1 Rhodoferax sp.
CGCTGGCCACCGAGAAGATCTTGATGATCTTGTTCTGGTTGATGTTGATGAAACCAACGGTGGCATCCATCAGGAAGTTGATCTTTGCTGCTTGCAGGAGTTTGCGCCTGCGGCCAATGGCAAGTTCGAAGAGTTTGTTTCTCAGTTGGCGTACTGATGATTGCTGGAGTCTGGTCGCGCTGCTTTAACCGTAAGGGTTCCGCCACCGGCCGCTGGTTACGAGCCTTGCAAGCGGTCCCATAGCCAAGCCGGAAACTGTTGCCATGGCATGGCCAGGTGCCCGCCGGGAAGCGAGCGTGCCTTGTCCGTGCGGCAAACGATCAGACCCTGCTCCCAGGCCTCACTGCCCACCGTCTTCAGGAACCGGTTCAGGGGCTGCAGGTGGCCGGCGCTCGGGCTTGCGGTCAATTTGATTTCTACCGCCTGCAATTTGCCGCCGATGGAAATCAGCAAATCGACTTCCAACCCATCATGCGAGCGCCAAAAGTACAACTCGGGTTTGCGGCCCTGCGCCATGAAGGCCTTGACCGCTTCGGTTACCACCCAGCCCTCGAACAGAGGCCCGGCCATGGGTCCGGCCAGCGCCGCATCGGCATCTGGTTGGCGTGTCAATAGCGTGACAAGAGCCGCATCCAGCAGATAAGACTTGGGCGTCTTGATGACCCGCTTGCCATAGTTGCGGTGCCACGGTGGCAGGAAACAGGCGATGTACGATGCTTCCAGAATGCCACCCCAGGACTTGACCGTAGGTTGGCTGATACCCAGTTCGCGTGACAGGTCGGCGGCATGAAACTCCTGGCCATGCCGGGCTGCCACTAAAGTCAAAAACTGGTTGAAGGTGCGCAGGTCGGGCACATTGCGAATTTGTCGGACATCGCGCTCGATGTAGGTCGACACATAGCTGCGCAACCAAAGGTCTCGCCGGTCGGGTTGCAGTGCCACCGACGGATAGCCGCCAGCCCACAAGGTTTCGCCCAGGTCCTGCCGGGGATATTCGGTGTGGCTGAACGGCGGCAACTCGAGGATCGCAATACGCCCGGCCAGTGATTCGCTGACGTCTCGCATCAACGCAAATTGTTGCGAACCCGTCAGCAGCCAACGGCCGCAGCGCTGGGGCTGGGCGTCTATGCGCAATTTCAGCTGTGACAGCAACGATGGCACGTACTGGATCTCGTCCAGAATCAGTGGGCGCTCCTGAAAGCGGGCCAAGAACCCATTCGGGTCCTGCAGCGCAAAATCGCGCTCCAAGGGGTCGTCAAAACTTACATAGTCGGCACCTTCGACGGCCTCGTGTAACAGCAAGGTCGTTTTGCCGGATTGGCGTGGCCCCGTCACCAGCACGGCTGGAAAGCTGGCAATGGCCTTTTGCAGGGTGACGGCGAGATTTCTTTGCTGGTACATTAGCCAATACTAAAAACCAATTTTAGTTTTGTCAAATTAATGCAGCCGAAAAGTGAATCTGCGAGCGCTACTTCAACCAGCCGCGCTTCCTGAAGTACCACATCGGTACCAGCGCACTGGCCACCATCAGCGCCAGCGCGTAGGGGTAGCCCAGGGTCCAGTCGAGTTCCGGCAGGAACTTGAAGTTCATGCCGTAAATGCTGGCAATCAGCGTGGGCGGCAGCAGCGCCACGCTGGCCACCGAGAAGATCTTGATGATCTTGTTCTGGTTGATGTTGATGAAGCCGACCGTTGCATCCATCAGGAAGTTGATTTTGTCGAACAGGAAGGCGGTGTGCGAATCGAGCGAGTCCATGTCGCGCAGAATCTGGCGCGCTTCGTCAAACTGTTCGGCATTGAGCATCTTGCTGCGCATCATGAAGCTGACGGCACGCCGCGTGTCCATCACGTTGCGCCGGATGCGCCCGCTCATGTCCTCGTGCCGTGCAATGGCACCCAGCACCTCGCCGGCCAGGGCATCGGTCATGTTGCCCGACAGGACCTTGTTGCTGACCTTCTCGACTTCATCGTAGATGCCTTCGAGCGTGTCGGCCGAGTATTCGGCGTCGGCGTCGAAGAGCTTGAGCAACACTTCCTTCGCGTCTTCTATCAGGCCCGGCGCGCGGCGCGCGCGCATGCGCAGCAGGCGAAAGACGGGCACATCCTCGTCGTGAATCGAAAACAGCACGCCTTTGCTCTTGAGCGCGTCGTTCTCCAGGTTCAGGATGAAGGCGACCCGCACCGTGCGGGGTTCGTCGTCGTCGGCGATCAGGAAGTCGCTGCGGATGTGCAGTTCGTCGTTGTCTTCGCGGTAGAAGCGCGCCGACTCCTCGATGTCCTCGTCCATCGCGTCTTCCGGGATCGACAGGCCGTAGTACTGCTTGATCCAGCGCTTTTCTTCCAGCGTGGGGGCTTCCAGGTCCACCCAGATCGGCTGGAACTTGGAAAGTTCTTCCAGCGCGTCGATTTCTTCCTGGAACAGCCTGCCATTGGCAAGCGTAAAGATGTTGAGCATGACTTACTCCCTAAAGGGCGATTGCATCTGGCAAGGCTGGCGGGTTTTTGCTTTCAACCCCGATGCAGTCAAGGGAGTTGAAAGCTAGCAACTGGGAACGGGCAACAAGGAGTTTTCTCCGAAAATCAAGGTGGCGGAATTATCGCATCGCAGAAGCCCCGTCCCGGGGAGAAAATAAAGCGGAAAGTTCTGCTTTAATTGCATTGAGTCAACAAAAGCTATTGCACTTTGGGCGCGCAGGGGGCATAGTGAATTTGTTGGTATTTGTTAAACCCGGAAAACAACAGGAGTGTATTTATGAACTTGACGATCAGCGGCCATCACCTTGAGGTTACCCCGGCTTTGCGTGGCTATGTTACGAGCAAGCTTGATCGGATCGTTCGGCATTTTGACCAGGTCGTCGACGTCAAGGTGCTGCTCAGCATCGAAAAACAGAAGGAAAAGGAGGGCCGGCAGCGAGCCGAATGCAATATCCATGTGAAGGGCAGCGACATCTTCGCCGAGAGTTCGCACGCCGACCTGTATGCGGCTGTGGACGAACTGGTCGACAAATTGGACCGCCAGGTGGTGCGCCACAAGGACCGCCTGCAGGATCATCACCACGAAACACCGAAACGGGTGATGTAGCCCCGGCCTGATTTGCCGCCAAATTCTGCCAGCCGCCCCGATGGGCGGCTTTTTGTTGTGCGCCCAGCATGGGCGCACTCCCGGAGGTGCGACGGTTGATCATGACCGCGGCGACTGGGGTCTGGGCCCGCGCCTCATGCTGTCAAATGCCCAGAAATCGGCGTGGACCCAGACACCAGTCACCGCTGGCGGCATCGTGGTTTGCGTTGCAAGTTGATTCGTTCGACGGACACGTCTGTAGTCCGGCCAGCGTTGGGGTTCACGGTATTGCTGCGCCAACGGCTTGAGAAAACCCTGAGGGGGCTGCGGTTGAGTGCATAATCTGGCGCAGAATTATGAATCGACTATCGTCCATCCTGTCCCCTGACCAGGTGCTTGTGCATGTTGATGCCAGCAGCAAGAAACGAGCTTTTGAAGAGGCTGGCCTGCTGTTTGAACGATTGCATGGCCTGAGTCGCGCGCTGGTGACCGACAGCCTTTTTTCCAGAGAGCGGCTGGGTTCGACCGGCCTGGGTCATGGCGTGGCGATACCGCATGGGCGCATCAAGGGGTTGAAGGCGCCGATGGCCGCCGTCTTCCAGCTGGCGCAGCCGATTGTGTTCGACTCGCCGGACGACAAGCCGGTCGGCTCGCTGATTTTCCTGCTGGTGCCCGAGGCGGCAACGCAAAAGCATCTCGAAATCCTGTCGGAGATCGCTGAACTGCTCAGTGATGCGGTACTGCGTGAAAAGCTTGCCAGCAGCGCAAGCGCGGCCGATCTGCACGGTCTCATCGCCAACTGGCGCTCTGCGCAACTGGCCTGATTGTCCCGGCGCTACCCGCCGCCTTCCCTGGAGCAAGTGTGAAACCCAATGTCGTCAGCGCCAATGTGCTGTTTGAGGAATTCCGCAACGCACTGAAGTGGGAGTGGGTGGCCGGCCTGGGCGCGTCCGAGCGCCGCTTCGACGAGGGCGCTGTGCGCGCCGCGCGCTCCGGCGCGGATCTGGTTGGGCACCTCAACTACATCCACCCGTACCGGATCCAGATTCTGGGCGAGCGCGAGATCGCCTACCTGACCAATGCGACGCCCGACGACTGCGCGCGCCGGATTTCGCGCATCGTCACGCTGGAGCCGCCGGTGCTGGTGCTGGCCGATGGACAGTCGGCGCCGCCGGCGCTGATGTCAATGTGCGAGCGCGCCCAGATTCCGATGTTCGCGGCGCAGGGCTCATCGGCCTTTGTGATCGATGTGCTGCGCGCCTACCTGTCCAAGTACTTTGCCGACCGCTGCACGATGCACGGCGTGTTCATGGATATCCTGGGTCTGGGTGTTCTGATCACCGGGGAGTCCGGGCTTGGCAAGAGCGAACTGGGGCTCGAACTGATCTCCCGCGGCAATGGTCTGGTCGCCGACGATGCGGTGGACCTTTACCGCATCAACCAGGACACGATCGAGGGCCGCTGTCCCGAATTGCTGATCAACCTGCTCGAGGTGCGGGGTATCGGGCTGCTCGATATCCGCTGCATCTTTGGCGAGACGGCGGTCCGGCGCAAGATGCGGCTCAAGCTGATCGTGCACCTGGTCCGGCGCGAAACGCTGGAGCGCGACTACGAGCGCATTCCGCATGAGCCGCTGACCCAGGACGTGCTGGGCGTGCCGGTGCGCAAGGTGGTCATTCAGGTGGTGGCCGGCCGCAACATCGCGGTGCTGGTGGAGGCGGCGGTCCGCAACACCATTCTTCAGTTGCGCGGCATCAATACCTATCAGGAGTTCGTCGAGCGTCATCGCAAGGCAATGAACCCGACCGAATAGCGGCCGTCGCCGGCCGCTGCGCTGGATCAGGGCCCAGTCTGGCGGTCCTTGCCGGCAGCCCGGTTCGGGCATCGCTCGGTGGTGCAGTGGGCGTACAGGCTCAAGGCGTGGTCGGCAATTGCAAAGCCCTTGGTCTTTGCCACCGCCTGCTGGCGTTGCTCGATTTCGGCGTCGTAGAACTCCTCGACCCTGCCGCAATCCAGGCACACCAGATGGTCGTGGTGCTGGCCTTCGTTGAGTTCATAGACCGCCTTGCCGCCTTCAAAATGGCTGCGGCTCAGAATGTCGGCGTGCTCGAATTGAGCCAGAACACGGTAGACTGTGGCCAAGCCGACATCGGAGCGATCCTCCAGCAAGACCCTGAACACGTCCTCGGCCGTCATGTGGCGCCGCCCGCTTTTCTGAAAGATCTCCAGTATTTTCAGTCTTGGCAGCGTGGCCTTCAGTCCGGTGCTTTTGAGCTCGTCGATGGTGGTCATGCAGGTCTCTCTCTTGCCAGTGGACAGTGCGCTGATCCGGGTGCAGCCGGTACAATGGACCGATCATATCGCTAGACCTCAACTCATCCCATGTCTGATCTTCATTGTCGCAGTGCGTTGTTGCTGATGCTTCTTTCCAGCGGTGCCGGCCTGGTCGGCTGTGGCAGCTTCAACGCTGCCAGCCAGGGTATCGCAGGTCTGGTCACCCCCTACAGGATTGACGTCGTGCAGGGCAATTTTGTCTCCAAGGAGCAGGCTGCCGCGCTCAAGCCCGGCGTCAGCCGCGCCCAGGTGCGCGACATACTGGGAACGCCTTTGCTGACCAGCATCTTTCATGGCGATCGATGGGACTACGTCTTCACCATCAAGCGCAAGGGCATGCAATCGCAGTCGCGCACGCTGACGGTCTTTTTCAAGGGCGATCTACTCGAGCGCATCGAAGCCGATACTATGCCCAGCGAGGCTGAATTCGTGGCCTCGCTGGATTCCGGGCGGGCCAGCGGCAAGGTCCCGGTGCTCGAGTTGAGCGAGGAAAGCCTGAAGGCGTTGCCGGCGCCGGCCAAGAAGGCCGAACCGATACCGCTGCCCCCTTTGCCCGCGAGCTACCCGCCGCTCGAAGCGTCGGGTTCCTGATCATCATGGCCCAGGGTATTGCCGTCGCTGGCGCCTCGGGGCGCATGGGCAGGATGCTGATCGAGGCGGTCGGCCTGGATGCTGGCTGCAGGCTGGTCGGCGCGCTGGACCTTGCCGCAAGCCCGATGATAGGCATCGACGCGACCGCGTTTCTCGGCCGGCCCAGCGGGGTGCTGATTACGGCCGACCTCGGCGAAGGCCTGAAGAATGCCGGCACCCTGATTGATTTCACCCGCCCCGAAGGCACGCTGGCCCATTTGCGGGCCTGCCGTGAGCGCGGGGTCGGCATGGTGATCGGAACCACCGGCTTCAGCGAGGCGCAGAAGGCCGAGATTCTGGCCGCTGCGACGGAGGTGGCCATTGTCATGGCGCCGAACATGAGCGTTGGCGTGAACGTCACCCTGAAGCTGCTCGAAATGGCAGCCAGATCCCTGTCGAGCGGCTTTGACATCGAAATCATCGAGGCCCATCATCGCCACAAGGTCGATGCGCCCTCGGGCACTGCGCTCAAGATGGGCGAGGTGATGGCGACCGCGCTGGGGCGCGAGCTCAAGGATTGCGCGGTCTTTGCCCGCCAGGGGGTGACCGGCGAGCGCGATCCCTCGTCGATCGGCTTTGCCACCATCCGCGGCGGCGATATCGTGGGCGACCACACGGTGCTGTTTGCGGGCACTGGCGAGCGCATCGAGATCAGCCACAAGTCGTCAAGCCGCGCCACCTATGCCCAGGGCAGCCTGCGCGCCGCGCATTTTCTGACCGGGAAGAAATCCGGTCTGTTCGACATGTTCGATGTTCTCGGGCTCCGATGAACGCGCTCGGCCTGTTCCTGCAGGGTGATGCGATTACCCAGGCGGTGGCCCTGGCGCTGTTGTTCATGTCGGTCGCAAGCTGGGTTGTGATTCTCTGGAAGACCTGGCTGCTGCATCGCGCCAGCGGCGATCTGAAGCGCTCCACGGCAGCCTTCTGGCAGTCGGCTTCGGTTGCCGATGCGCTGGAACGACTGCCGGCGTTTGACCGGGAGGCGCTGCTGGTGCCCATGATTCTTGCCACCCGGATCGAGGGACAAGGCACGCTGGCGACGGCCGGCGACAGGTCGCAGCAGCTCACGCGGGTGTTGCGCGACGCGCTTCATGGCGCGCTGGCCAGACTCCAGTACGGTCAGGTGCTGCTGGCAACGGTCGGCTCGACCGCGCCCTTTGTCGGCCTGCTGGGCACCGTCTGGGGCATCTATCACGCGCTGATCGGGATCGCGAGCGCCGGGCAGGTGACCATTGACAAGATCTCCGGGCCGGTTGGCGAGTCGCTCGTGATGACCGCCGCCGGACTGGCCGTGGCGATTCCCGCCGTGCTGGCCTACAACATGCTGGGGCGGCGGATTGGACGGATCGAGGCCGATCTGGAGGGGTTTGCGCTGGACCTGCGGCAACTGCTGCTTGACGGGCCGGAACCTGCGTCGCGATGAGGATGCACTGAAATGTCGTTCGGCCGTCTTGAGCGCTCGCGGGGCGAAGCGCCGATGAGTGAGATCAACATCACGCCGCTGGTCGACGTGATGCTGGTGCTGGTGGTCATTTTCATCATCACGGCGCCGCTGCTGGCGAGTTCGATCAAGCTCGATCTGCCCCGATCGGAAGCGGCCAAAGCCGGCGACGCGCCCAGCTTCGTGACGCTGGTGGTCGACCGTTGGGGCCAGACCTTTCTCAATGACAAGGCGCTCGGCATGGCCGAGTTGGCCGGCAAACTGACGCAGACCGCCGCCGCCAATCCGGATACCGAAGTGCAGCTGCGCGCCGACGCTTCAGTGCCCTACGGCCGGATTGTCGAGGTCATGGGGATGGCGCAAAAGGCGGGTCTGAACCGCATCGGTTTTGTTGCCGAACCGGCGATCCAGCCTGCAGCCCCGACTGCGCCTGTTCTGAAACCCTAAAATCGGCTGCTTGCGGCCCTTTGGTCGCGCGAGTGAATTCAAATGCAAGAAAAATACCAGCACATCGACGTTGAGAAGGCTGCCCAGCGCCACTGGACCGCAGTCGACGCGTACCGCGTCACTGAAAGCCCCGACCGGAAGAAGTTCTACGCCTGCTCCATGCTGCCTTACCCGAGCGGCAAGTTGCACATGGGCCATGTCCGCAACTACACCATCAACGACATGCTGACGCGCCACCTGCGCATGAACGGCTACAACGTGCTGATGCCGATGGGCTGGGACGCGTTCGGTCTGCCGGCCGAGAATGCGGCGCTGAAGAACGGCGTGCCGCCGGCCAAATGGACCTACGAGAACATCGCCTACATGAAGGCGCAGATGCAGGTGATGGGCCTGGCGATCGACTGGAGCCGCGAGATCGCCACCTGCGATCCAAGCTACTACAAGTGGAACCAGTGGCTGTTCCTGAAGATGCTGGAAAAGGGCATAGCCTACCGCAAGACCCAGGTCGTCAACTGGGACCCGGTGGACCAGACCGTGCTGGCCAATGAGCAGGTGATCGACGGCAAGGGCTGGCGCACCGGCGCGGTGGTGGAAAAGCGCGAGATTCCGGGCTATTACCTCAAGATCACCGACTACGCGCAGGAGTTGCTCGATCACGTGCAGACGGGGCTGCCCGGCTGGCCGGAGCGCGTCAAGCTGATGCAGGAAAACTGGATCGGCAAGAGCGAGGGCGTGCGTTTTGCATTCACGCACGAGATCCGCGACGCCGCCGGCGCCCTGATCGGCGATGGCCGCATGTATGTCTTCACGACCCGCGCCGACACCATCAAGGGCGTGACCTTTTGCGCAGTGGCGCCCGAACACCCGCTGGCCGTGCATGCGGCGCAGCGCAATCCGCAGCTCGCGGCCTTTATCGAGGAATGCAAGGCCGGCGGCACGACCGAGGCCGAACTGGCGACGCAGGAGAAGAAGGGACTGGACACCGGCCTGCAACTGGTGCACCCGCTGACCGGCGAACCGGTGCCGCTGTGGGTGGGCAACTATGTCCTGATGAGCTACGGCGACGGCGCGGTGATGGGCGTGCCGGCGCACGATGAGCGCGACTTCGAGTTCGCCAGGAAATACGGGCTGGCGATCAAGCAGGTGGTGCACGTCGATGGCGAGCACTACGACTACGAGCACTGGCAGGACTGGTACGCCGACAAGCAGCGCGGCG
>JBMOJJ010000148.1:0-9121 GCA_049315845.1 Rhodoferax sp.
GCATCAGTTCGGCGATGCGCTTGGCGTTCGGGTTGTAGGGGCGCTGCACCGGCATCGCCCACAGGTCGGTGCTGAAGCCGCTGCCCAGGCCGGCCGCTGCCAGCAGTTTCTTTGCGCCTTCGGGGTCGAACGCGTCGTCCTTGATCGCGTTGTTGTAGGACCACTGGGTTGGCGGAATCGGGTTCTTCGCCGCCACGCCCGTGCTCAGGTAGACCGCGTCCACAATCGCCTGCTTGTTGATCGCCATGTTGACGGCCTTGCGCACGCGCACGTCGTCAAACGGCTTCTTGCCGGTGTTGTAGGCCAGGTAGCCGACGTTCAGGCCGGCCTGTTCCAGCACCTGGATCTTGGGGTCCTTTCGGATCGCGTCCATGTCGGCCGGATTGGGGTAGGGCATCACGTGGCATTCGCCCTTCTGCAGCTTGGCCCAGCGCACCGACGCGTCGGGTGTGATCGAAAACACCAAGTCGTCGATCTTGGCCTTGCCGCCATAGTAGTCGGGGAAGGCCTTGAACCGGATGACCGCATCCTTCTGGTACTGCACCAGATAGAAAGGCCCGCTGCCGATCGGCTCCTGGTCGACTTTCTCGGGCGTGCCCGCCTTGAGCATCGCGTCCGCGTATTCCTTCGACTGCACACCTGCGAATTCCATCGCCCAGCCCGACAGGAAGGGCGCCTCGGGCTTGTTCAGCGTCATCTTCAGGGTCATGTCGTTGATCTTCTCGACCGACTTGAGCAGTTTGTCCATGCCCATGTCACCAAAGTAGGTGTGGTTGGAACTGGTGACCTTGAAGTACGGATTGCTTTCCTTCCACTGGCGCTCGATCGCGAAGATGATGTCATCGGCGTTCATGTCGCGGCTTGGCTTGAAGTTCTTGTTGGAGTGCCACTTGACACCCTTGCGAAGGAAGAAGGTGTATTCCTTGCCGTCAGGCGATACCGTCCAGCGCTCGGCCAGACCCGGCACCACGGTGGTGCCGCCGCGCTCGAAGTCAACCAGGCGGCTGTAGACCTGGCTGTTGGCGTCGAACGAGGTGCCGGTGGTGTTGATGCCGGGATAGAAGTTCTCCGGGCTGCCCTCCGAGCAGAACACCAGCGTCTTGGCCGAGGCCGGCGTCAGCGCCAGCACGGCGGGCAGTGCGATAGCGCACAACAGCGCGCGCCTGGCCGATGGTTTTCGGCCGCTGGCTGATGGGTTTTGAATCATCTTGTGGACTCCTTCTGGGTTAAGGCTGCTAGGCAGCGGTTTGGGTAAATTGTTCGGCCTCATGGCAGGCAACCAGGCGGCCGGCCAGTTCACGCAGCAGCGGGCGCTCGGCCTGGCAGCGTGGCGTGACGCTGGCACAGCGGGTCGAAAAGACACAGCCGCTGGGCGGGTTCAAAGGCGAGGGCAACTCGCCCTTGAGCACGATCCGCTTTCGGGCCGGGCCGTCGCCCATGATGCCGGGTGTGGAGGCCAGCAGCGCCTGCGTGTACGGGTGCAGCGGCTGCCTGAACAGGGTCTTCTTCTCGCCCTGCTCGACCGCATGCCCCAGGTACATCACCATCACATCGTGGGCAATATGGCGAACCACGCCGAGATCGTGCGAGATGAACAGATAGGCCAGGCCGAGTTCCTGCTGCAGGTCGGACAACAGGTTCAGCACCTGCGCCTGGATCGATACATCGAGCGCCGATACCGGCTCGTCGGCGACGATCAGGGACGGCTTGAGCATCAGCGCGCGCGCAATCGCGATGCGCTGGCGCTGACCGCCGGAAAACATGTGCGGGTAACGGTCGTAGTGCTCCGGGCGCAGGCCGACCAGCGCCAGCATCGCGCGCGCCTGCTCGTTGCATTGCGGCGCCGACAGCGTAGTGTTGATCTGCAGCGGCGCTTCCAGAATGGCCCCGATTCGTTTGCGCGGGTTGAGCGAACCATAGGGGTTCTGAAACACCAGTTGCACCGCGCGGCGCAAGGCCTGGCGCTCGGTCTGGGTGGCGGTCACGACATCGACACCGTTCAGGCGGAGTTCGCCGGCCGTGGGCACCTCGATCAGGGACACCATGCGCGCCAAAGTCGACTTGCCGCAACCGGACTCGCCGACCACGGCCAGCGTCTTGCCGGGATGCAGCGTGAAGGAAACACCGCCGACGGCCTGCAACTGGTCGGCGGGTCTCAAGAAGCCGCGTCCGATCCTGTAGACCTGGCGCAGGTCGCGCGCGACGACGACGGCGGTGTCGCTCGTGCTCATGGATGGGTCCCGAGCGGAAACTGGCAGCGCACCATGCCCTGTTGCCAGGCTTTCAGGGCAGGACGTTGCTCGCGGCAACTCTGCTGCGCGAACGCGCAGCGCGGCGCAAACAGGCAGCCGTGCGGGCGGTCGTACATGCCGGGGACCATTCCGGGAATCGTCGCCAGACGCGTCAGGCCGTCGCTGCGCTCGGGCAGCGCGGCCATCAGGGCCTGCGTGTACGGGTGCTGCGGTGTCGCGAAAAGGTCTTCGGCGCTGCGCTCCTCCATGATCTGTCCGGCGTACATCACCGCCACGCGCTGCGCCATCTCGGACACCACGCCCATGTTGTGGGTGATCAGCACCAGCGCCATGCCGCGCTCCTTCTGCAGGCCATGCAGCAGATCCAGTATCTGGGCCTGGATCGTGACATCGAGCGCGGTGGTCGGCTCGTCCGCGATCAGCAGTTTGGGGTTGCAGGCGATCGCCATCGCGATCATCACGCGCTGGTTCATGCCGCCCGACATCTGGTGCGGAAAGTCCCTCAAGCGGCTCTCGGGCGCCGGAATGCCGACCTGCTCGAGCAGTTCGATCGAGCGTTTGTGCGCGGCTCGAGTGTCCATTTGCAGATGCAGTTTCAGGGTCTCGGCCAATTGAAAGCCGACCGTGAAGCAGGGATTGAGGCTGGTGGTCGGATCCTGGAAGATCATCGCCACATCCTTGCCGGTGAGCTTGCTGCGCTCGCTGCGGGACAGCGCCAGCAGGTCGTGGCCATCGAAGCGCAGTTTGTCGGCGGTGATGCGCCCGGGGTAGGGCACCAGGCCCATCAGCGCCATCATGGTGACGCTCTTGCCTGAGCCGGATTCACCCACGATGCCAAGAACCTGTCCGGCCTGCAGCGACAGGCTGACGCCGTCGACGGCGTGCATGACGGAGTTCTTCGAGGGAAACTCGACCGACAGGTTTTCAATTTCAAGAAGTGCCATGGCCTGCCGTTCTCAGCGCTTGAGCTTGGGGTCGAACGCGTCGCGCAGTCCGTCGCCCAGCAGGTTGAAAGCCAGCACCGTGATCAGTATCGCCAAACCCGGGAAGGTCACCACCCACCAGGCGCGCATCACGAATTCGCGCGCATCGGCCAGCATCGTGCCCCATTCCGGCGCCGGCGGCTGCGCGCCCAGACCCAGAAAGCCAAGCGCCGCCGCGTCCAGGATCGCGGTGGAGATGCCCAGCGAGGCCTGCACGATCAGCGGTGCGGTGCAGTTGGGCAGCACCTCATTGAACATCAGACGCAGGTGGCTGGCGCCGTTCATCCGCGCCGCGGTGACGTAGTCCTTTGACATCTCGCTGATCACCGCCGCGCGGGTGATTCGCACGTAGTGCGGCAGCACGACGACTGCCACCGCCAGCATCGCATTCATCAGGCCGGGCCCCAGGATGGCGACGATGACGATCGCCAGCAGCAGGCTGGGCAGCGTCAGGATGATGTCCATCAGGCGCATCACGGCGATCTCGAAGATGCCGCGGAAGTAGCCTGCCGTCAGACCCAGGACCGTGCCCACCAGAACCGACAGCGCGACCACCGCGAGTCCGATCGCCAGCGACAGGCGCGCACCGTGGATCAGGCGCGAGAGGATGTCGCGGCCGATCTCGTCGGTGCCCAGCCAGTGCGCGCCCGTGCCGCCTGCCTGCCAGGCCGGCGGCTTCAGGAACACCGACGAATCGGTAAGGTCTGGCGCATAGGGCGCGATCAGCGGCGCCAGCGCGGCCAGCAGCAGAACCAGCGTCACAATCAGCAGGCCGGCCACGGCGCCACCGTTGTCGCTGAAGTAGCTCCAGAATTCGCGCAGCGGCTGCGGCGGTTCGGCCGCTGCCGGCTCTTGCAGTGTCGATGTCACCATCAGTGCCTCACCTTGGGGTTGATGATGCCGTAGGTGACGTCGACCAGCAGGTTGACCGCCATCACGATAATGCCCAGCAGCAGCATGCCGCCCTGCAGCACCGGGTAGTCGCGCCGGCCGATCGCCTCGATCATCCACTTGCCGACGCCGGGCCAGGAGAAAATGGTTTCGGTCAGGATCGCGCCGGTGAACAGCACGCCCACTTGCAGGCCGATCACCGTCACCACCGGAATCAATGCATTGCGCAGCGCATGCAGTGCCACCACCCGCAGGTTCGACAGGCCCTTGGCACGGGCGGTGCGGATGTAGTCCTCGCCCAGCACTTCGAGCATCGCGGAGCGGGTCATGCGGGCAATCACGGCCAGCGGATTGGTGCCCAGCACGATGGTCGGCAGGATCAGGTGTGTGGCGGCTGACCAGAAAGCCTCTTTGTTGCCGGCCAGCAGGGTATCGAGCAACAGGAAGCCGGTGACCGGTTCGATGAAGTGCTTGAACGCAAGGCGTCCGGAGACCGGGGTCAGGTCCAGTTGCACCGAGAATAGCAGGATCAGCAGCAGGCCCCACCAGAAGATCGGCATCGAATATCCGGTCAGCGAAACCCCCATCACGCCATGGTCGAGCACCGAATTGCGTTTGACGGCGGCCAGAATGCCGGCCGGAATGCCCAGCACCAGCGCGAACAGGATAGCGCTCAGCGCCAGTTCGATGGTGGCCGGGAACAGGGCCATGAATTCGGTCAGCACCGGTTCGTGGGTGATGATCGACTTTCCGAGGTCGCCCTGCAGAACGCGGCCGATGTAGATGCCGTACTGCACCATCACCGGACGGTCCAGTCCGTATTCCTTCAGCAGCAGCGCATGGCGCGTCGCGTCAATGCCACGCTCGCCGGCCAGGGTCTCGATCGGGTCGCCGGGCACCATGCGGATCAGGAAGAAAGCCACCATCGTCATGCCGATGAAGGTCGGCACTATCAGGCTGAAGCGGGTTAGCAGAAAGCGCAGCATGGTGGGGGGCTGGTTATCGGGGCTCGGGCTGAATCATGCCAGAACAAAAAAGGCCGACTCGCGTCGGCCTTTGTGGTAAGCAGAATAGCGCCTACTTGAGATGCTTGCCAATCAGGCCGGCCATTTCGAACATCGACACTTGCGCCTTGGAGAAGACTTCCTTGAGCTTCGCATCGGCGTTGATCATGCGCTTGTTGACCGCGTCTTGCAGCTTGTTCTTCTTGATGTAGGCCCACAGTTTGCTGACCACTTCGGTGCGGGGCAGCGGGTTGGCGCCGACCACAGCAGCCAGAGCGGCGCTCGGCGTCAGGGCTTTCATGAACGCTGCATTGGGCGTGCGCTTTTTGGCGGGCGCCTTCTTTGCGGCTACTTTTTTGGCCGGAGCGGCCTTCTTGGCGGGAGCCGCTTTCTTTGCGGGTGCCGCCTTTTTGGCCGGTGCCGCTTTCTTTGCGGGCACTTTCTTTGCGGCTACTTTTTTGGCTGGTGCTGCTTTCTTTGCGGGAGCAGCTTTCTTTGCCGGGGCTTTGGTTGCAGTTGCCATGATTTATTGTCCTTCTGGAAGTTGATTAATCACCAGCAAAAAACTGCTTCTCTGCCGGCATCGCGGATGCTACTGGAGAATTCGCCCGTTTCATAGAGAAAATGCGAATATTTCACTCTTGCGTGTTGTTTTTTTACAGGGGTTTCAAATGACTTTTCCCCCTGAAAACACAAACCCTACAATTTTGATCACCCAAGGAGCCCAAGCATGAGCCTGCCATTTGCGACCTGTGACCTGTGCGATCTGCACAAAAACGATTCGTCCGGAGACTTTCGGGTGCTGCCGCCAGTGTTCCGGGACTTTGGCGCGCTGCGGCGGTTTTGCGGTCCGGTGGTGACGATCCGATGCTTTGAGGACAACTCCCTGGTCAAGGCGGCGCTCGATTCAGCCGGGCTCCAACAGACCCCGGCGGGTGCGGTTGGCAGGGTGCTGGTGGTCGATGGCGGCGCCTCCCTGCGTCGGGCACTGCTGGGCGGAAACCTGGCGGCGGCGGCGCTGCGCAACGGCTGGGCCGGTGTGGTCATCGATGGCTGCGTGCGGGATGTGGCCGAGATCGCCTTGCTGCAAGTCGGAATCCGGGCCCTGGCCTGTATGCCGCTGCCGACCGAGAAGCGCAATCAGGGCGAGGCCGATGTGGCGGTGCGGATTCAGGGTCTTTGGGTTCGCCCTGGCGACTGGCTCTACGCCGATGAAGATGGCATGGTGCTCAGTTCCCGTCGCCTGACTTGAAGCCACTGCGAGCGGGCAGCGTGGCGAGCACAACGCCCAGCAGCGCGATGCCAAAGCCCAGCAGTTGCACCCCGCGCAGCGTTTCGCCAAGCGCCAGCACGCCGACCAGCGCCGCGGCAATCGGCAACATCACCGTAAAGACGCCGGCCTGTGCTGCCGGGACGGTCTTCAGGCCGGTCATCCACAACCAGACCGTCCAGACGCTGGCGGCCAGCGCATAGAAAAGCAGCAACAGCCATATCCCCGCTGTCACGCCGCCGAAATCGAATTGCAGCGCCAGATAAAGGCCCATCGGTGTCATCAGGACAAAACCCCACAGGTTGATCAGCGCCGTGATGCGTTTGGGCGTCAGCGTGCCGGTCAGCTTCTTGCCGATGACGGCGTAAGCGGCTTCGCATAGGACGGCGGCAAAGACCAGCAGGTTGCCCCAGAAGCTGATTTGAGCCGACATGGCGGAGCCCGGACCCGGTGCCTGATGCGGCGCCAGCTCTGGTTTTGACACCGCAAACAGTGCGATGCCCAAGGCGGCGCAGGCGATCGCCGCCCAGACCCGCATCGTGATGCGCTCGCGCAGGAAGAGCCAGCTCAGCAGCGCGACGACGGCGGGAATGGAGGCCATGATGACGCCGGCAGAGACCGCGCTGGTCATGCTGACGCCGTAGAGCATGCAGATGGAGAATAGAAAGTTGCCGAGAAAGGATTCCAGAAACACAAGCCTTCGGGTGGTGGGCGTCATCACCGCTTCCCCGGCCGGTTTGATCAGCCAGTGCGGCATCGCCAGTCCGCCGATGCCAAAGCGAAGCCAGGCCAGCAGCAAGACCGGCAGCGCAGCCGCCAGCGGCTTGGACAGCGCGACATAACTGCCGACCAGCGACATGCTCAGGGCCAAGGAGAGATAGGCGATCGGGCGGTTCGGCTTGTGCTGCAAGGGAATGACGGTCGTTGGCTGCAAAGGCTCATATCATGCCTGAGGCTTGTCAGCCACGGCGTCGCCTGATCATCACTTGTCTGGCTGGCGCCTGCCGGGCGCAATCCTGCGCAAACGCGATTACCATTCGCTTTTGTTTCATTGGGCCGATCTTCAGGAGAAAGAAATTGGGTAATTCAGTTGGAAATGCGTTGTTGGCCAAATTGATGTCCGGCCTTGCCTTGGCCGGATCGATGATCTTCATGGCCAGTCCGGCCCTCGCGCAGGAGGAGAAGGTCCTCAATATCTACAACTGGTCGGACTACATTGCTGACGACACGATTCGGAATTTCGAGAAGGAAACCGGCATCAAGGTACGCTACGACACCTTCGACAACAACGAGATCCTGCACGCCAAACTGGTTGCCGGCAAGTCCGGTTACGACATCGTGGTGCCATCTTCAGGATGGGCGCGCCTGCAAATGGATGGCGGGCTGCTGCGAAAGCTGGACAAGGCCCGCTTGCCCAACCTGAAAAACATGGACCCGGACATACAAAAGCAGATCGCCAGTCTCGATCCAGGCAACCAGTACCTTGTCAACTGGCTGTGGGGCTTCACCACGGTCGGCATCAACACGGCGAAGGTAAAGGCCGCGCTGGGTTCAGAGCCGATGCCGGCCAATGTCTGGGAGCTCTTTTTCAATCCCAGCTACGTCAGCAAGTTGAAACGCTGTGGCGTCTCTGTTCTCGACAGCGCCTCTGAAGTATTGCCGGCGGCGCTGCATTACATGGGCAAAGACCCGTTTAGCAAGAATCCGGCCGACTACCAGGAAGCGGCTGTTGTTCTCAAGGCGATACGGCCTTCCGTCACCTTGTTCAGTTCATCGGGCTACATCAACGACATGGCGGCCGGATCGATCTGTCTGGCGCTTGGTTGGTCAGGCGATATCAATATCGCCCGGCGGCGGGCGATCGAGGGCAAGACCGGCCAGGACATAGTTGCCCTGACGCCGAAGAATGGCGGCTTGCTGTTTTTCGACATGATGGCGATACCGGTGGATGCGCCGCACCCGGAAAATGCCCATCTGTTCATGAACTACATCATGCGCGCCGAAGTGCACGCCTCCCTGACCAACAAGATTGACTACGCCAATCCAAACCGGGAATCCCGCAAGTTCGTCAAACCGGAAGTGGTCAACAACCCTTCGGTGTTTCCGTCCCCGGCTGAAATGGCAACCATGATCCCGCCAAAGGCGCTGAGCAACGACATCCGTCGCCAGATTACGCGGGTCTACACAAGTTTCAAGACCGGCCGTTGATCACCAGCCTGACAGTTGAACGAGGATTTTCCGGTGGCAGTTTTGTCGAATTCAAAGGATTCATCGACCTACAGGTCTGAAGCGCCTTTCTTGCAGATCAAGCGCGTCGTCAAGCAGTTCGACGAGGTGTTTGCCGTGGACGATGTTTCGCTGGACATCCAGCAGGGTGAAATATTTGCACTGCTCGGTTCTTCGGGTTGCGGCAAATCGACCCTGTTGCGGATGCTGGCGGGGTTCGAACTGCCAACCTCGGGGCAGATCCTGCTGGCAGGCAAGGATATCGTGACTTTGGCCCCCTACCAGCGGCCCATCAACATGATGTTCCAGAGCTATGCCTTGTTCCCCCATCTGAGCGTCTGGGACAACATTGCGTTTGGCCTGCGAAGGGATGCGCTGCCCAAGACGGAGATTCAGACCCGCGTCGCGCAGATGCTGGAACTGGTGCAGTTGAAGGCCTATGCCAAGCGCAAGCCGCACCAGCTTTCCGGCGGTCAGCAGCAGCGCGTCGCTTTG
>JBMOJJ010000505.1:0-2046 GCA_049315845.1 Rhodoferax sp.
TGCCGGCGCGAATTTCTTGAGCGGTTTTCATAGTAATGGTGTGAAGGTTGGCCGCCTATCGGGCGGCGGGATCTGCCAGGGCCGGACGCATTAGCGGCCAAGTCTTGCAAAACGTTTGATTTTAATGGTTTTTGAGCGCGAATCGCAGGATCCGTGTGACAAGATCGGTCTGTTGCAGTTGCCTGGCGCGCGCGCGGCTGGCGGCTTGCTGCCATTCGGCCAGCGCGATGGCGGGCAGGGCGGTCCGGCTGAAGCCGTTCCAGGCCAGGTGAAAAGCCCTCAGCGAGGTAGGCGCGTCCAGCCGCTCCAGAAGCGCCTGAAGCTTGCCCTGGTGGGCATTGTCAGTCTGCGCATAGGGCTGCCAGACGAACGGTCGGTCGGCCCACAAGGCCCGCACCAGCGAGTCTTCGCCGCGCACAAAATTCAGGTCGCAGGACCAGAGCAGGCCGTCGAACTCAAGCTGGGTCATCAGCGGCAGGTAGGAAAGCAGCAGTCTTTGGCCGCGGTTCCAGCCCGGGCTCTGGCTGTCCTTGCGCTTCAGCCACGAGCTGAGCGCCGTCGCCGGCAACCCCGGCGTAACCAGCAGCCGGCTTGGCAGCGGGTCGGCGGCCAGTTGGTCGAGCAATTCGCCCAGCGCCGGGGGGTCGTAGCAAAACAGTGAAACAAGCCGTTCGCCGCCATGGTCGATCGCCTTGGCGCGCAGCCAGGCTTCGCGGTCAAAGGCGGCGCGCCGCGTTGCCAGACCGGGTTCGCGCAGCAGGCCACCGGTGGCCTCGGTAAAGCCGGGGTAGAAAAAGTGCTTTTTCAGGCCCGCGCCCGGCCCGGCTTGCACCGGTGAGGGCAGCCCGTGGCAGCGTTCAACGTAGGCCTCGGCGCTCAGGTACTCGAGGTTGATCCACAGGCCCTGTTGTCCGGTCGCGGCAGCGCGCTGTGCAAAAGCGGCCAGGAATTCAGGGTCGATCTGGCAACCGAAGGCTTCGAGCAGAACGTCGCCCATCGCCATGCCGGCAAGCGCCGCGCCGGGCGTCCAGAGCCTGACCTCAACTCCCGGCGCGCCGTCGGGCGCCATCCAGCCCAGGGCGCTTGCGTCGTCCACCCACAGCCGCACTTTTTCTCCGCGCGCGGCCAAGTCTGCCGCCAGCCGCCAGCAGACCCCGATGTCACCGTAGTTGTCGATCACCCGGCAGAAGATGTTCCAAAGTTTTCCTGCTTTCACGCCAGAGATTGTCCACAATACGCACCTATGCCTGATTTGACCGATGACCAGCCGCCGCAAGGCTCGGCGCCTGCAAGCGCGCCGGCGCACTGCGCGCAGTTGCTGGGCGATGTGATGAGCCTGCCCCCGTTGCCGGGCGTCTACCGCTATTTCGACGCCGACGGCGCTGTTCTTTATGTCGGCAAGGCGATCAACCTGAAGAAGCGGGTTGCCAGCTATTTTCAGAAGAATCATGGCGGCAGCCGCATCGGCCACATGGTGAGCAAGATCGCCCGGCTGGAAACGACCGTGGTGCGCTCGGAGGCGGAGGCGCTGCTGCTCGAGAACAACCTCATCAAGACGCTCAATCCGAAGTACAACATCCTGTTCCGGGATGACAAGAGTTATCCGTATCTGAAGATTACCGGCGTGGGCGCTTCGGAATCCGCGGGTTCAAGGTTTGCGCGGGTGGCCTACTACCGGGGTGCGGTGGAGAAGAAGCACCACTATTTCGGACCGTACCCGAGCGCCTGGGCCGTCAAGGAGGCCATTCTGCTGATGCAGAAGGTCTTTCGGCTGCGCACCTGCGAAGACCCGGTCTTCAACAACCGCAGCCGGCCCTGCCTGCTGTACCAGATTAAGCGCTGTTCGGCGCCCTGCGTCGGGCGCATCTCGGAGCCCGACTACGCGCAGGATGTGGCCAGCGCCGAGCGCTTTCTGCGCGGCGATGCGCAGCAGGTGATGGAGGCGCTTGAGGTGCGCATGCTGGCGCATGCGCAGGCGCTGCAGTTCGAGCAGGCGGCCGAACTGCGCAACCAGATTGCTGCCCTGTCCAATGTGCTGCACCAGCA
>JBMOJJ010000149.1:0-9062 GCA_049315845.1 Rhodoferax sp.
ACGATGATCTGGTCACTCACCGCCAGCGCCTCGCTCTGGTCGTGCGTGACATAGGCGACGGTCAGGCCCAGGCGCTGCTGCAGCGACCTGATTTCCTCGCGCATCTCGCGCCGCAGCCGGGCATCGAGGTTGCTCAGCGGTTCGTCGAACAGCAGCACGGAAGGCTCCAGCACCAGCGAGCGCGCCAGCGCCACACGCTGCTGCTGCCCGCCCGACAGCTCGCTCGGCAGGCGCTCGTCATAGTCCACCAGGCCGACCGTCTTCAGAGTCTCGCTGGCGCGCGCGCGCGCGGCCTGCCTTGCCACGCCCGACATCTTCAAGCCGTACATCACGTTCTCCAGCACGTTCATGTGGGGAAACAGCGCGTAGCTCTGAAACATCATGCTGACGTTGCGGTCCGCCGGGCCCAGCGTCGTCACATCCTTGCCGTCGACGATGATCTGGCCCGAGGTTGGCGATTCCAGCCCGGCGATCATGCGCAGCACGGTGGTCTTGCCGCAGCCCGAGGGCCCCAGGATCGTCGTCAGCGTGCCTTTTTCGACCCCGAAGCTGATGCCCCTGACCACCAGCGGCGCCGCCGCGTCGGTGCCGTAGCGCTTGCTGATGTTCTTGAATTCAACGCCGTGGATCATGCTGTTTTTCCTTTACGCCGCCCCAGCTTGCGCTCGCCCACCAGGAACTGGATCAGTGCAATGGCCAGCGACATCAGCACAATGAGCACCGTGCAATAGGCCAGCGCGACGCCGTAGTCGCCATTGCCGACGCGGCCGATGATGTAGGTGGTGGCGAGTTCGTTCTCGGCCGTCACCAGGAAGATCACCGCGCTGACGGTGGTCATCGCGCGCACAAAGCTGTACACCAGCGCCGCCACCAGCGCCGGCTTGAGCAGCGGCAGCACCACATGGAACAGGGTTTGCGCGCTGGAGGCGCGCAGCATCAGCGAGGCCTCATCGAGCGACTTGTCGAGTTGCTTGAAGGCGGCGCTGCCGGCGCGCACGCCGACCGGAAGATTGCGGAACATGAAGCACAGCACGATGATCAGGCCGGTGCCGGTGAGTTCCACCGGTGGCACGTTGAAGGCCAGGATATAGCTCACGCCCAGCACGGTGCCGGGGATCGCAAAGGCCAGCAGGGCGACAAACTCGAACAGCGCGCGGCCCTTGAATTCGGTGCGGGCCAGCAGGTAGGCGATCAACAGGCCGGTCGCGGCGGTCATCGGCGCCGAGATGCCGGCCAGCTTGACGGTGGTGAAGAGGGAATTCCATGCGGTGCCGGCCCAGACCAGGCCGAATCCGCTCCACTCCAGACCAAAGGCGGTCCTGAAATGGGCCAGTGTCGGGGTGTAGTCGCGGCCCCAGGTCTGGACAAAGCCGCCGGCAAAGGCGAACAGGTAAACAATCAGGGTGAACGCCAGCCACGGATAGACCACGGCATGCAGGACGCGGCGCACGCTGGCGGGCAGCGCCATCGCGATGCCGGCGTCGCCCTTGCCGCTGACCGTGGTGTAGTTCTGCCGGCCCAGCAAGGCGCGCTGCAGCGCAAACACGGTCAGCGCAAAGACGGTCAGGATCCAGGCCAGCGACGCCGCGCGTCCCTGGTCATACTGCGCGCCGACGATCGCGAAAAAAATGTCGGTCGAAAGAACCGAAAACTGCCCGCCGACCACGATCGGATTGCCGAAGTCCGCCATGCTCTCGATGAACCCGACCAGGAAGGCGTTCGCGAGCCCGGGCTTGAGCAGCGGCAGCGTGATCGTGAAGAAGGTTTGCTCGCGGCTGGCGCGCAGCGTCTGCGCCGCCTCTTCGAGGCTTGGCGAGACGCCCTGCACGACGCCGCGCATGATCATGAAGGCGATCGGCGTGAAGGCAAACAGCTGCGCCAGCCAGATCCCCAGCGCGCCGTAGAACCAGCGCGTCGGCTGCACGTCAAACGCATACTCCAGCACCTGATTGACGATGCCGGCGCGGCCGAACAGCAGGATCAGGCCCAGTCCGACCACAAAGGGCGGCGTGATGATAGGCAGCAGTGCGACGACCCGCAGCGGCGTCTGGATTCTGGGGCCGGCGCTGCGTTCCGCCAGCAGCGCCATCAGGGTGCCAAGCAGCGTGGTGCCGGTCGCGGTCAGCAAGGCAAGGAAAAGCGTGTTCCAGGCCACGCCGCAGCGCACCCCACCGTTCAGACAATTCAGGCCCCAGACGCGCTCGTTGCCGATGCGCTCGAAGATCGCGGTCACGGACCAGTGCCCCTCCTCTGTCAACAAGGCGCCATACAAGGCCTTGCTGACCGGAAACGCAATGAACAGCAGCAGCAGCGCCGAACAGCCGGCCACCGCGCAGGCGATGAAGAGATCGCCCTTGAAATAGCCGCGCCTTGCGATGCCGAAGGCGCTGATCATCAGCAGCGCCAGCAGTGCGCACAGCGCGCCGCTGCCCATGCCGAACTGATTGCCTGCCAGTTCGCCGAAACGGCTGTTCAGGAACGCAAAGGACCAGCCTTTGGCGCCGATCAGGAAGCCGCCGGCCAGCAGGCCGCAGAAGCCGGTGGCGCCGCCCGCCAGCAGCCAGCTGCCCTGCTTCTTGCCGGGCGGCAGTGCCAGGCCGACGGCCGCAATGGCCAGTCCGGCCAGACCGAGCAGCAGCCAGGCGCGGCCGTGGACGAAGGACTGCACCACGCCATTGGCGGTCTCGGGCCCGCCGATGATCTGCGGCAGCACGCTGTACCACGCGGTGTCCTGGATCGCGTACCACGGCAACAGCAGGTAGGCCAGCAGGCCGACCAGCAGCCAGATCCGAAGCACCTGATTGGGGTTCTTGTGCAATCTGACGCCCTATCGCCTGCTGATGCCCGCAGTTCTGCCGCGCAGGTCAGCGCGGCAGCGAATTGACTTCCTTTTCCCACTTGGCGATCAGGCGCCGGCGCTCGGCGCTGGCGCCGTACTTGGCGTAGTCGTAGCTGATGAAGCGGATCTTCTTGAAATCAGGAATGCGCGGATCGTTCTTTGCGCTCTTGTTGGACGGCAGCTGGAACTGCCTGGCCGCGGCCGCCATCTCCTGCGCCGCCGGCGTCAGCGCCCACTCGTAGAATTTCTTGGCGGCCTCGAGGTTGCGCGCGCCCTTGATGATGCTCATGGAGCCGATCTCGGCGCCGGTGCCTTCCGCCGGCGTGATGGTCTCGACCGGAAATCCGTTCATCTTCTCGCCTGGGCCATCGTGCACAAAGCTGATCGAGACCGCGGTCTCGCCGCGCGCCACCGCCTTGATCGGGCCGGTGCCCGAGCGCGTGTACTGGCTGATGTTCTTGTGCAGGCCTTTCAGGTAATCAAAGGCCTTGTCCTCGCCCATCAATTGCACCAGCGTGGCGACCATGGTGTAGGCGGTGCCGCTGGAGCCGGGGTTGGCGACCTGGATATCACCCTTGTATTCGGGCTTGAGCAGATCGGCCCAGGACTTGGGTACGGCCAGCTTCTTCTTGGCCAGCAACTCAGGGTTGTAGCCGAACCCCAGCGGGCCGGAATAGATGCCGACGGTCTTGAAGCCGGCCTGCTGCGCCTGCTGCTGCGCCCACGGGTGCAACTGCGGCAGGCTCGGCGACCGGTACTCCAGCGACAGACCCTGCTCGGCGGCCTGCAGGTGCGGGTCCCCGGTGCCGCCAAACCAGATGTCGGTCTTTGGATTTTCCTTTTCCGCGATCAATTGCGCCAGCGCTTCGCCGGAACCCTTCATGCTCACGTTCACCTTGATGCCGGTCGTGCGCGCGTAGACCGTGCCGATCATGTTGCACCACTCGGCCTGCACCGAGCAGATGATGTTGATCTGCCCCTGCGCCCATGCACCCAGGGACAGGAAGGCGGCCAGCGCCACCAACAACTGCTTCTTCTTCATCGCCGCTCCTGTGAGGTCCCGCCGGGAACAGCGGGAAGGCCTCAGTTTAAGGCAATGTCCTGGCAGTAAGTTACATGATTTCCGGATATCTATGAAACTAAGTTACAGTCTGACTTTGGGTCACGGCGGCGGCTTCCTCGCTGATGCAATGGCCCCCCACCTGGCTTCATCCATGAGTTTTGATCTTGTTTTGTTCGGCGGCACCGGCCACCTGGCCTGGCGCAAGCTGATGCCGGCGCTGTTCCAGGCCTTTCGCCATGGCACGCTGCCTGCTGAAGGCCGCATCGTTGGCGTCGGCCGCGACGACCTCAGCGGCGAGCAGTACCGCGAGCTGATCCGGTCGCGCTTTGAGCGGGTCGAACTGGCCAAGCGCCCGAGCGCCGAAGAATTCACCCGGTTTGCGGCACTGATTGAATTCCTGCGCATGGATCTGTCCGGACCCGACGATTACGCGCGCCTGGCGGCGACGCTCGCGCAGCGCCAGGCCGATACGGTCGTGATGTATGTCGCACCGCGCCCGGTCTGTTCACGAGCAGGAAGAGGCGTGGCGCTGGGTGGAGCCTATCCTGGAGCACTGGAAAGGCGAGCTCCAGGGTCCGCGCCCCTATGCTGCCGGCACCTGGGGTCCGAGCGCGGCCGGCGCGATGATCGCGCGCGATGGTTTTGTTGGTCTGAAGAATGTTAAGCCGGTCGCCAGCACGGATAAGGGCAATTTTCCGCCGGGCCGCCGCAAGGAAACGAAGTTCGGCGTCAGCCAAAATTAGCCCCCTCGGGGGGCAGCGCAGTACACGCAGTGACAAGCGTCGGGGCCAGCTCTATGCTTGACCGGATCCAGGCCTGCCTGCCCTCGCTGGCACCGGCGGAACAGCGCGTCGGCAGACTGGTGCTGAGCGATCCGCGCAGTTTTGCGCAACTGCCGGTCAGCGAACTGGCCGAGCGCGCCCATGTCAGCAAGCCGACCGTGATCCGGTTTTGCCGCAGCGTCGGCTATGACGGCCTGTCGGACTTCAAGCTCAAGCTGGCCGGCAGTGTCAGCGAAGGCGTGCCCTTCATTCACCGCAGTGTCGATGCCGACGACAAGACCGCCGACATCATGGTCAAGGTGATCGACAACACGGTCGCAGCGTTCTTGAAATACCGCAACGACGCCAGCGCGCCAGTGATCGAAAAAGCGGCCCTCACGCTGGTGCAGGCCTGCCGTGACGGCAGGCGGATCGAGTTCTTTGGTGTCGGCAACTCGGGCGTGGTGGCGCAGGACGCGCAGCACAAGTTCTTCCGGCTCGGCATGCACACGGTGGCCTACAGCGACGGCCACATGCAGGTGATGGCGGCATCGCTGCTGGGCCCGGGGGACTGCGTGGTGATCATTTCCAATTCGGGCCGCACGCGCGACCTGATGGACGCCTGCGACATCGCGCGCAAGCATGGCGCCACCACGATCGTGATCACCGCCAGCGGCTCACCGCTGGCCGCCGCCGGCCATATCCACCTGGCCGCCGACCATCCGGAAGGCTATGACCGCTACAGCCCGATGGTGTCGCGTCTGCTGCATCTGCTGATCATCGACATCCTTGCCACCTGCGTCGCGCTGCGCATCGGCAGCCAGGCGCTGCAGCCACTGCTCGCCGAGATGAAGAACAACCTGCGCAGCAAGCGCTACACCTGAGAGGCAGCGGCTACAGTCTGGACTCCTGCACCGCATGGCAGGCGATCCTGCCGGCCCCGTGGTCGAGCAGCTGGGGCCGCTCGGCGCGGCAGCGCTCATTGGCATGTGGGCAACGCGGATGGAAGGCGCAGCCGGTCGGCGGCTGCAGCGGGTTGGGCACTTCGCCCAGCACCGGCGTGCGGGCGCGGCCGGTGTCGGTCATCTTGGGGATCGCGTCGAGCAGCATGCGCGTGTAAGGATGGCGCGGATTCGAAAACAGGACCTGCTTGTCGGCCAGTTCCACCAGGCGTCCGAGGTACATCACGCCGACCTGGTCGCTGACATGGCGCACCACCGCCAGATTGTGCGAAATGAACAGGTAGGTCAGGCCGAGCTTGCGCTGCAGGTCCTTCATGATGTTGAGCACCTGCGCCTGTACGCTGACATCGAGCGCCGAGGTCGGCTCGTCGCAGACCAGAAACTCGGGGCGCGTGGCCAGCGCGCGCGCAATCGAGATGCGCTGGCGCTGGCCGCCGGAGAACTGATGCGGGTACTTGAAACTGTCGAGCGGACTCAGGCCGACATCGGTGAGCAGGGCGCCGACGCGCGCCCTCAGTTCGGACCGATCGCTGACCAGCCCGTGCTCGATCAGGGGCTCTGCAACGATGTCCTGCACCAGCCAGCGCGGGTTCAGCGACGCGTACGGGTCCTGGAAGATCATCTGGATCCGGCTGCGCAGCTTCAATCCCTCGGCGGTCTTGAACACCGCGTGCGCGTCCAGCCCGTCAAACACCAGATTGCCGCGGCTTGGCCGGTACAGGCCCACCAGCAGCCGCGCCACCGTGCTCTTGCCGCAGCCGGATTCTCCGACCAGCGCCAGCGTCTTGCCTTTCTCGATCTCGAAGCTCACGCCGTCGACCGCATGCAGCAGCGTGCGGGGCTTGCGCTCGACGACGCGGTTCAGCCAGGGCGCCGAGACGTCGAACGTCATCGCCAGATCGTTGGCCTGGACCAGGGCCGTCATGCTGCGCTCCGCAAGGTTTCTGCCGGGGCTTGATGCAGCCAGCAGGCGCTGCGGGTCTTGCCAGCGTCCATCAGGTCCGGTCGCTCGCTGGCGCATCTGGCAAACGCTCGGGGGCAACGCGGGTTATAGGCGCAGCCGACCGGGATCGCGTTCAGGCGCGGCATCGCGCCATCGATTTGATTGAGTCGCTCGCGGTCCTGCGTGATATCGGGAATCGCCGCCATCAGGCCGGCCGTGTAGGGGTGCGCCGGGTGGTTGATGACTTCGTGCACGGGCCCGATTTCGGCCATCCGTCCGGCGTACAGCACCGCGACCCGGTCGCAGGTTTCGGCGATCACGCCCATGTCGTGCGTGATCAGCATCACGGCCGCGCCGCGCTGCTTGCAGACCGTCTTGAGCAGCGTGATGATCTGCGCCTGGATCGACACATCCAGCGCCGTGGTCGGTTCATCGGCGACGATCAGCTTGGGCTCGGCGGCCAGCGCCAGCGCAATCACCACGCGCTGGCGCATGCCGCCCGAGAACTGGTGCGGAAAGTGGTCGATGCGCTGCTCGGGCGCCGGGATGCCGGTGTCCTTGAGCAGAGCGACGGCGCGCTCGCGCGCCGCCTGTTCACTCAGCGGAAGATGGGTGCGTATGGTTTCGATCAACTGCTGGCCGATGGTGTAGAGCGGATTGAGCGAGGTCAGCGGATCCTGGAAGATGGCGCCAATGCGCTTGCCCCGGATATGGCGCATCTGCTCGAAACCGAGCTGGTCGATGCGCTCGCCTTCGAGCAGGATCTGTCCGCCGGCAATGCGTCCGGGCGGCTCCAGCAGGCCGATGATGGCGGCACCGGTGATCGACTTGCCGGCCCCCGATTCGCCGACCACGCCCAGGATCTCGCCGGGTGCAATGTCAAACGAGATGTCGTCCAGCGCCCGCAGCGTTCCGCGCCGATGCGGGAACTCGACCACCAGATTTTTCACCTGAAGCAGACTCATCGTAATTTGGGGTTCAGCGCGTCGCGCAGCCAGTCGCCCAGCAGATTGACGCTCAGCGAGATCAGGATCAGCATCAGGCCCGGGAATACCGTGATCCACCATTCGCCCGAAAAAAGGTAGTTGTTGCCGACCCGGATCAGCGTTCCCAGCGAGGGCGCGGTCGGCGGCGCGCCAACCCCGAGGAAGGACAGCGTCGCCTCGATGATGATCGCGGTGGCGACCTGGATCGTGGCCAGCACCAGCACCGGCCCCAGCACATTGGGCAGCACATGGCGGCGCATGATGCGCAGGCTCGATACCCCGGTCACACGGGCGGCCTGCACATATTCCTTGTTGCGCTCGACCAGGGTCGAGCCCCTGACGGTTCGGGCGTACTGGACCCAGCCGGTCAAGGTGATCGAGACAATCAGCACGAAGAACGCCAGCCCCTCCTGCGCATTGGGAAACAGCGCCCGCCCGACGCCGGCAATCAGCAGCGCCACCAAAATCGCCGGGAACGAAAGCATGACGTCGCACAAACGCATCAGCACCGCGTCCACCCAGCCGCCCAGGAAGCCGGCCAGCAGGCCCATCGTCACGCCAATCAGCACCGACAAGGCGACCGAGGCAAAGCCCACCGCCAGCGATATGCGGGCGCCGAACATCAGCGCCGACAGGATGTCGCGGCCCTGATCATCGGTGCCCAGCAGGTACTTCAGGCTGCCCAGCGTCTCCCAGGCCGGCGGCAGCCGCGCGTCGCTCAACTCCAGCGTGATCAGGTCGAACGGATTGTGCGGCGCCACCCAGTTGGCAAACAGCGAGCAGAAGATGCAGATGAACGCGACGCCGGCCGCAGCCACCGCCACCGGTGAGCTGCGAAAGCTGTAGCCAATGTCGCTATCGGCCAGCCCTGCAAGCCATTGTTTCATCCGCGGCGCGTGTCCGGGTTCAGGGGTTGACCTTGATGAACTTCCAGGGCATTTCATTGCCCGGCAGCTGCACCACGTCGATGTTCTTCTTCATGCCCCAGTTCAGCGCCTGCTGATGCAGCGGCAGGTGACCGATCTCGTCCTGGTGGATCTTCAGCGCCTCGTGGATCATCTCGCCGCGCTTTTTCAGGTCGGTCTCGGAGCCGATCTTCTGCGTCAGCTCATCGACCTTGGCGTTGCTGTAGGCGCCCAGATTGAACTGGCCGCGGCCACCCTCGCCCGGAGAGGACATGATCGGATACAGCACGTTGTGCACATCAACCGTGCTGGCGACCCAGCCCAGCATGTAGAAGCTGGTGTTGCGGCTCAGGATCTTCGGGAAATAGGTGCCCTTGGTCTCCGCCTCCAGATTGATCTTGACGCCGATCTTGGAAAGATTCGCAGCCACGGCCTGGCAAATTCTTTCGTCGTTCACATAGCGGTCGTTCGGGCAATTCATCTTGACCTCGAAGCCGCTCGGGTAACCGGCCTCGACCATCAGCTTCTTCGCGCCCTCGACGTCGTACGGCAGGCGCTTGGCCAGGGTCGGGTCAAAGCCGTTGACCTGGGGCGGCAGCATCA
>JBMOJJ010000506.1:0-2044 GCA_049315845.1 Rhodoferax sp.
TACCCATAAAAATCAATAGGTTACGTGCGGACTGATCGAGAGAGTTGTTTTTCAGCTTTGGTAGGCGGAGGGAACTGCCTGTGCCAGCGGAGGCGGCCTTACGCCATCCCCAGTTTTCGATGCCGTTGCATACTCAGCATAGCCACGGCTCGCGCCAGTCTCGAATTTTGCGGTCCACAGGCATTGACGGAGTTATCAAATGCATCCATTGTTCAAGTTCCTCCATCTGGCCGGTGTTGTTGTATGGGTGGGCGGCATGTTCTTCGCCTGGATGTGTTTGCGTCCGGTTGCGGCAGCCAATCTGGAGCCACCCACACGTCTCAAATTGTGGGCAGACGTTTTCGCGCGATTCTTCCCATGGGTATGGGGATGTGTCTCGGCCGTTGTGCTCAGCGGGTCTGTGGCATTGCTGGCAACCGGCATGAGGCAGGCATCGCCACATTGGCACGCCATGCTGACGTTGGGTCTCATCATGAGCGCCATCTTTGTCTACGTTTTCATGGTCCCGTATGGCAAACTCAAAATCGCCGTCAGTGGGCAGAATTGGCTTGCGGGCGCCAAGGCGCTGGGTCAGATACGACAGTTGATAGGAACAAATCTGATACTTGGATTGACCACCATGGCGGTCGCCACGCTTGGGCGCGGGCTGTGAAATCTCTACATGCCTGAATCTTTCCCTTCCCAGTACGACCATCGCCGCATCATCCTGGCTGGCGGCTTGGCACTGGCCACTGCCATGGGCATTGGACGCTTCGCATTCACCCCGCTGCTGCCCATGATGTTGCACGACGGCACTATCTCGCTGGCGGGCGCAAGCTGGTTGGCCAGCGCCAATTACATCGGTTACTTGGTCGGTGCATTGTTTTGTATGTTCAAACCCTTGCCCAACCCTACTGCCATCATCCGCGCTGGACTCGTCAGCACCCTGGTATTGACGCTTGGAATGGCCGTGCCCTGGACCGCGGCATGGCCGCTCTTGCGATTTGCCGCCGGCGTGGCCAGCGCGCTGGTGTTTGTGTACACCTCGGGCTGGTGTTTGTCGCAAGCCGCATGGCGCGGCCACGCCAGCCTGGGCGCTCTGATCTACACGGGTCCTGGCGCAGGCATTGTGCTGACAGGCCTGGCGGCCAGCGCCATGGTGGCGGCAGACTGGCGAGCCAGCATTGGCTGGTTGATCTTCGGACTTCTGGCGCTGGTGCTGACGATGCTGATCTGGCCAGTCTTCCATGCACGCAACACGATGTCGGCAGCTAAAGCAGCACATACCGTCAACCCAAGTACGGCGACCGACCATTCAACAGTCGAAGTGGCATTGCTGTCCCTGGCTTACGGTATCGCGGGATTTGGCTACATCGTCACGGCCACCTTCCTGCCTGTAATCGCCCGTCAAACCCTTCCCGGGTCTGCCTGGTTGGACCTGTTCTGGCCAATACTGGGCTGCGGGGTCATTGTCGGCGCTCTCTTTGCCTCCCGTATGCGCCAAGTGCGTGATCTGCGCTTGATGCTGCTGGCCTGCTACCTGATCCAGGCCGCGGGTGTTGCGCTGAGCCTTGCGATTCCAAGCTTGTTGGGTTTTGCAGTGGGCAGCCTGCTGGTGGGCCTTCCCTTCACGGCCATAACCTACTTTGGGATGCAAGAGGCTCGCCGCATCCGTCCACACCATGTCGCATCCACCATCGGACTTCTGACCGCGCTCTACGGTCTTGGCCAGATTCTTGGTCCCCCAATGGCTGCTTACCTGCTGAAGCATGCAGCAACGCCAGCAGCGGGATTCGATCTGGCGCTGGAGATTGCGGCAGGATCGCTATTGTTGGGGGCGGCTCTGTTTGGGGTGTTGGTGCGGGAATATCCAGTGAGCGAGTAGAGGGACGAGCGGGCCAATCGAGAGAGTTGTTCTTCAGCTTTGGTAGGCGGAGGGAAAAATGCATCATTAAATTCCGGCGTTAGCGAGCAGTGATGATGTTGAATGAAAATCGCCTTTGTGTTAACGTGGGCGGCAGGACTTCATGATGAACCGAACTTCGAGCAATGCTACTGTGATGCC
>JBMOJJ010000507.1:0-2042 GCA_049315845.1 Rhodoferax sp.
CTTTCCCTGCCTCGGTGTCAGGCCCGGGTTGTCGACAGGCGCCGCAAGCCCACCGCCCGGCGGGCCAGACCGTTGACGGACAAGCTATGACTGCGGGCTGAACACGCCCCCATACTGCTTGCGCAGATCGCCCTTTTGCACCTTGCCGGTGCCGCCCACCGGCAACGCGTCGAGGAACACCACGTCATCGGGCACCCACCACTTGGCAACGCGCCCGCCCAGAAACGCCAGTATCTCTTCGCGTTCCACCGCTTGTCCGGGTTTGCGCACGATGAACAGCAAGGGCCGCTCGTCCCACTTCGGGTGCTTGACGCCGATCACCGCCGCCATCGCGACCGCCGGATGGCCCATGGCAGCGCTTTCCAGGTCGATCGAGCTGATCCACTCGCCGCCGGTCTTGATGACGTCCTTGGCCCGGTCCCGGATCTGCATCACGCCATTGGCGTCGATGGTCGCGATGTCACCGGTCGGGAACCAACCGTCGATCAGGGGTGAGGTCTCGCCCTTGTAGTAGCCGGTCACAATCCAGTGCCCGCGCACCATCAGTTCGCCCTGCGCGACACCATCACGCGGCAAGGTGGCGCCGCTCTCGTCGATCACCTTGATCTCGACGCCAAACACGGACTTGCCCTGTTTGGCAATCAGCCCATGGCGCTCGGCGGCAGGCAGCGTCATATTGTTCTGGTTCAAGACGCCGAGTGTGGCGACCGCCGTGGTTTCGGTCATGCCCCAGCCATGCCTGACCTCGACCCCATAGTTGTCCGAGAACTTGGCAATCAGGGCTGCCGGCATGGCCGAGCCACCGACAGCGGTCAGGCGCATGGTCGAAAAGCGCAGGCCGTTTTGCTCCACATGCTGCATCAGCGCCATCCAGATGGTGGGCACGCCAGCACTCATCGTGACCTTTTCAGCCTCCATCAATTCGTACAGACTGGCGCCATCCAGGCGCGGCCCCGGCAACACCAGCCTGGCGCCGACAATCGGCGCCGCGTAGGGAATGCACCAGGCGTTGATGTGAAACATCGGCACGACCGGCAGCACGGTGTCTTTCAGCGAAGTCGAAAGCACAATGCAGCCAGACATGGCATTGAGCACAATCGCCCGGTTCGAATACAGCGCGCCTTTCGGGTTGCCCGTGGTGCCCGAGGTGTAGCACAGGGCGGCGCTGGTATGTTCGTCAAACTGCGGCCAGTCAAACTGATCGCTCTGCGGCGCGATCAGGTCTTCGTAGCACAGCACGTTGGCAACGCCTTCTATCGACGGCATGTTGCCCGCTTCGCTCAGACAGACCCATGCCTTGACCGTGGGGCAGTGCGCGGCAATGCCCTTGACGAGCGGCGCAAAAGTGCTGTCGAACAGCATCACCGCGTCTTCGGCGTGGTTGATGATGTAGATCAGCTGCTGCGGGTGCAGGCGCGGGTTGCAGGTATGGATCACCATGCCGCTGCCGGACACCGCGTAATAGGCTTCCAGATGCCGGTGGTTGTTCCAGGCAATCGAGCCCACCGCGCTGCCCGCGCCCAGGCCCAGCTGTTTGAGCGCGTGGGCGAGCTTGCGCGCGCGCGCCGCGCACTGCGCATAGGTGTAGCGAAACAGCGGGCCGTGCGTTTCGCGCGAGACCACTTCGACGTCGCCGAACTGGGCGGCCGCGTGTTCGATCACGTCGGAAATAAGAAGGGGGCGGTCCATCATGAGGCCGGTCTGAAGCATGGGTTGTCTCCGGGTTGGTTGGGTAAAGGTTGGGCGTCTGTAGGGGACTGTATCTCACCCGCCGCCGCGCTGCATGTACAGGTCGAAACGCTTCATGAAGTCGTAGCGCTGGGCGTCGTCCAGCCCGGCAAAGCGAAAGCGAACCAGCAGGCGCGGCATGCGCACCAACGCAATCACGCGCGGCTCGGCCACCTGCCATTTCAAACCGAGCGCGCCGTCGCCGATGCGCACGCCGGCGCCGTGCTCCTGCAGCTTCCAGTAATGCCCGCCGATGGCCGCGGGCAGCCAGCGCAGCCACTCGGCCTCGGTGCAGGCCATGTCGCGCTCGAAGC
>JBMOJJ010000508.1:0-2033 GCA_049315845.1 Rhodoferax sp.
GGCTCCATCGGCGGCATCTCTTCGTCGATGGGCGTGTTCGGGCTGTCGGTGCTGGTGGTGGTGATCGTCGGCGGGCTAGACAGCGTTCTGGGCGCGCTGGTAGGCGGTCTGATGATCGGGCTGATCGAGGCGCTGGCTGGCGCCTACCTCGGTGGTGAATACAAGCTGCTGGTCACCTTCATCGTGCTGGTGATGGTGCTCATGATCCGGCCCTATGGCCTGTTCGGCACCCATGAAATTGAGAGGCTCTGATGCGCATCGGCACCCTCAAGGAAAGCTACATCGCCGACGCGGCGCTGTTCGACTCGCGCACGCAGAAAGTCTGGTTGGCGCTAGCCGCTGGCGTGCTGCTGCTGTTCCCCTTCATGGCGACGGATTACTGGCTGTATCTGGCTTGCCTGGTCAGCATCAACGTGGCCAGCGCCTGCGGGCTCAACATCCTGACCGGTTACACCGGCCTGGTCAGTCTGGGTCAGGCCGCCTTCATGGGACTGGGCGCCTACACGGTCGCGATTCTGGAACTGCGCGTCGGCTCGCCGCTCGTACTCAACCTGTTGGCTGGCGGTTTTGTCGCCATGGTCGGCGGCCTGGTGGTGGGCATCCCGTCGCTGCGCGTGAAAGGCCTGTACCTGGCCATTGCCACCATTGCGGCCTCGTTCATCGCGCACTTTCTTTTTGCCAATAGCGCTTTCACGGGCGGCACCGGCGGCCTGACGCTGCCGCCTGCCAAATTTCTTGGCCTCGTGTTGGACACCTCGTTTCGTCTGTACTGGGTCATCGTTCCGGTGACGGTATTGATGCTGCTCGGCGCCGCCAACCTGTTTCGCACCCGCGTTGGCCGCGCTTTCATCGCCATTCGGGACCGCGACATCTCAGCTGAAGTGCTGGGCATTGCGCTGCTGCGCTACAAACTGCTGTCGTTTGGCCTGTCCTCCTTTTACGCCGGTGTTGCCGGGGGCCTGTGGGCCTACTTCTTCCGGGTCGTGACGCCAGAAAGTTTTCCGCTATCGATGTCGATCTTTTTCCTGGCTGCCATCATCGTTGGCGGCATGGGCTCCATGCTGGGCGCGATTCTGGGTGCCGTCTTCATGACCATGGTGCCGGAACTGCTCAAGCTGGGCGTGGCCCTGCTGCCCCATGGCGCCGAGCTGACGGTCTTTCTCTCGCCCGTTCGCACGATGGTGTTCGGGCTGCTGATCATCGGGTTTCTGGTTTTCGAGCCGCACGGGCTCGCAGAAGTGTGGCGGCGCGTTCGCCGTTTTTTCCATCTATGGCCATTCCGCAACTGAGCAACAAGGAGATATGCATGAAGTCATCCCCCGTTTCCCAAGGTCGTCGCGCGCTGCTGCTGGCAGCTGGCGCCACGCTCGTCACACCGCTGGTGCAGGCGCAGGCCGCTGAAGACATCGTCATCGGCGGCTCCATCCCCATGACAGGGGTCTTCGCCTTTGCCGGCGTCGGTATCAATGCCGGCATCGCCGACTATGTGAAGATCGTCAACGATGGTGGTGGCATCAAGGGTCGCAAGCTGCGCTATGTGCCTGAAGATACGGGTTACAAGGTGGACGTCTCGGTGGCTGCCTTCAAGAAGATTACAAGCCAGAACAAGGTCAATCTCTACTACGGCGACTCCACCGCCTTCTCCAAGACCATCAACCCCGAGCTCGACCGCACGGGCAACATCCTGATGGCCGGCGCCTCCTTCGCTACCGAATTGAACGATCCGGTGAAGTACCCGAACCAGTTCCTGGTCGGCCCCGACTACACCGAAATGTTCGGCATCCTGTTGCGCCACATCGCCAAGGAAAAGCCCGGTGCCAAGGTCGCTTTCGTCTATTCTGACTCCGAGTTTGGTCGCGACCCGATCGACAGCAGCGAGGCGCTGGCCAAGAAGCTTGGCCTCTCGGTGCCAATCAAGATCATGACGCCGGCCGGCAGCGTGGATGTTTCGGGCGAAGTGATCAAGCTGCGCCGCGCCGCGCCCGACTACACGATCTTCCACGGCTACATCCTGGCGCCGATCCCGGAGTTCA
>JBMOJJ010000509.1:0-2026 GCA_049315845.1 Rhodoferax sp.
GGCACTAACGCAGCTCGCCGTATTGCGTGCCGCTCAGAGGCGAGCCGCGATCGTCAATTTCAGTCGTTTGAAAATCCGGCAAAGGCGCAGGATTGCGGCGCCCGGAATGCACAATTTCCCCCGGTGCAGCCTTGGTTTGCGGGGCTGCCGCAGAGGCCAGCGCCTTCTTGAATGCCGCCACTTCGTCGGCCTCCAGCGGCTCATAGAGCGGCGGCGTTGCGGCTTTCACCGGCACGGCAGCAGTAGCACTGAGCGGCGCGGGCGCCGAGCTTGGCGCGCCACTGCGCGATAGACCCGCAGTGACCTGCTCATTGACCCGCCAGTACACCGATGTCACCAGAATGCCATAGCGTGACTTGGCATTGTGGGCGATCAGGTTCTCCATTTCTGCCAGCCGTGCCGACTCTGCGGCGTACTCGCTGGCCAGGTCCATCATGATGAGGTATTGCACACCGCGCGAATCCAGTGACAGCACCTTGAACTTGTATCCAGACGACAAAACGCCAGCCGAAGTCATGGACTCCCGCACCACGGTGTAGAGCAACTCCCGACGCTCCAGACGCTCGCCACGCCGATTGGCAGCACTACCGGGTTTGGGTGGCACCGGCATTCTTGCCGAACCCTTGTCGGAGTGGCGA
Organism: Rhodoferax sp.; assembly: GCA_049315845.1. Classification (GTDB taxonomy): domain Bacteria; phylum Pseudomonadota; class Gammaproteobacteria; order Burkholderiales; family Burkholderiaceae_C; genus Rhodoferax. The sequence goes on from JBMOJJ010000509.1 coordinate 639, forward strand.
AATGGCACGGTGGCATCCGTGTGTCCCAGCCCCGAGCTCTCGGCTGTGGCAGGCACTTGGGCGGGCTGCTTTCTGAAAAACCAGTTGAACATGGACATCGTGACTGCTTTCAGGTGCGTCAGAAACCCCAAGTGTAGTGGACTCTATTTGCCAATACAAAACCTGGAGAAGATCACGCCGAGCAAATCGTCCGAGGTGAATTCCCCGGTAATTTCTCCCAGGTCGTTCTGTGCCAGGCGCAACTCTTCTGCCAGCAAGTCCAGTGCCTGGGCCCGCTGCCCGAGGTGCATGGCAGCCTCCTGCAAGTGTGATTCGACCCGTCGCAAAGCGTGCAGATGACGCTCACGGGCAATGAATACGCCCGACTCTGGCGCTTGCCAGCCCGCCGCTGCGAGCAATTGGGTACGCAGGGTCTCGATGCCAACGCCCGTTTTGGCCGACAGCACAATGCCTGAGGTACCAGGCGCAACCTCGACCGCATCGGCCTTGTTCCACACATCAATCACCGGCACGTTTTTGAAGAGTTTTTCGGTGATGGCGCTCGCTATGACTGCGTCAGCAGCTATGTAATCAATAGCATCGCAGCGTGTCAGATCGTGCAGGAAAACAACAGCATCTGCACCCTCGATGGCCTCCCATGCACGGGCAATGCCCACCTGCTCCACCACATCGTCGCTGGACCGCAGCCCCGCGGTGTCCACTACATGGATAGGCACGCCTTCGATCTGAATGGTTTGCTGCACCTTGTCACGGGTGGTGCCAGCAATGGGTGTCACGATGGCGAGTTCGGCCCCGGCCAGGGCATTGAGCAAAGAGGACTTGCCGGCGTTGGGCTGTCCGGCAATGACAACCGTAATGCCTTCACGCAGCAAAGCACCTTGCGATGCGCGCCGCAAGACATCCATCAGCCCGTTTTGCAGCGCCAGCAGTTGCCCCTGCGCATCCGATTGCTGCAGAAAGTCGATTTCTTCTTCCGGAAAATCCAGCGTGGCCTCGACCAGCATACGCAACCGGATCAGCGCCTCGCGCAAGACATGGATTTCGCGCGAAAAAGTACCGGTCAGCGACCGGGTCGCGCTGCGCGCTGCGGTTTCGGTGCTGGCGTCAATCAGATCGGCGATGGCCTCGGCCTGGGCCAGATCGATCTTGTCGTTCAGAAAGGCGCGCTCGGTAAATTCCCCCGGCTCAGCGATGCGCAGACCTGGCAACACGGGCATACCGTTGTCCAGTGCCGTTGGCGCAGCGACTTCCAGACAGCGCGCTACCAGCAATTGCAATACCACCGGCCCACCGTGCGCCTGCAGTTCCAGCACATCTTCACCGGTAAACGAATGCGGCCCCGGAAAAAACAGCGCTAGCCCCCGGTCGATCGGCGCACCACTGGCATC
>JBMOJJ010000510.1:0-2024 GCA_049315845.1 Rhodoferax sp.
GCTCATGGTTTTGCAGGTGCCCAACACTCCCGACCCGAACGACATTGGCCGCGCGTTGGACACTATCTACCAGCAATGGCCTGGCATGCCCAGCGGCAGCGTGGCGCATGTGTTGGGCGAGCACAGCACGCAGCAGTTTGGCAACCATCATGTGCCCTACCTCGCTCCCGAGCGCGTGCAGGAATCGACTTGGGTCCGTGTGCTGATTGCCAAGGACGCCATTAGCACCGGTTGGGATTGCCCGCGCGCTGAAGTGATGGTTTCCTTCAGGGCTGCGACAGACCGCACCCACATCACCCAGTTGCTGGGCCGCATGGTGCGTTCGCCGCTGGCGCGCCGCATTGCCGGCAATGACCGCTTGAACGCGGTGGATTGCCTGCTGCCCAAGTTCAATGCGAAGACTGTGGGCGAAGTGGTCGATGCCTTGATGAAGGGTGACGAAAGCGCCGGCTCCCGCACGGGGCGTGTACTCGTCAACCCGGTCGAGATGAAACCCCATCCACAGGTCACGCAAGTCGTATGGGACAAGTTCGAGTCGCTGCCTTCGCAGACGCGCCCACAACGCGGAGCCAAACCCGCCAAGCGGCTCACGGCACTGGCTCACGAACTGGCTTCTGACGACATTCTTCCGGGGGCGGGCCGCAAGGCGCATGCGGCCATGCATGCCGTGCTGGACCGGTTGCAGGAAAGCGAGAAGGTGAAGATTGATACCAAGCGCAAGTCCGTGATGACGGTCGATGGCAAGACGGTGGTGGCCGACCTGCGAGGCAAGGCCAAGAGCTTCGACGAGTTCTGGGAGGCCGCCGACATGGCGGTGATCGACGACGCCTACCGACGTGCGGCGCGCATCTTCAGTCCCGATATTGCTCGCACCTATGTTGATCTTTTGGCGTACCGGGTGGCCGAGCCGGAGGAAGCCGATGAGTTTGAAGAGGCGCTCGTCGAGGCGCGCGTTCGCGTTGCAGCGCTTGGCCTGGTGACGGAAGTGCAGCCGGTCTTCGACACCGAGGCCGACAAGCTGACCAAGGAGTGGCTTGCGACCTATGGCAGTGCCGTGAAGCGCCTGTCTGACGACAGGCAAGAGTCCTATCGCCAGGTCCGGGAGATGAGCGCCGAACCGCAGGACGTGGATCTGGTCAAGCCGGAAGGCCGTTTCGAGCCGACCAAGGTCCGTGTGAACGACGTGGAAACGGCTCTGCCGACCTACAAGAATCACTTGCTCTGCGATACGCAGGGCAACTACCCGGCGGAGTTGAACGGTTGGGAAGCGATGGTGGTCGAGACCGAAATGAAGCGTCAGGGCTTCAGCTTCTGGTACCGCAATCCGAAACAGCCGGGGCAATCCTCGCTCGGCATTGCTTACCTCTCGGGTGAGCAGTACGGGATCGTTCGGCCGGATTTCATCTTCTTTGCCACCAACACAGTTGGAAAGGTGGTGGCCGATATTGTTGATCCGCACGGTCTTCAACTGGCTGATGCACTACCCAAATTGCAAGGGCTTGCCTTGTATGCCGCGACCCATGCGAATGCGTACCGTCGCATCGAGTCTGTGGCAGAGGCAATGGGCAAGCTGCGGGTACTGGACCTGACCAATGAAGAGGTGCGTAAAGCTATTGCTGCGACAAACGATGCTGAGAGCCTTTTTAGCAGCGGGCTAGCCAGCGATTACTGAAAAGGAATCCGCGTACAAGGCTGATCACGACGGCGAAACGACCATTGCGGGCCAACATTTACCATTAACCAGGCATAACGGGCGACTGCTGTTGATCGATGGACTGTTCTCGGGTTTGACGAAATCATCGCACATTGATCACCGTCGGTCAGTCAGCTTGCAGCCAATTCGTCGACGAGGTGCGAGCGGTTCATGAGGCATCTGGTAGCTTTGGAGTGTCCCGAATTGGTCTGTCAGTTGTGTGGCTCCTATGTGAGGGGGAACAGTCATTGGCCTGCCTCTGGTGACAGGCAATTCCCGACCAACTGCGGGCGCTCCCGGGTGTCAGCTTCCGGGCAACAGAAAGATTTTC
>JBMOJJ010000511.1:0-2024 GCA_049315845.1 Rhodoferax sp.
AACATGATTGGAACTCGTCCACTCAAGAGGTCGGCCAACGCTCCAGCGCTGCCCTTGTAGGGGATGTGGACCATCTTGGTCTTGGTCACATATTTGAAGAGTTCTCCCGCCAGATGCTGCGAAGCTCCCACACCGCCTGACGCATAGCTGTATTCCTCGGGCTTGCTATTTAGCAAAGCAATGAGTTCGATCACTGATTTGGCGGGAATGGATGGGTGAACGACCAACACCAGCGTGACGGGAGCTACGAGCGTAATCGGGGCAAAGTCCTTCTCTGCGTCAAACGGCATCTGGGGATAGATCAGGCCATTGGTAGCGTGTGTTCCGATTGACCCCATCACAAGTGTGTAGCCGTCTGGTGCAGCCTTTGCCACGAAGTCAGCCCCGATATTGCCACCCGCGCCGATGCGGTTCTCAACTACAACGGGCTGCCTCAGGCGTGGTGACAACCGGTCCGCCACCAGGCGTGTCAACATGTCGGTGGAAGCGCCCGGCGCAAACGGCACAATCATCTTGAGCGGCCTGCTGGGAAACTCCTGTGCCTTTAGAGGGGTTGCGGTGGTCAGTGAAATAATGGCCAACCAGAGCATTTTGAGGAAGAAGTTCACTTTTTTTCTCCAAAGAGGTAATAGATATTCTTGTGACTGCAGCGTTGAAGTAGCGGTAACCCGGGTGTCTCAGTAGACCCCTTCAAGTACAGCGCCCTGCTCCTTGAGGCGCTTCTGCAATTCCTTTGCGGAAAGCGATCGGACTTCGCATTGCCCGCGCTCGCCCAGCATGGCGGCAGCCGTACCTGCGGCCTGGCCCATGGCCATGCAGGGTCCCATGGTGCGTGCGGTGCCCATGCCTTCGCGTGTGGCCGAGAGACAGCGGCCTGCCACTAGCACATTCTTAAGATTCCTCGGGATCAGACAGCCAAGTGGAATGTCGTATGAGCCGCCATTGGCGATCGGAATACGGATTTGTGTCGTCCCGGACTGATGAATATCCACATGCTGTGCGCCCTTGGCAATCACGCTGTCGGGTTGCTTGCGTCCTGACACCACATCTTCCCGGGTCAAGAGATAGTCGCCCATGATGCGGCGCGTCTCTCGAACGCCCACACGCGGAGCCAGACCGGCAAAGACGGATTCCTCAAAGCCCGGCAACTGTGCCTTCAGGAAAACGCTGGTCTTCCAGACCTGTTCCATTAGCGTCCCCACAGTGGCGCTCAGAGCGGCAGTGTTGGTCCCATCGATGTTGCCACCCACGCGGGTGGCGTTCACACAGACCTCGCGCCGGGCCGCGGAAGTAGGCTGGATCATGATAAGCGCCGTCGGCGCCAGGTCGCCGCGGCGAATCGCGTCGCCCAGGAACGGGCCCTCGCTCTTGAAAAAAACCGATGGCTGCCCCTGCGCTACCAGTAAGTCCACCAGTTCCTCATCGGTCTTGTTGCCCCGGATGTAGTCGCTTTCTCCCACCGCCAGAGATGACACGTTGGCGCGAGCAAATTTGAGCAACGCGGCACTGTCCACATTGCCCATGCGAAACATCAGCGAAATCGGTTGCAAGTGCCCCGAACTGTCACTCAGTTCAAACGGAGCGCCCGCATGAGCTGCGAGATCGCCGTCACCTGAGCAATCGATGAAATGATCCGCCGTCACTATGGTGCGCCCGCTCTTGTTTACCACAACCAAGCCCGTCACCACACCATCGTGAACCACCACATCCTCCGCGAAGCTGTAAAGCCAGGACACCACGCCGTAACGCTCCAGAACGCGAGCAACAGCGATCTTCATCACTTCCGGATCGGTGCAGACATAGCAGATCAAGCGATGGTCGTGCACTGGACCTATGAATCCATCCATCTTCCGGCATTCGGCGAAAAACTCATCTGAAATACCACCCACCACATACTCACCGCGCGCGTTAAGGACGCCATCGAACGACATGCCGCTGAGCATCTCGCCACCCAACATGGCGCCGGCATCGATGATTAGCGTCCTGCGGCCATTTTTGGCAGCAGCAGCAGCAGCAGCCACGCC
>JBMOJJ010000150.1:0-8919 GCA_049315845.1 Rhodoferax sp.
CTACACCCTCAACTTCGGACCGCAACATCCGGCTGCGCACGGCGTTTTGCGTCTGGTGCTGGAACTTGATGGCGAGGTGATTCAACGCGCCGACCCGCACATCGGCCTGCTGCATCGCGCGACCGAAAAGCTTGCTGAAAGCAAGACCTATATCCAGGCCTTGCCCTACATGGACCGGCTCGACTACATGTCGATGATGTGCAACGAGAGCGCCTATTGCCTGGCGATCGAGAAGATGCTCGAACTGGAGGTGCCGTTGCGCGCCCAGTACATCCGCGTGATGTTCTGCGAGATCACGCGCCTGCTCAACCATTTGCTGTGTGTCGGCGCCGGCGCGCTGGACTGCGGTGCGATGACGGTCATGCTGTACGCCTTTCGCGAACGGGAGGACCTGCTCGACATGTACGAGGCGGTCAGCGGTGCGCGAATTCATGCCGCCTATTTCCGCCCGGGCGGCGTCTATCGCGACCTGCCTGACACGATGGCGCGCCACCAGCCGAACAAGATTCGCAGCGCCAAGTCGACCGCCCAGCTGAATCGCGCTCGCGACGGCAGCCTGCTCGATTTCATCGACGATTTCACGCAGCGTTTCCCGGCCTGTCTGGACGAGTACCACACGCTGCTGACCGACAACCGGATCTGGAAGCAGCGCACGGTGGGTATCGGCGTCGTAACCCCGGAGCGCGCGCTGAATCTGGGGTTCTCAGGCCCGATGCTGCGTGGTTCGGGCGTGGCCTGGGACCTGCGCAAGAAGCAGCCCTACGAGGTCTATGACCGGCTCGATTTTGATATTCCGGTCGGCAAGACCGGTGACAACTACGACCGTTATCTGGTGCGCATGGAGGAGATGAAGCAGTCGAACCGGATCATCAAGCAGTGCGTTGACTGGCTGCGCGTCAATCCGGGTCCGGTGATTACGGACAACCACAAGATTGCGCCGCCAAGTCGCGAATCCATGAAGTCCAACATGGAGGAGTTGATCCACCACTTCAAGCTCTTCACCGAAGGGTTTGCGGTGCCGGAGGGCGAAGCCTATGCCACCATCGAGCATCCAAAAGGCGAGTTCGGCATCTACATGATCAGCGACGGGGCCAACAAACCCTACCGGATGAAGATCCGGCCGCCCGCGTTTGTGCATCTGTCCGCTCTGGGTGAAATGGGGCGCGGTCACATGATCGGTGACGCGGTTGCCATTATTGGTTCGTTGGATATTGTGTTTGGGGAAGTTGACCGATGATTTCCGAAGAATCGAAAGCGCGCTTCGAAAAAGAAGTCGCCAAATACCCGGCTGACCAGAAGCAGTCCGCTGTCATGGCCTGTCTGGCCATCGTTCAGCAGGAAGTTGGCTACATCAGCGCCGAAGCAGAAAAATTGGTGGCCGACTACCTGGGCATGGCGCCAATCGCCGTGCGCGAGGTTACGACTTTCTACAACATGTACAACCAGCAGCCGGTAGGCAAGTTCAAGCTCAACGTTTGCACCAACCTGCCCTGCCAGCTGCGCGAAGGCGGACGAGCCCTCAAGCATCTGGAAGAAAAGCTCGACATCAGCATGGGCGAGACGACTGCGGACGGCCTGTTCACGCTGCAGCAGTGCGAGTGCCTGGGAGCTTGCGCAGATTCCCCCGTGCTGCTGGTCAATGACCGCCATATGTGCAGCTTCATGAGCAACGACAAGCTCGATCAGCTGGTCGACGGTTTGCGCGCCGAAGGGGGCAAATGATGGCGATCGAAAAACTTCTCGCCCAGTTCCAGTCGAAGGGCGTGCAGACCTGTTTTCATGGCCGGCATATCGAACCGCAGATTCTGGCCGGCCTTGACGGCAGCAACTGGCGCCTGCGTGACTACGAGGCGCGCGGTGGCTACCAGGCCCTGCGCAAGGTTCTCGGCAAGGACGGCAGCGCTGGCTTGACGCCTGATCAGGTCATCGCGACGGTCAAGGAATCCGGCCTGCGTGGACGTGGTGGCGCGGGTTTTCCGACCGGGCTCAAGTGGAGCTTCATGCCGCGCCAGCACGCGGGGCCGAAGTTCCTGATGTGCAATTCGGACGAAGGCGAACCCGGCACCTGCAAGGACCGCGAAATCCTTCAATTCAACCCGCATATGGTCATTGAAGGCATGCTGATCGCCGCTTACGCGATGGGCATCGGCACCGGCTACAACTACATCCACGGCGAGATCTTCCAGAGCTACGACCGATTTGAGGAGGCGCTGGAGGAGGCTCGTGCAGCAGGAGTGCTGGGGGACAACATTCTGGGCAGCGGTTTCAGTTTTCAACTGCATGCGTTTCACGGGTTCGGCGCCTATGTCTGTGGCGAGGAAACCGCGCTGCTCGAGTCGGTCGAGGGCAAGAAGGGGCAACCGCGCTACAAGCCGCCGTTCCCGCCAAGCTATGGTTTGTACGGCAAGCCGACCAACATCAACAACACCGAAACCTTTGCGGCCGTGCCGTGGATCATCAACCATGGCGGCAAGGCCTATCTGGAATGCGGCAAGCCCAACAACGGTGGCACCAAGATCTATTCGGTCAGCGGTGACGTCGAACTGCCCGGCAACTACGAAATTCCGATGGGCACGCCGTTTTCAAAGCTGCTGGAGCTCGCCGGCGGGGTGCGCAAGGGTCGCCAGCTCAAGGCGGTGATTCCGGGAGGCTCGTCCACGCCGGTGCTGCCGGGCTCGATCATGATGGATTGCACGATGGATTACGACTCGATCGCCAAGGCCGGTTCGATGCTGGGATCGGGCGCGCTGATCGTCATGGACGACAGCCGCTGCATGGTCAAGAGCCTGCAGCGCCTGAGCTACTTTTACATGCACGAGTCCTGCGGACAGTGCACGCCGTGCCGCGAAGGCACGGGCTGGATGTACCGGGTGGTGGAGCGCATCGAGAATGGACAGGGGCGGCCCAGCGACATGGACCTGCTCGACAGCGTGGCGCAAGACATCATGGGGCGGACGATTTGCGCGCTCGGCGACGCGGCAGCGATGCCGGTGCGGGCTATGCTGAAGCATTTCCGTCCTGAATTCGAGTATCACGTAGAGCACAAGACCTGCATAGTCCCGGCTTACGTCTGAGCGACCACACGATGAACCCCCACGCTCACTATTCGTTCGCTGCTCCCCAGGGGGGCGCTTGCCTTTCTTGGGGCGGCCCGACGAAAGGCACAAGATGATTGAAATTGAACTCGACGGCAAGAAAATAGACGTTCTTGAAGGCAGCGTGATCATGCATGCAGCCGAAAAGGCCGGAACCTATATCCCGCATTTCTGCTACCACAAGAAGCTCAGCATCGCGGCGAGTTGCCGCATGTGCCTGGTTGACGTGGAGAAAATGCCCAAGCCGATGCCGGCCTGTGCCACCACGGTGTCGCCGGGCATGGTGATCCGCACCAAGAGCGACAAGGCGGTCAGTGCGCAGAAATCGGTGATGGAGTTCCTGCTGATCAACCACCCGCTGGACTGCCCGATTTGCGACCAGGGCGGCGAGTGCCAGTTGCAGGATCTTGCGGTCGGCTACGGCGCCTCATCGTCGCGCTATCAGGAAGAGAAGCGCGTGGTTGCGGTGAAGGACGTCGGTCCGCTGATTTCGATGCAGGAAATGAGCCGCTGCATCCAATGCACGCGCTGTGTCCGGTTTGGACAGGAGATTGCGGGTGTGATGGAGTTGGGCATGACCCATCGCGGCGAACATGCGGAGATCGAGACCTTTGTCGGCCAGTCGGTGGATTCTGAATTGTCAGGCAACATGATCGATATCTGCCCGGTTGGCGCCTTGACGAGCAAGCCATTCCGCTACAGCGCCCGTACCTGGGAACTGTCGCGCCGCAAGTCGATCAGCCCGCACGACTCGACCGGCGCCAATCTGATCGTGCAGGTCAAGAACAATCGCGTCATGCGCGTGGTCCCGCTGGAGAACGAGGCTGTCAACGAATGCTGGATCGCCGACCGCGACCGGTTTTCCTACCAGGCCCTGAACAGCGACGAACGCCTGACAAGCCCGATGCTCAAGCAGGGCGGGACCTGGATCGAGGTCGACTGGAAAACGGCGCTGGAGTATGTCGCCAAGGGCTTGAAGGAGATCAAGAAGGAGCATGGCGCCTCGCGCATCGGGGCGTTGCTCAGCCCGCACAGCACGCTTGAGGAACTGTTCCTCGCGGGTTCGCTGATGAACGGCCTGGGCAGCCAGAATGTCGATTACCGCTTGCGCAACGCCGAGTTCGCCGCCATCGAGGGGATACGCTATCTCGGCACCTCGATCGCTTCCCTGTCGCAACTCCAGCGCGTGCTGGTGATAGGTTCGAATTTGCGCAAGGACCATCCGCTGTTCGCGCAGAGAATTCGGCAAGCGGCACGCGGCGGCTGTGTCGTCAGCGCGATCGGATCTGCGGCGCCGGATTGGGCCATGCCGGTCGCCAACACGCTGCTTTGCGCTGACAGCAGTTGGGCGCAGGCGCTGGCAGACGTCGCGTCCGCTGTGGCGGCAGAAAAAGGGGTGGCAGCGCCGGTTCAGGGCAATGCCGGTGAGGCCGCCCGGGCGATCGCCAAGGCCATGCTCAGCGGTGAGCGCAAGGCGGTGTTGCTGGGCAACGCGGCAGCCCATCATGCAAGGGCGTCCAGCTTGCTGGCGCTGGCCAACTGGATCGCCGATCAGACCGGTGCGACGGTCGGCTACCTGACCGAGGCCGCCAATACCGTCGGTGCGCAGTTCGCCGGCGCATTGCCCGGTCCGGATGGAAAGAATGCAGCCCAGATGCTTGGCGGTGCGCTCAAGGCGGTGCTGCTGCTGAACAATGAGCCCGAATATGATTCAGCCGCGGGCCGCTCGGCCGGCGACAGGCTATCGCAGGCCGAAATGGTCGTGACGCTGAGTCCGTTCAAGGCCAACATGGCTTTCAGCGATGTCTTGCTGCCGATCTCGCCGTTCACGGAAACGTCAGGCACTTTTATCAACGCCGAGGGACGGATCCAGAGTTTCCATGCGGTCGTCAAGCCCTTGGGGGAAACGCGGCCGGCCTGGAAGGTCCTGCGCGTGCTGGCGAACCTGATGGACGTAGCCGGTTTTGACTTCGAGTCGTCGCAGGACGTTCTGAAGAAGGTCTGCGGGCTGCCGCCCGAGGGCGAAAGCAATTTGTCGAGCGCCATTCTCACCAACAAGACGCAAGCGGCGGTTGACCTCAGCCTTGCCGCGGTAGCCCCGGTGGTGGCGGGTATCTATGCGCTGGATGGTCTGGTGCGCCGCGCCGAGAGCCTGCAGCTCACGGCAGACGCAAAACGAAACAATGCTGCGCAGGAGGTGACGGCATGATTGATGCCATTTTTGCCTACGGTCAGGGACTGCTCGCTGCAGCCTGGTGGACCGGCATTGCGTGGCCCGTCATCTGGGCGCTGATCAAGGTCGTACTGGTCCTGATGCTGGTGATGGGTCTTGTAACCTACACCACGCTCTGGGAAAGACGGGTGCTTGGCTGGGCGCAGGTCCGGATGGGCCCGAACCGGGTCGGGCCCTGGGGCTTGCTGCAGCCGATCGCCGATGCGCTGAAGCTGATGACCAAGGAAGTGCTGCGGCCGGCGGCGGCGGAAAAAGTCTTGTTCTATCTTGGTCCTGTGATGACCGTCATGCCGGCCATGGTCGCTTGGGCGGCGATTCCGTTCAGTCCGGAAATCGCCTGCGCCAACATCAACGCCGGCCTGCTGTTTCTGATGGCCATCACCTCGATGGAAGTGTATGGCGTGATCATTTCGGGCTGGTCATCGAATTCGAAATACCCGTTCCTGGGCGCCTTGCGGGCTTCGTCCCAGATGGTCAGCTACGAGATTGCGATGGGCTTTTGCCTGGTTGTGGTGCTGATGGTGTCGGCGAGCCTGAACCTGACGGACATCGTCGCCGGTCAGGGCAAGGGCTACTTCGCGCAGATGGGATTGGGTTTCCTGTCCTGGAACTGGTTGTCGCTGTTGCCGATCTTCGTGGTCTATTTCATCTCCGGTCTGGCCGAAACCAATCGGCTTCCCTTCGACGTGGTCGAGGGGGAATCGGAGATCGTTGCCGGCCACATGGTCGAGTACTCCGGCATGTCATGGGCGATGTTCCAGATGGCCGAGTACGCCAACATCTGGCTGGTATCGACCCTGTGCACCATCATGTTTCTGGGCGGCTGGCTGTCGCCGATCGATAGCGTCGTGTTCAACTGGATTCCGGGCTTCATCTGGCTTGGCCTCAAGTCGTTTGCAGTGGTAACCATGTTCATCTGGGTGCGCGTCTCCTTTCCGCGCTATCGCTATGACCAGATCATGCACCTGGGCTGGAAGATATTCATCCCCGTCACCCTGGTTTGGCTGGTGGTTGTCGGGCTGTGGATGCAGACCCCGTGGAACATTTGGAATTGATTCGAGCTGTCTATGTCTACCCCAACCTCAAGTTCTGTTGAAGCATCGGCCGGGAGTTCCTTCTCACTGAAGGATTTTCTGTCCAGCCTGATGCTGAGCGAATTGTTCAAGGGCCTCGCCCTGACTGGCAAGTACGCCTTTCGCAGCAAGATCACTCTGGAGTATCCGGAAGAGAAAACCCCGCTGTCGCCCAGGTTTCGGGGCCTGCACGCGCTGCGCCGCTACGACAACGGCGAAGAGCGCTGCATCGCCTGCAAGCTGTGCGAAGCGGTATGTCCGGCCATGGCGATCACGATCGAGTCCGATCTGCGCGCCGATGGCTCACGGCGCACCACGCGCTACGACATTGACTACAACAAGTGCATTTATTGCGGTTTTTGCGAGGAGAGTTGTCCGGTTGACTCCATCGTCGAGACGGGCGTCTTCGAGTATCACGGCGAAGCTCCCGGAGACCTGTATTTCACCAAGGACATGCTGCTCGCGGTGGGTGACCGCTACGAAGGCGAGATTGCGGCCGCGCGAGCGGCCGACGCCAAGTTCCGCTAGTGATGTCACCGCACAACCAACCCTAAGACCATCTAAAAAAAGTAACGACTCATGGACGTCAAGACCGGTCTCTTCTATTTCTTCTCGATTGTGCTGCTCGTCGCCGCCTTTCGGGTTGTTACCGCGCGCAACCCGGTGCATGCCGTGTTGTACCTTGTGCTGGCGTTCTTTCAGGCGTCCGCGATCTGGCTCTTGCTGAAGGCGGAATTCCTCGCCATCACGCTGGTGCTTGTGTATGTCGGCGCCGTGATGGTGCTGTTCCTGTTTGTCGTGATGATGCTCGACATCAATGTCGACAGCGCGCGACAGGGCTTCTGGAAGCATTTCCCGCTGGCGGCGGTCGTCGGCGTGCTGATTGCGCTGGAGATGGCGGCGGTGCTGATGGGCGGTTTCCGGATGGGCGAGGAAGCGCATACGGGCGCTGCTGTGGCCCAGGCCGGCGTCGAGTTGTCGAACACGCGGGAATTGGGCAAGATGCTCTATACGCAGTATCTTTATCCACTCGAGATTGCTGCCGCGATCCTGCTGGTCGCGATGGTGGCGGCGATTGCGCTGGCGCTGCGTCAACGCAAGGACAGCAAGCATATCAATCCCTCTGAACAGGTGCGGGTCAAGGCCAAAGATCGTATGACCGTCGTCAAGATGGAGGCCACGCAGGTTGCGCCCGTCGAAGCTGCGAGCGCCGCCAAGACCGTGGAGAACAAAGCATGACCCTGACTCTAGGACATTTCTTATCGCTCGGGGCGATCCTGTTCGCGCTTTCCGTGATCGGCATCTTTCTCAATCGCAAGAACCTGATCGTTCTGCTGATGGCGATCGAACTGATGCTGTTGGCGGTGAATACGAATTTCGTCGCGTTTTCCCATTACCTGGGCGACATGCACGGGCAAATATTCGTATTCTTCATTCTGACCGTCGCTGCTGCCGAGTCGGCCATCGGTCTGGCTATTCTGGTGCTGCTGTTCCGCACCAGGTCCAGCATCAATGTAGACGAACTCAATACGCTCAAGGGTTAATAAGATGAGTCAAACCCTTTCTATCCCGACGCTTCTCGCGGTACCGCTGGCGCCGCTGGTCGGAGCTGTGCTGGCCGGCGTCCTCGGCACCAAGTTTGGCGGCAACTGGATCGGCCGGCGCCTTTCCCACTCGCTTTGCATCCTGGGCGTGTTGCTGTCCTTCATCCTGTCGTGCATGACGCTCAAGAGCGTGGCGCTCGACGGCGCTCGCCTCAACGAGACCCTGTACACCTGGATGGTGGTCGGCGGCCTGAAGATGGAGATCGGCTTTCTGGTCGACGGGCTGACGGCGATGATGATGTGCGTGGTGACTTTTGTCTCCCTGATGGTCCACATCTACACCGTCGGCTACATGGAAGAGGACGAGGGCTATAACCGCTTCTTCGCCTACATCTCGCTGTTCACGTTCTCGATGCTGATGCTGGTGATGAGCAACAATTTCCTGCAACTGTTCTTTGGCTGGGAGGCGGTCGGTCTGGTCTCCTACCTGCTGATCGGTTTCTGGTTCAACAAGCCAACTGCCATTTTTGCCAACATGAAGGCCTTTCTGGTCAATCGTGTCGGTGACTTCGGCTTCATCCTTGGCATCGGCCTGATCGTGACCTTTGCTGGCACACTCAATTACAGCGAGGCGTTCGCCAAGTCGGCTGAACTCGCCAAGCTCGGTTTTCCCGGCACCGACTGGATGCTGATCACGGTGATCTGCATATGCCTGTTCATCGGCGCGATGGGCAAGTCAGCCCAGTTCCCGCTGCATGTCTGGTTGCCCGACTCGATGGAAGGCCCGACCCCGATCTCGGCGCTGATTCACGCGGCCACCATGGTGACGGCCGGTATTTTCATGGTGACGCGCATGTCGCCGCTGTTCGAGCTCAGCGAGACCGCGCTGAATTTCGTTCTGGTCATTGGCGCGATCACTGCGCTGTTCATGGGTTTCCTGGGCATCATCCAGAACGACATCAAGCGCGTGGTGG
>JBMOJJ010000512.1:0-2016 GCA_049315845.1 Rhodoferax sp.
CTTTTTGCAGCACCTGGTCAAGCATGGCGAGTTCGTAATCCGGATTGAGCGCGCCAAACATCATGTCGCCCGCGGTCGTGATGCCACCCTGCTGCATGATCTGCGCCGTCATCTGCAGGCCGCGCGCATACCACTGCGGCCGCAGAAAGTACGGCATCATGCGCGTCAGCACGATCTTGTTGCCGGTTTCCCAGAAGTGGCCGTCGGCCAAGTCCACCTGCGGATGCCCCGCCACATCGGCCTGCCCGATGCCGAGCTTCTCGATCGCCGCCGTGTTCAGATGGGTTTCGTGGAACGAGCGCTGGATCAGCAGCACCGGCCGGTCGGGAAACAGGGCGTCGAGTTCTGCGCGGCCCATGCGGCCGTGCAGCGACTGCTGGTAACCGAAGGTGACGAACCAGTCGCTCTTGTCCGGGTAAGCGGCAATGCGCTCGAGCAGCAGGCGCCGGTAGTCCTGCGGCGTGCGCGCAGCCTCGCTGCTGCTACCGTCGGGCTTGCGCCAGGACTCCGGCGCAATGTGTTCGGTCGGCATCAGGATGGCGCCGAGAAAAGGGTGAATATGGTTGTCGATCAGTCCCGGCAGCAACACCATGTCGGCAAAGCGCTGGTCCACCGTGACCTCGCGCCCGACCATCCAGGGCTGCAGGGACGCCATGTCACCCACCGCAACAATGCGTCCCTGCGACACCGCGACGGCCGTGGCCTCGGGCAGGGATTCATCCATCGTATGAATCCGTCTGGCAGTGAAGATCGTCAATGACTTGGGCACAGGGTCTCGTCGGCAAAGTAGGAATAGGGCATGAAGGAATTCGGGCCCGCCGCGTCAACGGTAGCCGTCCGGTGTGAAATTTACATGCAAAATTTCATTTTTTAATCAGTGTTTACCCGCCTTCTGGCAAGGCCGGAGAGACAACATAATGCAGCACGAACCCGTCGGCAATGAGCCTTCCGTTACCGGATACCTACCGCATGAACGCCACCACAATTTACCAAGCCCGCCGCATCCTGACCATGAATCCGGCCCGCCCCGAAGTCAGCCATGTCGCGGTCCGCGACGGGCGCATTCTGGGCGCCGGCACACTCGAAGAACTGGCGAGCTGGGGCGCGTACACACTGGACACGCAGTTCACCGACAAGGTGCTGATGCCGGGCCTGATCGAAGCACACAGCCATGCGATGGCCGGCTCGCTCTGGCGCCACGTTTACTGCGGCTACTTTGACGTCACCGATCCGCAGGGCCAGGTCTGGCCGGGTCTGAAAACGCTGGACGCCGTGGTAGCGGCGCTGCACACCGCAGGGCAGGACAGAAGCCGCCAAGCGATCATCGGCTGGGGCTTCGATCCGATCTACTTCGGCGCCGCGCGCTGCACCCGCGCCGACTTGGACCGCGTCAGCAACGAGCGACCGGTGGCCATCCTGCATGCCAGCGGCCACATCCTCAACGTCAACAGCTGCGCCCTGACGCGCGGCGGCTTTCTGCGCACCGGCATCGAGCACCCCGGCTATCCCCTGGGTGCCGACGGCATCCCCACCGGCGAGCTCAAGGGGCCCGACGCCATGATGCCGATCATGCCGCATCTGGGCCTGGGCGCCTCCTTTTTGTTTGCCGACGAAGACGGTCTGCTGAACTTCGCCCGCCTATGCGTCAACAGCGGCGTTACCACCGCCACCGACATGGCGGCCCTGCTGTCCGAGGACGAAGTCAGCACGATGCTGCGTGTGACCGGCGGCGCCGACTATCCCCTGCGCCTGGTGCCCTTGCTGCGCCTCTTGGGCGTGCGCCCGAAGGACGCCGTGCAGCGCGCCATCGCGCTGCAGTTACAGAGTACCGATCAGCTGCGACTCGGGCGCATCAAGGCCGTGGCCGACGGCTCGATCCAGGGTTTCTCGGCGCGCCTGCGCTGGCCCGGCTATTTCAATGGCGCGCCGAACGGCCTGTGGTACATGGCACCGGAGACGCTGCGCGAGGTCTATGAGGAAGCGCTGCAAAACGGCATTCAGGTGCACACACACACC
>JBMOJJ010000151.1:0-8915 GCA_049315845.1 Rhodoferax sp.
ATCGACGACGTGCTGAACGTGTCGGGCCACCGCATGGGCACGATGGAAATCGAGTCGGCCCTGGTGGCCAAGACCGACCTGGTGGCTGAAGCGGCGGTCGTCGGGCGTCCGGATGACATGACGGGCGAAGCGATCTGCGCGTTTGTGGTGCTCAAACGGTCTTGCCCGACCGGTGACGAAGCGCGAGCGATTGCCAAGGAACTGCGCGACTGGGTCGCGAAGGAAATCGGCCCGATTGCCAAACCGAAAGACATCCGGTTTGGCGAGAATCTCCCGAAGACGCGATCCGGCAAGATCATGCGTCGTTTGCTGCGGTCCCTGGCCAAGGGGGAGTCGATTACGCAGGACACATCGACACTCGAGAACCCGGCAATTCTCGGCCAACTGGGACAGACCTACTGACGCCGCAAAGTCGAAGCCTTCTGCGGTTGCGCCGGATCACTTCAGGCCAAGCACCCAAGCTGCCAGTCTCTTTGCCTCGTCATCGCTGACCTGCTTGTTGACCGGCATCGGAACGGCGCCCCAGACGCCGGCGCCACCCTTCGTGATCTTGCTGGCCAGCGTCTCCAGCGCGTCCTTGTGGCCCGCGTACTTTCGGGCCACGTCCAGGTAAGCGGGGCCAACCACTTTTTTGTCGATCGCATGGCAGGACATGCAGTTCCTGGACTTGGCCAAGGCCAGGTCGGCAAACGCGGTAGCGCTTATCGAACAGCCGGCAAGAAATGCCCACAAAGCACGCCTCATCGTGTTTCCCTGATGGTTTGAGTTACAGTTGATCGACAGAATTGTAGTGATTGAGCCCGCCATGCGAGGTCGGCTGGTCGGCTGCTTCATCTTTGGAGAAAGTCCATGTATTTGCTGGGACTCGGAATCATTCTTCTGGTCATGAAATATCTTGAACTGGGCGCGGTGGCCCGCTGGGACTGGTGGCTTGTCCTGTCACCTTTTGCGCTGGCCGTGATCTGGTGGGCCTGGGCGGACTGGTCCGGCTACACCAAAAAAAAAGCGATGCAAAAAGAGGACAGGCGTCGAAAAGATCGAATCGACAACAACCGCCAGGCGCTGGGGACTTCTGCCAAAAGGAAAAGGCGGTGATGCACCGGCAGGACCGGCGATGCGACCGGTGCCTGCCGTGCTTCGGTGACCTTCAATAGTTGTCCAGCACCGCGCCTTTGCTGGCAGAGCAGGCGTTGAACGCGAACTTGGCCTGCACGCCACGTGTATAGCGCGGCTGAGGTGCGGTCCAGGCAGAGCGGCGTCGGGCAATTTCCTCATCGCTGACGTTGAGCTGAAGCAGCAGCTGGTGCGCGTCGATGGTGATCGAGTCGCCCTCATGGATGAACGCGATGGTCCCGCCGGCGGCGGCTTCGGGCGCGACGTGGCCGACCACCATGCCCCAGGTGCCGCCAGAGAAGCGGCCATCCGTGATCAGGCCGACCGACTCGCCCAGGCCTTGTCCGACCAGTGCCCCGGTCGGCGCCAGCATCTCGGGCATGCCCGGGCCGCCCTTGGGCCCCAGATAGCGCAGCACCATCACGTCGCCCGCCACAATCCTGTTGGCTAGAATCGCCGCAAGGGCGGACTGCTCATCGTCAAAGACACGGGCCGGGCCGGTCATCACAGGGTTCTTCAGGCCGGTGATCTTGGCGACGCAGCCTTCCGGGCTCAGATTGCCTTTCAGAATGGCCAGGTGACCCTGAGCGTACATCGGATTGGACAGCGGGCGAATCACGTCCTGGCCGGCGCGCGGTGCATCCGGGACGTCCTTCAGCACCTCGGCAATGGTCTGGCCGCTGATCGTGATGCAGTCGCCGTGCAACAGACCGGCGCTGAGCAGGGTCTTCATGACCTGCGGAATACCGCCGGCGCGATGCAGG
This sequence comes from Rhodoferax sp., assembly GCA_049315845.1. Classification (GTDB taxonomy): domain Bacteria; phylum Pseudomonadota; class Gammaproteobacteria; order Burkholderiales; family Burkholderiaceae_C; genus Rhodoferax. The sequence goes on from JBMOJJ010000151.1 coordinate 1,878, forward strand.
TCCACGGCGAGGTAGCGTCCGCTGGGCTTGAGGTCGCACAGCACCGGTGTCTTCACGCGCACGCGCTCAAAATCGTCAATCGTCCACTCGACCCCGGCGGCGTGGGCGATGGCCAAAAAGTGCAGCACGGCATTGGTCGAGCCGCCAATGGCCATGATCACGGCAACCGCGTTCTCGATCGATTTTCGGGTCACGATGTCTCGCGGTTTCAGGTCCTTCTTGATCGCCTCCAGCAGCACTTTGGCTGACTCCCGGGCCGAGTTCATCTTCTCGTCATGAGGGTTGGCCATGGTGCTGGAATAGGGCAGCGAGATGCCGAGCGCCTCGAACGCCGATGACATGGTGTTGGCGGTATACATGCCGCCGCAGGAACCGGTGCCGGGGACCGCGCGCCGCTCTATTTCGAGCAGATCGGCGTCGCTCAGGCGGCCCGCCGCGTTTTCACCCACTGCCTCGAACACGCTGACGATATTTAGGTCCTTGCCCTGGTAATGGCCCGGCAGGATGGTGCCGCCATAGACGTAGATGGCTGGAACGTTGGCGCGCAGCATGCCCATCAGGCCACCCGGCATGTTCTTGTCGCAGCCGCCAACCACCAGCACCCCGTCCATCCACTGGCCCTGCACGCAGGTTTCAATGCAGTCGGAAATCACCTCGCGGCTGACCAGCGAGTACTTCATGCCTTCGGTGCCCATCGCCATGCCGTCGGAAATCGTCGGCGTGCCAAAAATCTGCGCATTGCCGCCAGCCTCTTCAATGCCGGCGACGGCCGCATCCGCCAGCTTTTGCAGACCGGAATTGCAGGGCGTGATGGTGCTGTGGCCGTTGGCCACGCCGACCATCGGCTTGTGGAAATCCTCGGCCTGGTAGCCCATCGCGTAGTACATTGAACGATTGGGAGCGCGCGATTTGCCTTCGGTGATGTTCTTGCTGCGGGGATTGAGGATCACGGGTTGGGTAGCCATTGGTAGTTTCTCGTAACAGGGGTGCTGATCTCCCGGGCCATGGCAGGCCAGGGGCCGGTATTGAATATGCTGGCTATTTTATAGAGGGAGCAGCAGGCTGCGCATGCGTGCACAATCCTGCCATGCTGATTCATCCCCAAATCAATCCTGTCGCGCTGCAGTTGGGTCCGCTTGCAATCCACTGGTATGGGCTGACCTACCTGGCCGCTTTTGGCCTGTTCATGCTGCTCGGTATCCGGCGCCTGCGACACGAGCCGTTTGCATCGGGCAAGGGCGCGGCCGCCTGGAGTCGAAAGGATGTCGAAGACATCCTGTTCATGGGCGTGATGGGCGTGGTGCTGGGAGGGCGGATTGGCTACTGTCTTTTCTACAAGCCGCTCTACTACCTGAGCCATCCGTTGGAAATTTTCGCCGTCTGGACTGGAGGCATGAGCTTTCATGGGGGCTTGCTGGGGGTCGTCGTGGCCATGATCTGGTTTGCCCGTTCGCGCAAGAGGCATTGGTTGCAGGTGGCCGATTTTGTCGCGCCCTGTGTGCCGACCGGACTGGCTGCGGGCCGCCTGGGCAACTTCATCAACGGCGAACTCTGGGGTCGCGTCTGCAGTCCCGACCTGCCCTGGGGCATGGTGTTTCGCGGCGCCGGGGATTTGCCGCGCCATCCGTCCCAGCTTTACCAGTTTCTCGGCGAGGGCCTGCTCTTGTTCGTACTGCTGTGGCTGTATGCGCGCAAGGAGCGCCAACAAGGGCAGGTGTCGGCGGTATTCCTGCTGGGCTATGGTTTCTTTCGCTTCTGCGCCGAATTCTTCCGCGAGCCCGACGCGCATCTTGGCGTTTTGTCGCTTGGCATGAGCATGGGGCAGTGGCTGTGCGTGCCCATGATAGTGGGTGGCGCTGGCCTGTGGTTCTGGGCCCGAACCCGCGCCCCAAGCTGAAATTGTTGTCGCCAACCCCGGGTTTGTACTGAGACCGGTGCCTTGCGCCGGTGCGTTGCTGTCCTCATAATTACCGGTAATTATTGAACCTCCGGCGACGCCGCCGCATCAAGAGAAGCCCGAAGCCGACTGCCGCATGCGCCTGATTCACAACTCCCTGCATGAAGAAGTGGCGCTTCAGCTTCGCCATCGGATCTTCGCCGGCGCTCTGGCTCCGGGCAGCTTCATCGACGAAGCTGTGTTGTGCGCCAGCCTGAAAATCTCGCGCACGCCGCTTCGCGAGGCGCTCAAGGTGCTGAGCGCCGAGGGACTGGTCCGGCATGAGCCGCGCCGCGGAAGTTTTGTCAGCGAGGTGACGGAGAAGGACCTGGACGAAATTTTCCCGGTGATCGCGCTTCTCGAGGGGCGCTGCGCGTTCGAAGCGGCGCGCAATGCCAGCGACGCGGATATCGCAGCGCTCGACGTTCTGCACCAGCGCTTGAAAGAGCATGCCCGGACCCGCTGCATCAACGACTATTACGCCACCAATCTGGTGATCCACGAGGCGATCATCACGCTGGCCAATAACAACTGGCTGGCGCTGGTGATCGCCGACCTGCGCAAGATCCTCAAGCTCGCACGACTGCAGCAGTTGCATGCGCCCGGGCGGCTGGAGCAAAGCCTGAGCGAGCACCTGGCGATCCATGCGGCACTGCGAGTCCATGACTGCGAAGCGGCCGATCACGCGATGCGCACCCACCTGACGCGCCAGCATGAGGCCCTGCGCGACCTTGCGCGCCAGCAGAAAAGCAGATTGCTGGCATGAATACCTCGGAGTGGATAAGCCGCAAGGTTTCGAAATTGCTGCCGACCCCGGTTTCCAGAAACAGGAAGACCAATGCGCAGCCCGGTCCCGGGGCTGCGGCTTGCCAGCCCAGCGCGCAGCCGGTGACCTTGCGGACTGCACCCGCGCCAGCGCAGACTGCGACCGTCGCTGCGCCGCTGCCTGCGCCTGCGCCTGCGCCTGCGCGTGGCCGCGCGCTCGCGCGTTGCACCAGTGAACGCCTTGACTCAACCTTGCGGCGCAAGGACGAGACAATGTCGCCGCGCGCACTGCGCCATCTGCTCGAGGAACTGCGCGCGGTTGTCGACGGCCGTCTCAGCGAGGTCGAAGGCGGACGCCGCGCCGAGGCGGTGGCGACCTGGTATGCGCGGGCTGCGCCGGAGCAGCGGCGCGATTGCTGGCTGCTGATGAGCGAGCAGTTCGTCGCCGATCCGCACGTCATCCAACTCGCACAGGCCCGTTTTTCCGCCACCGTGGGCACGCCCGAGGAGGCGCTGGCCGAGGTGCAGTATCGTCGCGCAACGGTGTCGCCGCGCCGACGTCTGCTGCAACGTTTCAGCGTCTTTCCCGCGGGCATACGATTCCTGGTCGACCTGCGCGCCGAAATGCTGCCCTGTCTGAAGGCCGAACCGAGTCTGCAGGCTCTCGATGTCGAAATGGAGTACATGTTTTCCACCTGGTTCGACGTCGGATTTCTGGACCTGCGCCGCATCAGTTGGGATTCGCCGGCGTCGCTGATCGAGAAATTGATCAAGTACGAGGCGGTGCACGATATCAAGAGCTGGACTGACGTCAAGAACCGGCTCGACTCGGATCGCCGCTGCTACGGTTTCTTCCATCCGCGTTTGCCCGACGATCCGCTGATCTTCGTCGAGGTCGCGCTGCTGAACGAGATCGCGCAGGGCATCACGCCGCTGCTGGACGAATCGGCTGCGGTGCAGGACATCAACAAGGCTACGACCGCAATCTTTTACTCGATCAGCAACACGCAGACCGGTCTGCGCGGTGTGAGCTTCGGCGACTCGCTGATCAAACGCGTGGTTGAAACCCTGAAGGCCGAGTTCCCCCGCCTGAAAACCTTTGCCACGCTGTCGCCGATACCGGGTCTGCGGGCCTGGCTGGTCAGGAATGCCGCGGCCATGATCGACCGCCTGGATGACAAGGCTCGCGCCGAAATCGGGCGTGCCCTTGGGGCTGAGGCTGTGACAGCGGCGCAGGTGCTGAGCACGGCGGACAAGGCGCCGGCGCTCGATGGCAAGTCACCGCTGCACCACCTGCTCATGCAGTGCGCAGCGCACTACCTAGGGCGCGAGTGGCTGGACGGCAAGCCGTTGGATCCGGTGGCGCGATTCCATTTGGGCAACGGCGCGAGGGTCGAACGGATCAACTGGGCCGGCGACCCCTCGTCCAAGGGCATGAAGCAGTCGTGTGGGATGATGGTGAACTACCTGTATGACGTGAAGCGCCTGGACCGGCACCGCGCGTTGATGGCGCAGGGGAAGATTCCGGTTTCCGCCAGTGTTGAAGCCCTGTTCCTGTGACCGGAGTGGACGGGCCGATTATTTTGAATTACGCCGAAAAGATATTTGGCGATAACCCAGGAGACAAAAATGACTTTATCAAGACGAAAATTCATTCACGGTGCGGGCGCTGCCGCAGTCACGGCCATCGCGTCTGGCGCACCGGCCCAAAGCGGCGCCGGCAGCCTCAAGATCTCGCATCAGTTCCCTGGCGGAACGCTGACCGATGGTGATTTCAGAGATCGCCTGTGCCGACGCTTTGCCGTCGAGGTCGAGAAAAGAAGCGCGGGCGCGCTGAAGGCTTCGGTCTACCCCGGCTCTTCGCTGATGAAGACCAACGCCCAGTTCTCCTCGATGCGCAAAGGCGCGCTCGACATGAGCCTTGTGCCGCTGTCCTACGCCGGCGGCGAGGTGGCCGAAACCAATATCGGCCTGATGCCGGCCCTGGTGCCGAGCTATGAGCAGGGCGCGCTGTGGAAGACGGCCGAGGTTGGCAAGCTGATATCCAAGGTGCTAGACGACAAGGGCGTGATGATCGTCAGCTGGATCTGGCAGGCCGGTGGCGTGGCAAGCCGGCAGCGTCCCTTGCTGACACCGGAGGACGCCAAGGGCCTGAAGGTGCGCGGCGGCAGTCGCGAGATGGACATGATGCTCAAGACTGCCGGCGCCTCGGTGATCACGCTGCCGTCGAACGAAATCTACGCCGCGATGCAGACCGGCGCGATGGACGCCGCGATGACATCGAGCACCAGCTTCATTTCGTTCAAGCTGGAGGAGATCGCCAAGCACCTGACCACAGGGCGCAACAAAACCTATTGGTTCATGCTGGAACCGCTGATGATCTCCAAGGAGGTGTTCACCCGGCTGCCCAAGGCCCAGCAGGATCTGGTGATGGCGGTCGGCGCCGAGCTCGAGGTCTTCGGGCAGGAGGCGGCCCGTGCCGACGACAAGGCGGCGGCCGAGATCTACGCCAAGGCCGGAGCCAAGGTCTATGACATGGACGAAGCCACGCTGAAGAAATGGCAGGTGATCGCGCGTGAGACGGCCTGGAAGGACTTCGCCGAGAAGAGTGAGTCTTGCGCTGCGCTGCTCAGGGCCGCGCAAAAGCTGGCATGACACAGGGCGTGGACATCGGGTCCGCTGTGCTGGGCGTGGACCCCGACACGCCGCGGCTCCTGCTGCCGATTGCGCTGGTGCTGATGCGGATCAATCGGGTCATGGTGACGATCGGCATGTTTGCGTTGCTGATCGCTTCGGCGGTTCTCACCTACAGCGTGGTTTCGCGCTACGTGATGAAGTCTTCGACCGACTGGCAGGACGAGGCGGCGGTGTTCTGTCTGGTCGGCGCTACCTTTCTATGCAGTTCGTTCGTGCAGGCCCTGCGCGGCCACGTCGGCATCGAAGCGGTTGCCGGCCTGCTGCCAAGCTCGCTCAACCGCCTGCGCCTGTTGCTGGTGGACCTGCTGGGCTGGCTGTTTTGCAGCTTCTTCGCCTGGAAGTCGTGGACACTCTTTCATGAGGCATGGGTCGAACATCAGACCACTTCGTCGTCGTGGGCGCCTCCGCTGTCGATCCCTTACGGCCTGATGGCCGCCGGCATGACACTGCTGGCTTTGCAGCTCTTGATCCAACTCAGCGCGCGCGTCAACGCGATGATGGGCAAATCGTCCGGAGTGGCGCCATGACGATGCTGAGCCTGGGCCTGCTGTTTGGCGCCGTCACGCTGGTCTTCATGTTTTCGGGCGCGCCGATATCCTTCGCGTTGGGCAGTGTGGCGGTGCTCTTTATGTACCTTTTCATGCCGGCCTCGGCGCTCAATACCGTCACGCAAAACGTTTATGAGGAGATGGCCAGCATCACGCTGCTGTCGATTCCCCTGTTTATCCTGAAGGGCGCGGCGATCGGCAGATCGCGCGCCGGGCAGGACCTGTACGCTGCAATGCACGTCTGGATGGGCCGGATTCCGGGCGGCCTGGGCATCGCCAATGTTTTCGCCTGTGCGCTTTTTGCCGCGATGGCGGGCTCGAGTCCGGCCACCTGTTCGGCGATCGGCAGCGCCGGTATCCCGGAGATGCGCAAGCGCGGCTATTCGCCCGGCTTTGCCGCCGGCATCATCGCCGCCGGTGGCACGCTGGGGATATTGCTGCCGCCATCGATCACGATGATTCTGTACGCGGTCGCGGCGGAGCAGTCGCTGGGCCGCCTGTTCCTGGCCGGCATCTTCCCGGGCGTGCTGCTGGTGGGCCTGTTTGCCATCTACGCGGCCTTGCGCTACCAGAAGGAATACCGATTGGCGCAGGCCGAATTTGAGCGCTCCGGCACCGCGTCGGCGCTGCTGGCGCGCGAGACCTTCACGAACCGGCAGAAGTTCGAGATGCTGCCACGCGTCGTGCCCTTTGTGCTGCTGCTGATCGGCGTGATGGTGGCGCTGTATGGCGGCTTTGCGACGCCCTCCGAAACGGCCGGTCTGGGTGCCTTGCTGGCACTGGCGCTGATCGCGACCATCTATGGCGTCTGGCGGCCCAGGGATGTGGCGCCAATCCTGACGGCGACGCTGCGCGAATCCACGATGCTGATGATGATCATCGGCATGTCGCTGCTGTTCTCCTATGTGATGAGCTTTCTGCACATCAGCCAGTCCACCGCCGAGTGGGTCGTCGGCATGCAGTTGTCGAAGTGGGTGCTGCTCGCGGCGATCCTGTTGATGGTGATCGTCCTCGGCTTCTTCCTGCCACCGGTCAGCATCATCCTGATGACCGCGCCGATCATCCTGCCGCCGCTCAAAGCCGCCGGTTTCG
>JBMOJJ010000513.1:0-2008 GCA_049315845.1 Rhodoferax sp.
CAATCGGAAACGTTGCGGGCCTTGGGTCCGCTTCAACTGCCGCGCCGCCCATGAGTCGCCGGGTTCGCCTGCTCGCTGCAGCGCTGCTCGCGTTTGTGGTGAACGCCAGTGCCCAGCCATCAACCGACGCCGAGGTGGCGCGAACCTTTGAGCAGGGGCGAGTCCATGCACGGATCGACGGTGCCATGCGGGAGATGAAGTTCTCCCAGGCGATTGCGCTGCTGTCCAAGGAGCGGGCACGCTCGTTTCGCGGCGCGGTGGTGTATCTGCACGGTTGCGATGGTGTCAATGCCTTGAGCGTGAAAACTGCCGATCTCCTTGCCATGCAGGGTTATGTAGTGTTTGTTCCAGACAGTTTTGCCCGAACAAACAAACCGGTCAGTTGCGAGCCATCGCACTACCTCAGCGGTCTGCATCGCGAAGTGCTTTCGTGGCGCCACGCCGAGGCCGACTACGCACTCAAACGCGTGAAGACTCTGCCGTCAATTGACCCTTCAAAGATCGTCCTGATGGGATTGAGTGAGGGTGCAATCACGGCTGCTACCTACGTCGGCGAGGCAGTTGCCGGAAGAGTCATCGAAGGCTGGACTTGCCACGCCGGTTGGCCGGAGTATCGCGGACTGTGGGCGCCGCCCGACGAGCCCACCCTGACCTTGACGTCGCAAGACGATCCCTGGTTTCAACAACCGGAGCTGCGCGGGAACTGCGGCGAATTCATGACCACCCACTCAGCCCTGCGGCGGTCGGTGGTCTTCCGGGCGCCGCATCCTGCAGCCTCTTGGCATGACCTGATGTGGAACGTCGATGCGCGCCGACTGGTGTTCGACTTCCTTGACGCCGTAACCAGAAATGGCCCGTAATCCGTCGCGCAAGATCCTCAGAACGGCAGTCGGTTCAGGCCACACCAGCGGGCGATGAACAGTGCCAGCACAGCGGTAACCTCTTGCAGGCTCGCCAGCGACACCCATTCGTCAACACCGTGGATATTCGCCCCTTGTGGGCCGTAACAGGTAGACGGAATGTTTCCGTACAGGTGAAAGAAGCGCACGTCAGTGGTCGCGGTAGAAGCCCGGATGGTTGCCGCCTGGCCGACGATGTCCTGGTGGCACTGCAGCAGTTCCCGCATCGCCGGTTGCTGCATGTCTACCACCAAGCCCTCCGCCTGGAATCCTTGGTAAGTCACCTCGTAGCTCACACTCTGGCGCTGCGGATGCGCGTCAAGCGCAGCCTTGAGCAATGTCTCGACCTGTTCACGGACTTGGGCAGGTTTCAGCCCCGGATAGAAGCCCAGTCGCATGTCGACACGGCAATGTGTCGGCACTGACGAAGTCCATTCGCCTCCGCTGATGCGCCCGAGATTGAAGTTGATCGGGTGTTCATGCTCGCGGTAGTGAGGATGCCGTGCCGCCGGCAAGTTCCAGGCTGTCTCCAGTTCGCGCAGTTTGTCGACCAGGTAGTTGGCGAACGCGATCGCTGCCACGCCCGTGTGGGCGAAAGCTGCATGGACCGGTATGCCATAGACGTCAATGGTCAACCACATCACGCCCATCTGACCGGTCATAAATCCAAGCGGCTCCGGAATCAGCGCTGCATCGGCCGTGTAGCCTTCTAACAGGCAGGCCAACGCACCGTTGCCAGTGCACTCTTCTTCCACCACCGATTGCAGATAGAGCGCTGCCGCCGGTTCGTAGCCCATTCGCTGTAGCGCCCGCAAGGCCATGGTGTACGCAACGATACCGGCCTTCATGTCCGCTGCCCCACGCCCATAGAGACGGTCGCCCTCGATCCAGGGCTCGAAGGGCGGTCGCGTCCACAGGCGCTCGGCGCCAACCGGCACCACGTCGATATGGCCATTGAGTATCAATGACTTGCCGTGCACTGGGCCTACGGGTTGATGAATGCCAACAATGTTGTGCCGGCCTTCATAAGAGATGATCGACGGTGAATAGCCCGGATGGTCACGAATCTTCTGCTCATCAATGGCGAATTCGTGGACACGAAGGCCATC
>JBMOJJ010000152.1:0-8861 GCA_049315845.1 Rhodoferax sp.
GCGTTCTGCTTCGATCCCGCGATGTCCGAGGTCAAAGAGTAAAAACCCCGCACCTGGCCATCGACGATGTCCGGAAAGTACTGCACCAGGGCCTCACCCGGGTCTGCGCCATCGAGCTTAGGCCCGACACGCTCGAACCGCTGTTCCTCGCCGTGCAACGCGGCCTCGACAAAGGGCAGGCTCAGACCGTACTGCTGCGCCCCCAACACGTCGCGCAGGTGCATGCCGGCCATGTTCGACGGATCGACGCCAAACCACCGCGTGTACGCCTGATTGCCAAAGCGCGCGCGCTGCCGGGTGTCCCAGTAGCTGACCAGGGCCGGCAGACGGTCGATTTCAGCGCGCAGCCGGGGCTTGTCGGATTCAAGTGAACTGTTCGCCGCTGTCATGTCGACCCCTCCTCAAGCAGCGCATTGCAATGCACGCGCGCTCATCCACACTTGCAGCTGCGCCACCGGCAGCGGCCTTGCATACAGGTAGCCTTGCGCCTGATCGCAGCCCATGGCCTTCAAACGGGCAGCCAGACCCGTGTCCTTCACGCCTTCGGCAATCGTCTTCAGATTCAGGTTGCGCGCGATCTGGATCACCGCCTGGACGATGGCCTGGTTAGCCTTGTTGCTCAGCAGATCGGTGACAAACGAACGGTCGATCTTCAGACTGTCGACATCGAAGCGCTGCAGGTAGGACAGGCTGGAGTAGCCGGTGCCAAAGTCATCGATCGACAGCCTGATGCCCAGCGCCTTCAGGCGGCCGATGGTGGCCAGCACCGGGTCGATCTTGCGCAGCAGGACGGACTCGGTCAGCTCAAGTTCCAGATGGGCCGGATCGAGCCCGCTGTCCCGGAGCGCAGCAGCGACATCGTCCGCCAGCTCGCCGCGGCGAAACTGCACGGCCGACAGGTTCACCGCCACCACCAGGTAGCTCCAGCCAGACTGGTTCCACAGGGCCGCCTGGCGACAGGCCTCGCGCAATACCCAGTTGCCGATTGGCACGATCAATCCGCTCTCCTCTGCCGCAGGGATGAAGGCGCCCGGCATGACCAGGCCATGGCCCGGCCGGTTCCAGCGGATCAGCGCCTCAACCCCGACCAGGCGCTCGCTCGCAAGGTCGATCTGCGGCTGGTAATACAGCTCGAACTCCTTGCGCTCCAGCGCCAGCCGCAAACCGTCTCGGGTCTGGACATAGTGCGTCATATTGGTGTTCATCTGCGCATCAAAAAAGCGGTAGGTGTTGCGCCCGTCCTCCTTGGCCTCGAACAGCGCCGTATCGGCATGGCGCATCAGCGTTTCATGGTCGCTGCCGTCCTGCGGAGCGATCGCCACGCCAATCGAGAACGAGATATTGAGCTGCACGCCCTCCAGGTCAAAGCGCTGCGCGAGGTGGTGCAGAATCTTCTCGCAGATGCTGGCCACATGATGCTGCTCCCGCACATCCTGCAGCACCACCATGAATTCGTCAGCCGACAGGCGGCATACCATGTCGTGCTTGCGCAGACAGGCCGTCAGGCGCTGTGCCACGATCCTGAGCAGAGCGTCGCCGGTTGCATGGCCCTGGGTGTCATTGACATGCTTGAATCCGTCCAGATCCAGGCACAGCACCGCCAGGCCGGACTGGTGCCGCAGCGCAACAGCAAGCGCCTGCTGCAGGCGTTCCTGTCCCAGAATCCGGTTCGGCAGTCCGGTCAGTGCATCCTGGAATGCCAGAAAGTCGATCTGCTGGAGCGCGTTCATGTGCTCGGTCATGTCGGTGAGCGCGCCCACATGGTCGCTCACCGCGCCGGTCTCGTCCAGCACGGCGCTCAGGGACATCCAGGCGGCAAAAACCTCCCCGCCCTTGCGCCGGATCCGGATCTCTCCGCGCCATTGCCGATGCGTCGTGATCTCCTGCCAGACCCGCTCGAACGACTCCGCGTGCTGATGATCCGGCATGAGCTGGCGGATATTGGCGCCCTGCATTTCATCGCTGCCGTAACCGGTGATCGCCGTGAACGCCGGATTGACGGTGCTGATCCTGCCCTGGACATCCATCACCACGATGCCCTCGCAGCTGTTGAGAATCACCTTGTCCGCCAGCAGTGCGCGCTCCATCGTGTGTTGCAGCTGCTGGTTTTTGCGCCGCATCACCGCAGCCCGACCGATCATGCCCAGCAACACAAGCTGCAGCAGCGCGGCAAAAAGCAGACCGCTTGCGCCCGCTGCCCAGGCGTCCGAAAGCTGTTCGCGCGCAGCGTAGGCCAGGCCTATGAGCAGCAGCGCAAAGAGGCCCGCCGCCACAAGCATCGGCAGCACAAGGCGCCAGCGCCAGGTCCGCCAGATCGAGCTCACCGGTGCGGCGGACGGATCGATCACTTGGAAGCCCCGTGCGCGCAGGCTCTAGGTCACGGCGGGGGCGCTGTCGCCGGCGGCGTCCAGTCGCTGGCCTGCGGCGCGCAGAATGTTCTGCAGCTCGGCCCGGTCCTCGCCGACAAACGAACGCTCCTCCTTCTGCGCCTTGTCGATCGCGGCCAGGCTCTTCCTGATCTCCTTCGGGTCGGACGGCAGCGTCTCGCGCATTGCAGCCAGCAGGGCCTGCATTTCATCGCCGCGCAGCTTCGGAAAGAACAGCGGCACCAGCAGTTCGCGCACCCTTGTCTTGATCGCGTCGGCGCCTGTCATGTCGTTGGTGTAGTTCGACTCATGCCGACGGTACATCAGCAGTTCCTCGTGCAGCCCGTAAAAAGTGGCGCCAATACGCATCATGTCAACATAAAAACGGTGGTCGTCATCCGGCGGAAAGTTGGGGTCGTAGCGCAGCCTGTGCGCTCGCACAAAGTCGGCGCGGTACATCGCGGTCGGGTTCAAGATCGATGAATCCACGATCAGCAGGCGCGCCTTGATCATGCCATCGGTCTCGGGGTAGCGCATCGCAACCTTGCTACCGTCGGGGAAGAACTTGATCGAGTTCGACGAACAGACCGTCACCTCGGGGTGCGCCTGCAAGAACACATACTGCGTGGCCAGGCGCTGCGGTAGCGCCACGTCGTCCGAATCCATCAAGGCAATATACGGTGCGCGTGCCGCTGCCAGGCCGGCATTGCGCGCCGCGCTGATGCCCATGTTCAGCGGCAGTCGGATCAAGCGGATGCGCGCATCGGCGTAGCCGCTCAAAATCGACAGCACCGGCGCCGAAACACCATCGGCGATGATCAGAAACTCAAAGTCGGTGAAGCTCTGGCGCAACACCGACTCGATCGCCTCGCGCAGGTACTCGGTGCGGTTGCCCACCGGAAAGATGACCGAGACTTTCGGATCGCCTGGCGCAGCGGGCACCGGCAAGAGCAGGCCGCCCGGCGCCGGCAGCGCATCGGGGCGCGCCGCGCCCTTGGCAAACCAGGGCGCCAGCGCGCGCTCCAGCCGCGCCGTGTTGACCGCCAGGCTGTGGCGATCGCGCCCGACCCGATAGGCACGACCCACATACTCGGCATAGAAGGGCTCGTCTTCATAAAAGCGCACCAGCACATCCACCACCGGCTTCATGAATTCTTCGCTCGGCAACTGGGTGTAGGGGGCTTCATAGCAGGCCGGCGGAAACTCGACCTTGAAGCCGGCGTCCACCATCATCTCCAGCGGACCGCCCCGGTTCGGGATGATGGCCGGAATGCCGTTCAGCAGGGCCTCTGCAATCACGCGCCCAGCACTCTCCCACCACAGGCTGGGCGCCAGCAGCACCCGGGCGCGGCCAAAGATAGGCCGCACATCATCGGTGTTGGGCGTCACCACCACGTTGGGCAGGCTGTCTCTGGGCTGACCCAGGGCCGTTGTTACCTGCTGCACGATCTGCTGCCAGTTGCCGCGCGACTCCACCACCTCGAACACAATGTCCGGGCGGCGCTGCTCCATCAGCAGCGCCAGCTGCACCACCACCGCAGCGCCCTTCTCCAGCGACGGGTTGATAAACAGCAGGCGCTCGCGCAAGTGGCTGCCCGCCACCACTGGCAGCGGGTCGATGAAGCTGCCCACCGGCGTCACGTCATAGTCGTTGCGCTCGGCATAGAGCTGCGCGGTGGCTGCACTGTCGGTCAGGATCAGGTCCACATCGCGGTGCCAACGATGCCCAGCGTAATTCGGGTTCGCCAGGTAAGCCACCACCGGAATGCCGCGCTGTTTGGCCTCGTCGGCCAGCATCATGTCCAGCGCCTGGCCGCCGTAGTAGAAGACCAGATCGGGCTTGAGCTTGTCCAGCGTGGCGGTGTAGAACAGCAGCCACTGATTCTCCTCATACGAGGTCATCGCGTCACGCAGCGGGCTGGCCGTCACGTGCAGGTAGTGGATCAGCGGATCGTCCTTCACGCTGATCACCGTGCCGCGCTTGGCCTCGACCACGTCCCATTTATCGGCAATGCGCTGGCGACCGCGCTCGTTGTCGTAGATCGTGGCGCCGCAAATCGCCACCTCGTAGCCGCGCAGGCAAAGCTGGCGCAGCATCTCGCGCACCGCCATCGAAGCGCCGCTGGAGGTGTCGAGCAGGCAGTAAACGCTGGCCCACAGGATGCGCAGCGGGCGTTTGGCTGCAACGGCCGTGCCGCTTGCCGCGCTCACAGGCACACACCCACGGAGTTGGCGGCGCAAACGCGCCTGTCGCTCCAGATCGTGCCAGCGAGCCTGGCGCCGGTGAAATTGGCGCCGTCAAGCAAGGCACCGCCCAGGTCCGCACCACTGAGGTCGGTGCCGACCATGATCGCATTGATCATGTTGGCCCCGCGCAGCAGCGCGCGCGTCAGCACGCTACGCGACAGGTCGGCATTGGCCAGGTTGGCGCCATGCAGGTCGGCACGCGGCAAAAAGAGGTCGGTGGCCTGCGCCGAAGCCAGGTCTGCGCCGCTGAGATTGGCCGCGCTCTGCCCGGCGCCGGTCAGGTAGGCGCCGCTCAGGCGCGCACCCACCAGATTGGCGCCGCTCAGGTCGGCGCCGGCGATATCGCTGCCGTTGAGCAGGACCGTCATCATGTCGGTGCCGCTGAGCTTCAAGCCGCCCGGCACCTGCACCATGATCGCATTGCGCAAATCGGCGCCGGCCAGGTTGAAGCCACGCAAACCGGTACCGCTCAGGTTCGCGCCCTGCAGACTGCAGCGCGGGCAGTTGCCGCTGGCGAGCTTCTGCAGATCGGTGACGACGGTCAAGCCGGACTGGCCGCCAAACCACGCCATGCCCAGCGCGATCTCGGAGGCACCCGTGGTCGCCGTCAAGCGCAGCACATAAGTGCCGCGCTCCAGTTTTACCAGCGCCTGCGGACTGTCGCCAGCGGCCGTGAACCTGACCACGCCGCCAGCGTCGAGCACAGTAACCCGCGACACCGCCGGCACGCCTTCGCCGCCGGTATTGATGCTGATGGTGCTGGTCTGATCAACCTCGAAAAAGAGCTCGTCCACGCCCACGTTGGCTGTGTCCCCGACCAGCGGCGCCGGCTGGCCGCCGGCCGGCTCGATCTGCGAAGTGACCAGGCCGGAGCCGGAGCCAGGGGTGATGCCGCTGGCGTTGCCGGTCTGCTTGAGCTGCGGCTCGGCGACGCCGAACTGGCGCACTGGCAGCTCTGCCGTTCCGCTGCCGCAGCCTGCCAGCAGCAGCGCCGCCAGCAGTGCAACCATAGGCCCGCTTGTTTTTTCCATCATGATCTTTCTTTGTGCCTCCGGCCTGTCAGCGCTTGATGCCAATGCTGTTGCTGACCGCATTGCCCACCGTATTGGCAGTGATGCTGTTGCCAGAGATCGCAACCGTTCCGGTGCCCTGGCCGTTACCGATACCGATCACGGTGCTGGTCACCGTGGCACTCAGAGCAGCCGCATTGCTCTGGCTGTTGCCCAGTGCCACCGTGGCGGCGTTGGACGAACCGGTCAGGGCGCTCATGTTGAGTGAGTTGCTGGCCGAGTTGCCGTAGGCGTTGGCCGAGGCACCGTTCAGGCTCACCGTCAGCGTGCTGGGACCGTAGTAATTGGAGCTGTTGCTGCCCCAGTTGCCTATCGTCCCGGTGGTCACAGAGGCGGTCATCACACCAGCAGAACTGTTGTTCTGGTAGTTGAGCACCTGGAAGTTGGGCGTTGTGGTGCCGTTACCCGCGATGCTTGCAACCGCCGTGGCGTTGAGCGCGTTGATCGCCGTGTTGCCGCCGGCCTGCGCGTTCAGGGCGTTGTTGCCTACCATGCCCGTCACACCGTTAAGGGCCAAAGCACCGGTGACGCCCGTGCTGGGCACGATGCCGACCGTGGCATCGGTAATGGTGCCGGAACCCGAGGCGGTATTGCTCTGGCTGTTGGAGACCTGGCCGGTGACCACTGTGCCGCTGGCGCCGATGATCGGGGCGTTCAGGCTCAGCGAGTTGACCGCGCTGTTGGAATAGCTGGCAGCGGTCAGGCGGTTGCCATCGACCGTGACTGCAGAGCCAGAGACGTCGGTGCCCGTGTTGGTGGTGAAGACCCCCACCTTCACTGTGGCCAGCGACGAAGCGGTGGCGCCGCTGTTGCTCTGCACGCTTTGGACCAGCGCCGTGGTGCTGCCCGAACCGTAGATGGCATCACCCGCCGTGGCCGAGACCGAGTTGCCGGCCTGGTTACCGTAGCTCAGTGCCGACACGGCGTTGGAACCAACAGTCACAGAAGAGCCGGAGATGCCGGTGCCAGTCGTGCCGCTTGCCAGCACCCCGATCGTGATGGTGCTACCCGAGGCCGACATCGTCGCAGCGTTGGTCTGGATGTTGTCGGTCTTCAGATCCACCGTCGCGTTGTTGCTGCCGTAGAGCACGTTACCGCCGGATGCATTGGTGGCACTGGTGGCGTAGTTGCCGTAGCTGGCCGCAATCAGCGTGTTGGACAGCACGCTGGTGGGCGAGTTGTTCAGGCCCAGTGTGGTCTCACCGCCCAGCGACACACCCAGGGTGGTAGCGCTGATCGTGCTCGACCCCGAGCCCAGTCCACCATTGTTCTGCGTGTTGCTGGTCAGCAAGGCACCCAGGTAGGCACTGTTGGCCGCAGTCACGCTATTGATGTTGGCCGCGCTGTTGGCGTAGGCCATGGCTTCAAGTGTGTTGTTGCTGACCGTCAAGGCGGAAGCGTTGATGCCTGTCGCGGAAGTAGAGCCCGTACTGGTGCTCGTCAGGACACCCACATTGGTGCTGCTCATCAACGCGGTCTGACTGCCCGAGTTGTTCTGCGTGCTGGTCAGGGTGTCACCCAACGGCCGCGCCGAGATGCCAGCCAGTTGCGCCGTCACGGTCAGCGTATTGCTGGCACCGTTGCCGTAGCTCGCTGCGCTGAGCGTGTTGGACGATACACTGGTAGGCGATGCGTCCAGCGCGATCACGGCGGTCCCGTTCACCGCGCCCAGCGATACACCAACCGTGGCGCCGGTCACTGTGCTGGCGCCGGTGCCGGCAGAGGTATTGGTCTGCGCATTGGTGGTGGCCAGCGCACCCAGATCCGCCGTGTTGCTGGTGGCAACGGTGGTGGCGTTGGTCGCGCTGTTGGCCTGCGTGAGTGCTGCCAGCTGGTTATGGCTTACCGACAGCGCCGAATCCGTCACACTCTCGAGAGTCGTAGCACCCGTGAAGACACCAACCCGTGTCGTCGAGCCCAGTGTGGCGCTCAGTGCGGCGAGATTACCCTGCGAGTTGTCGCTCAGGGCGCTCAGCGCCGTCGTGGAGTCGGTCTGCTGAGCAGTGATGCTGGTGCTGTTGCTGGCAATGTTGCCCTTGGCCTCGGCCTTGACCGTATTGGCGTCCACCGTCAGCGCCGAGTTGGAAACACCGGTGGCTGCCGTGCTGGTGAGTACACCCACCAGCAGCGTGCTACCCGATGCCGTCATGGCGCCGTAGTTGGTCTGCACGTTTCCGGTCGAAAGTTCCTGCGTTGCGCCACTGCCGTAGAGCGTGTTACCGCCCGAGGCGCTGGTTGCGTTGCTGGCGTAATTGCCGTAGCTGGCGGCCATCAGATCGTTCGACGAAACGCTGGTGGGAGAGGTGCCCAGTGCTGTGCTGCTGGCTGCGCCAATGCTGACACCGACCGTCGTCGAGGTGATCGCGCTGCTGCCCGAGCCACTCGCAACATTGCTCTGCGTGTTGGTCGTGCCCAGTGCGCCGAGGTAGGCGTTGTTGCTGGCCTTTACCGCGTTCACGTTGGTGGCGTTGTTGGCGTAGGTCAGGGCCTGCAGCTGGTTGCCATCCACCGACAGCTGCGAACCGGTGATGCCGGTCGTGGCCGTGCCGGTAAAGACGCCAACGCGTGTCGTCGAGCCAATCAGGGCCGTCATGCTGCCGGAGTTGTCTTGCGTGCTGCCCAGCGTGGTGTAGGCGCCAGAGGACGAAATGCCGGTAACCGTCTGCGCATTCACGCTGATGGTGTTGTCGGCTCCGTTGCCGTAGCTGGCCGCCGTCAGTGCATTGGCGTTCACGCTCAGGGCTGAGCCGGTGATGGATGTCACGCTGTTGCCAATGTCAAAGCCCACCGTGGCGCCAGTGATCGAGCTGCTTCCCGTGCCAGCCGCCGTGTTGGTCTGCGAGTTGGTCGTAGACATCGTGCCCAAGTAAGCCGTGTTGCTGGCCGTGGTGTTGTTCGCGTTGATTGCACTGTTAGCGTAAGTCATGGCCCTCAGAGCGTTGCTGCTCACCGAGCCGCCTGACAGGTTGGACAAACCAACTGCCGACGTGCTACCAACCACCACACCCACTCTGTCTGAACTCAATGTTGCCGTCTGGCTGCCTGAGTTGCTCTGCGTGTTACCGCCGCTGGTGCTGAGCTCGGACCCCACTGCGCCCATTTGCTGGCCGCTTAGCGTGGTGCTGTTGCTGGCCACGTTGCCGTTGGCTTGCAGCACGACGGCATTGCCGTCCACCGT
>JBMOJJ010000153.1:0-8793 GCA_049315845.1 Rhodoferax sp.
GGGCGGCGTCTTTCACTTCAGCGCCCTGCCCACTGCCCAGGTGTTTTTCCAGGTCGGCCTCACGGGTACGCAGTGCCGAAAACAAATTGCCCTCTTCGGTTTCATCAACCATGATGTCTGGCACGATGCCCTTGGCCTGGATCGATTTGCCGCTCGGCGTGTAGTAGCGGCTGGTGGTGAGCTTCAAACCTGCCGTCGGGCAGTTGTCCATGCGAAACGAGGGGTCAAGACAGACGGCGGTCTGAACCGAGCCCTTGCCGAAGGTCTGGTTGCCCAAGACCGTCGCGCGCTTGTGGTCCTGCAGCGCGCCGGCCACGATTTCGCTCGCCGAAGCCGAGCCTTCGTTGACCAGCACCACCAGCGGCACGGTCTTCAGCGCGCCCTTGGTGACATCCTGCAGTCGCCGGAGCGGATCGGCGCCACCGCTGCGATGGTAGAACTCGGCCGAGGCCTTGTGCACAAATTTGCTCTCCGCCAGTTGACCATTGGCCGATACAACGGTCACGTTCTCCGGCAGAAACGCCGCTGACACCGCCACCGCGGCGTCCAGATATCCGCCCGGATCGTTGCGCAGGTCCAGCACCAGCCCCTTGAGCTGCGGCTCCGCCTTGTAGATTTCTTCGATCTTGCGCGCGAAGTCCTCTACCGTGCGCTCCTGGAACTGGCTCAGGCGAATCCAGGCATAGCCCGGCTCCATCACCTTGCTGCGCACCGACTGGGTACGGATTTCCTCGCGCGTGATCAGCACCGGGAAAGTGCGGCTTTCGTCCTTGCGGAAGATCGACAGCAGGACCTTGGTATTGGGTTCGCCGCGCATGCGCTTGACGCCCTCGCTCAGCGGCAGTCCCTTGACCGTCGTGTCGTCAATCTTGACGATCAGGTCGTTGGGTTTGATGCCGGCCCGAAAAGCGGGCGAGCCTTCGATCGGCGACACCACCTTGATCAGCCCGTCCTCCTGGGCGATTTCGATGCCGACGCCGACAAACTTGCCGGTCGTGCCCTCGTTGAATTCCTTCAGGGACTTCTTGTCCAGATACTGTGAATGCGGGTCGAGGCTGGACACCATGCCGATGATGGCGTCCGTGATCAGCTTCTTGTCGTTGACCGGCTCGACGTAATTGCTCTTGACCATGCCGAACACGGCGGCCAGCTGCTGCAGTTCTTCCAGCGGCAGCGGCGCCAGCGTGGCGCGGGCCACGGTCTGGAGTGAAACAGTCGTCAGTGCGCCCGCAATGATGCCGAGCGAGATCCAGCCTGCAGTTTTCAATTTATGACCCATACAAATCTTAATCAGTTGAGGGCAGAGCTGGCTCGCGTTGCGCAGCCGCGGCCTGTCCCGCAAAGCTCAGGCGAATATACACGTTTCGAGACATTCCTGCCGCTGCGGTTCCCGGTTTACTCAAGCTTTACCCTGGGCCGCCACCGCTGCTGCCGCCTTGGCAGCGGCCTCGGCGTCGCCAAGGTAGTAATGCCGGATCGGCCTGAGCTGATCGTCGAGCTCGTAGACCAGCGGTATGCCATTCGGGATGTTCAATCCGACGATGTCGCTGTCGGAGATGTTGTCCAAGTACTTGACAAGGGCCCGGATCGAGTTGCCGTGCGCCGCCACGACAACGCGCTTTCCGGCCTTCAGGGCCGGCGCCAGCGCCTCGGTCCAGAACGGCATGACCCGCTCCACGGTGTCCTTCAGGCATTCGGTCAACGGAATCTGCTCCGGTTTCAGCTTTGCGTAGCGCACGTCGCTGCGCTCGCAGCGCGGGTCGGTCGGCTCCAGCGCCGGCGGCGGGGTGTCGTAGCTGCGGCGCCAGACCAGGACCTGTGCATCGCCATACTGCTTGGCCATATCGGCCTTGTTGAGCCCTTGCAACGCGCCGTAGTGGCGTTCGTTCAGGCGCCAGCTGTTGACAACCGGAAGCCAGGTGCGATCCATCGCGTCGAGCACATGCCACAGCGTGCGGGTCGCACGCTTGAGCACGCTGGTGTAGGCGATGTCGAAGTCGTAGCCTTCGGCCTTGAGCAGGCGGCCGGCGTTGTCGGCCTGCTCAATGCCGGTCTTGGTCAGGTCGACGTCGGTCCAGCCGGTAAATCGATTGTCAAGGTTCCAGGTGGATTCACCGTGGCGGATGAGAACGAGTTTGTGCATCTTGGGCTTCTTGAAGGGTCAAATCCGGGTCAATCAACGGGCTTGAAAGCGCGGGTTATTCCGGTATTCTAAAATGAGCGCTTGATTCAATCCGTGGGGCACGCAAGGGGCGCGCATCGCGTCGCCGCGGCTGATGCCGCAATGTGTCCAAAATTCCACCAAGGAAACCTGTGAAATTTGTTCTCGATAACTGGATGTTGATGTCGGTCGCGCTGGTCTCGGCAGGGCTGTTGTTCTGGCCGCTCCTCAAGGGCGCCGGCGGTGGGCTGACGGCGCAAGGCGCGGTGCAGCTGATCAACCGGGAAAAGGCGGTGGTCATCGATGTCTGTGAAGCCAACGAATTTGCGGCCGGCCATGTGGGTGGCGCGAAGAACATTCCCCTCAATCAGCTGGAGGAAAAACTGGCCGGCGCGGTGAAGAACAAGGCCTTGCCGGTGATTCTGGTTTGCCAGTCGGGGGCTCGTTCGAACCGCGCGGTGGCGATTGCCAAAAAGCTCGGCTACGAGCAGGCGCAATCGCTGGCCGGCGGCCTGGGCGCGTGGAGAAGCGCCAACCTGCCGGTAGAGAAGGACTGACCATGCAGAGCGTCACAATCTACACCACCGCTGTCTGTCCCTACTGTGTTCGGGCCAAGCAGATCCTCAAGGCCAGGGGCGTTCTGCAACTCGAAGAGATCCGTGTCGACAGCGATCCCGCGCAGCGCATGAAGATGATGGAGATCACGGGCCGGCGCACCGTGCCCCAGATCTTCATTGGCCAGACCCATGTCGGGGGCTGTGATGATCTGATGGCGCTCGATGCGCGCGGCGGTCTGCTGCCGCTGTTGAACGCGGCCTGAGATAATCCGCCTTGTTTTCCGTTGTCGCCCCGGGCGTTCCGGAGCGATTTTTTTTGACCAGAAAGTAATCCCATGTCCGATCAGCAAGAACCTGTTTTCCAGATTCAACGTGTCTACCTCAAGGGTGCATCGCTGGAGCAACCCAATTCCCCTGCCATCCTGCTGGAGCAGGAGGCGCCCAGTGTAGACATCCAGCTGAGCGTCAACGCGGCACCGGTGGCTGAAGGCATTTTTGAGGTGACTGTCACCGCCACGGTGCAGACCAAGATCAAGGACAAGACGGTCTTCCTGGCGGAAGCGACGCAGGCCGGCATCTTCGAGATCCGCAACTTGCCCGAGGAGCAGATGAGCCAGGTGATGGGCATTGCCTGCCCGCAAATTGTCTATCCCTACCTGCGTGGCAATGTGGCAGACCTGATTCAGCGCGGCGGCTTTCCGCCGGTTCATCTGTCTGAAATCAACTTCCAGGCCATGTACGAGCAGCAACAGCAGCAACAGCTGGCGGGCGCTGCGCCGGCCTCTGGCGGCGCTACCCAGTAGACGCCGGTCGCCAACTGCTGATCCGGCCCCGGATTCCGAGCCTTTCCTGCGATGAAGATCGTCGTGCTCGGGGCTGGTGCCTGGGGTACCGCGCTGGCGGTCAACGCGGTCAACAATGCAGTCTGCGACCACGCGGTGACGCTGTGGGCACGGGACGCCCGGCAAGCCCGCGCGCTGCAGGAACAACGTGAAAATGCGCGCTACCTGCCGGGCATCAAGCTGCCAGCGGCCATCAGCATCAGTGCCGACAGTGCCGCTGAACTCGGCGGCCTGGTCAATCGCTTTGATCTGGTGGTGGTTGCGACACCGATGGCGGGCCTGCGCGAACTGCTGACCCGCCTGGCCGGTTGCCGCGTGCCGGTGGTCTGGCTCTGCAAGGGTTTTGAGGCCGCGATCGGTCAATCGACCGGTCTGCTGGCGCATGAGGTGCAGGCACAGGTTGCGCCAGACCTTGTCGCGGGTGTGCTGAGCGGGCCGAGCTTTGCGCTTGAGGTGGCGCGCGGCCAGCCGACCGCGCTGGTGGCGGCCAGCGTGCACGCGCCGATGCGCAATACGCTGGTGCAGGCTTTTCACAGCCCGTCGCTGCGGATCTATGCCAACGAAGACATCGCCGGCGTTGAGGTCGGGGGCGCGGTCAAGAATGTGATGGCGATCGCCACCGGCCTGTGCGACGGCCTGAGTCTGGGTTTGAATGCGCGTGCCGCGCTGATCACCCGCGGCCTAGCCGAAATCACCAGGCTGGGCCTGGCCCTGGGCGCGCGCTCCGACACCTTCATGGGCTTGGGGGGGCTGGGTGATCTGGTGCTGACGGCCACCGGAGACCTGTCGCGCAACCGTCAGGTCGGGCTGGCGCTGGCGCGCGGTCAGACGCTGCAGCAGGCGGTCGCCGCATTGGGACATGTGGCCGAGGGAGTCAATTGCGCCCGCACCGTGCTGCAGCGCTCGGCAAGTCTGGGCGTCGAGATGCCGATCACGCAGGCGGTTGTTGCCCTGCTGGACGGACAGATCGAACCCGCCCGGGCGGTGGCCTGGCTGATGGGGCGTCAGGCGGCCGGCGAGTAGGCCAGCCGCACATAGATCGGTGCAAAAACCTCGGCCTGCGTGATTTCGATCAATGTTTCCTTGGCCAGTTCGAGCATCGCGATGAATGTGACAACCAGCACTGGCGCTCCTTTGGCGGGGTCGAACAGCTCTTCAAATTCAACAAAGCGCCGGCCCTGAAGCTTCTTCAGCACCAGGCTCATGTGCTCTCGCACCGACAATTCGGCGCGCGTGATCCTGTGGTGCTGCACCAGCGTCGCGCGTTTCAGAAGAGCGGACCAGGCATCCTTCAGGTCGATCACGCTGACGTCGGGAAAGCGCGGCTGCAAGGACTGTTCGATATAGACCTGCGCCTTCAGGAAGTCGCGGCCGAACTGGGGCAGGCTGTTGAGCTTGGTTGCCGCCATCTTCATTCGTTCGTATTCGAGCAGCCGGCGCACCAGTTCGGCCCGCGGATCCTCGGCTTCCTGCCCGGGCGCGGCCTTTTTCGGCGGCAGCAGCATGCGCGACTTGATTTCAATCAGCATCGCGGCCATCAGCAGATACTCGGCCGCCAGTTCCAGATTGCGGCTGCGGATCTCTTCCACATAAACCAGGTATTGGCGCGTCACGCCCGCCATCGGAATATCGAGGATGTTGAAATTCTGCTTGCGAATCAGGTACAGCAGCAGGTCAAGCGGACCTTCGAAGGCTTCCAGAAAGACTTCCAGAGCATCGGGCGGGATGTACAGATCCTCCGGCATCGAGAACAGCGGCTCGCCGTAGAGCCGGGCAACCGCAACGTGGTCCACCACCTCCGGCATGCCTGCCATGTCAGGCGCATTGATCAGATCAAGCCCCTGCTGGGCGGGCGTTGCCAAGGGCTTATTTTGGATCAGTCTGGTAGACGTACGCGTTCTGGCTGACTTTGGCGGCCTGGTAGCCGTTCAAGGCATCACGGTCCAGCGTCCGGTCCCACAACAGCGCGCGGCCCTGATCCTGCTTTGCGGCCATGTCGGGGTTCTTCGCCTTCAGCTCGTTGATGAACTGGGTGGCGTCGGACTGGTACTTCGGGCGATAGAAAATATTCATGAAATGACCTCGTTGGCGTATTTTAGCCCTGCGAGGGTGAATGCAGCCGCTGCGTGGCCGCCGCCACGCCCGATGCCAGATCAGGGTGGAACTGCGCGGCGCCGACCAGGTCGACAAAGCCGCTGCGCCGGGCGATGTCCAGCGGCTGGTGGCTGAGGCCGCAGATCAGCAAAGTCACGGCGCCGTGATTGCAGCTGCGCGCCAGATCGTTCAGGGTGTCCGCTCCAGACGAGTCGATGTAGAGCACGTTCTTCAGGTCCAGCAGCAGAACCTGGGTTGGCAGGTGGTCTTGCAGGTTCTCGATCAGTTTGACCGCACCAAAGAACAGCGCCCCGTACAGCCGGTAGCTGGCCAGACGCCGGTCTGATGCAGAAAGCGCCGTCAGTGCCGGAAAATCCGCGGCGGCAACCGGTTCGCAGCGGGTCAGGCTCGAAATGCGGTAGATGAAGGTGATACAGGCCGCGACCAGCCCGACCTCGACCGCCACCGTCAGATCGAACACCACCGTCAGAAAAAAGACCGCCAGCAGCGTGATGCGGTACGGCAGCCGGTACTGGCGCAAATGCACGAACTCGCGCCATTCACCCATGTTCCAGGCCACAAACATCAATATCGCCGACAGGCAGGCCAGCGGCACATTCTTAGCGAGCGGCGCGGCCACCAGTATCACCAACAGGAGCGTGATTGCGTGCACCATGCCGGCGACCGGACTGGTACCGCCGTTCTTGATGTTGGTGACGGTGCGGGCGATCGTTCCGGTGGCCGGCATGCCGCCGAAGAAGGGGCAGATGAAATTGGCAAGACCCTGCGCCATCAGCTCCTGATTGGGATTGTGCCGGTCGTCGATCATGCCGTCCGCGACGCGCGCGCACAGCAGCGACTCGATCGCGCCCAGCAAGGCCAGCGTCGTGGTCGGGATGAACAGGAAGCGGGCCGTCTCCCAGCTGAAATCCGGCAGCTGAAATGAGGGCAGCGCGCCCGGAATGCCGCCGAAGCGGCTGCCGATGGTGTCCACCTGCATGTCCAGCGCCGAGACCGCCACAGTCGCGAGAACCAGAGCCACAATCGATCCCGGGATCGGCGTCAGCTTGCCGGTGAACTGCGCGCTGCCGATCTTGGGCATGAAAAATTGCCAGGCAACGATCACCGCCAGCGAAACGGCCGCGAGGATCAAAGCCTGCGGGTTGATCGCGTGCAGGTTGCCGCCGATGACCGCAACAATGCCAAAAAAATCGGCCGGCATGACTTTCACCGGCAAGCCCAGAAAGTCCTTGATCTGGGACAGTCCTATCAGTACCGCAATGCCGTTGGTAAAGCCGATCACGACCGAGATCGGTATGAAGCGGATCAGTGTCCCGAGTTTCAGCATTCCCATGACGAACAGCAGCACGCCCGACATGGCGGTGGCGATGATCAGATTGCCCAGCCCGTAGCGCTGCACGATGCCGTAAACGATGACGATGAAGGCGCCTGCCGGGCCGCCGATCTGGACCCGGCTGCCGCCGAGCGCAGACACCAGAAAACCGGCGATGATGGCGGTGAAGATGCCGGCCTCCGGCTTGAGACCGCTGGCAATGGCAAAGGCCATCGCCAACGGCAGGGCGACGACGCCGACCGTCAGGCCGGCGCCGACATCCTTGACCAGCCGGCCGCGGTTGTAGTCCGCCATCGCGTCGAACAACTTCGGGCGGAAGTCAAATTTCATCATCAGTGCACCCGCATGCCGGGCTGCGCACCGTGCACCGGCTCCAGCAGATAAATTCCAGGTTGGGACTTGTCGTCGGCATGACTGGCCGACAGCACCATGCCTTCGCTGACTCCGAATTTCATCTTGCGAGGCGCCAGATTTGCCACCAGCACGGTGAGCTTTCCGATCAGGTCCGCCGGTTTGCAGGCGCCGGCAATGCCACTGAAGACGTTGCGTGTTTTATCTTCACCGACATCGAGCGTCAGGCGCAGCAGTTTGGTCGAGCCCGGCACCGCTTCGCAATCGACAATGCGGGCAATGCGCAGGTCGATCTTGCTGAAGTCTTCGATGCCGATGGCGGGGGAGATCTGCTCGCCGCCGGGAGCCGGTTTCGGGGCTTCGGCCGCGGCGGGCGCCTCGAACAGCGCCTCGAGTTGCTTGATGTCGACGCGCTGCATCAGGTGCTTGTAGTCGCCGATGCGGTGGCCGGCGCCCAGCGCCTGCTCGACACTGGCGAAGGCCAGGGGCGGCACGCCGAGGAAGGCTTCCACCTGCGCCGCCAACATCGGCAGCACGGGCTTGAGGTAGGCGCTGAGCATGGCGAAGGCTTCGATGCAGACCGTGCACACGTCGTGCAGGCGCGCGTCCATGCCGGCCAGCCTGGCCAGTTCCCAGGGCTTGTTGGCATCGACGTATTCGTTGACGCGGTCGGCCAGCAGCATGGTTTCGCGCAGCGCCTTGGCGTACTCGCGGTCCTCGAACAGTTCTTCGATGGACAGCCGCTCCGCGCGCAGCAGTGTCAGCAGCGCGCCGCCATCGTCGCTAATGTCGCCCAGCTTGTAGTCAAAGCGCTTGGCGATGAAGCCGGCCGCCCGGCTGGCGATATTGATGTACTTGCCGACCAGGTCGCTGTTGACCCGCGCCATGAAATCCTCCGGGCTGAACTCGACGTCTTCATTGCGGGCATTGAGCTTGGTGGCGATGTAGTAGCGCAGCCACTCCGGGTTCATGCCCAGGCTTAGGTACTTCAGCGGGTCCAGGCCGGTGCCGCGGCTCTTGCTCATCTTCTCGCTGTTGACCGTCAGGAAGCCGTGCACGAACACCGCGTCGGGCGTCTTGCGTCCGCTGAAATGCAGCATCGCCGGCCAGAACAGGGTATGGAAGGTGATGATGTCCTTGCCGATGAAGTGGTACTGCTCGGTCGCCGGATCGGCCAGGAAGGCCTCGTAGTGCTGCGCGCCCAGCGCCGCGTCGCCCGCGAGCTTGATGAAGCGGTTCTTCAGCGAAGCCAGGTAGCCGATCGGCGCATCGAGCCAGACATAGAAGTACTTGCCCGGCGCGTCCGGAATTTCAATGCCGAAGTAGGGTGCGTCGCGGCTGATGTCCCAGTCGCCGAGGTCGCGCCTGCCTTCCTCGTTGGGCAGCAGCCACTCCTTGATCTTGTTGTAGACCTCGCTTTGCAGATGGGTCTGG
>JBMOJJ010000154.1:0-8753 GCA_049315845.1 Rhodoferax sp.
CGATCGCCTCGATCACCAGGTCGCAATCCCTGAGCAATTCCAGATGCTCTTCGTAGTTGGCCTGCGCTATCAGGGCCGCATCCTGCGCGACACCGAGCGGAGCCGGCTTGAGCTTCTTCAGTGCGTCGACCGCCCTGGTCACGATGCCGTTTTTCGGACCCTCGCGAGCGGGCAGGTCGAACAGGATCACCGGCACCTTGACATTGACCAGGTGTGCGGCAATCTGTGCACCCATCACACCGGCGCCCAGCACCGCAACTTTATTGACTTGAAATCTTGACATCTGCCTTATCTCCGTTCGGGCCGAGCCTGTCGAAGCCGTCTGATGTGTTCATGAATGCCCTTGGACAAGCTCAGGGCGAACGGGTGTCTCTACTGGACGCGAATCCAGGTCTGCGTGCGCCCGAAAAATGCGATCGAGCCACGCACCTCGAGTTTCTTTCCGGCCTCGATCGGTGTCATGCGAAGCGTGTACTCCTTGCCGTTTTCCGGGTCCAGGATCTTGCCGCCTTCCCAGACATCCTTGTCCGCGACCTTCTTGGCGCCACGGATGATCTCCAGCCCCAGCATCGGCTTGTCCTTGCGATCGTCGGTGCACTCCTTGCACAGGCCCTTCTGGTCCGCGTCCTTGCGCAGCAGTTTTTCGACCCGCCCGCTCAGCACGCCGTTGCTGTCGGTGACCTGGATCTGGCTTTTGACTTCACCGGTCTTGTCGTCGATGGTGTGCCAATTTCCCACCGGCGACATCTGCGCCTGCGCACCGGCGCTGACACAAAGTGCGGCAAGGACAAAAGTGCCACGAGCAATAAGCTGTTTACTTTTCATCTAGGGTCTCCAAAGTGGTTGATTTCGTCAATGCGTCTAAAGCAACGCAGCATCAGTATCCATCAATACCTTGCTGCCGGCGCGCGCGGTGCGCATCAATGTCGCCGTCTCGGGAAACAACTTGGCAAAGTAGAAGCGCGCCGTCTGCAGTTTCGCCAGGTAGAAACTGTCGGTGTTGCCGGCAGCGATTTCGCGCAGCGCGACCTGCGCCATGCGGGCCCAAAAATAGCCAAAGACCAGGTGCCCGGCGACGCGAAGATAGTCCACCGCGGCGGCTCCCACCTCGTCCGGATTCTGGAAACCCTTGAAGCCGATCTCGGTCGTGAACTTGGTCATCTGCTCGCCCAGCACCGCAATCGGAGTGATGAACTCGGACATCTTTTCGTTGACGCCTTCTTCTTCCACCAGTTTGCCTATCAGTTTGCCGAACTTGCGCAAGGTGGCGCCGTTGTTGCCCAATATCTTGCGGCCCAGCAGGTCCAGCGACTGAACGGTATTGGTGCCTTCGTAGATCATGTTGATGCGGGCGTCGCGCACGTACTGCTCCATGCCCCATTCCTTGATGTAGCCGTGGCCGCCGAACACCTGCAGGCAGCCCGACGCGGCCGTGAAGCCGTTGTCGGTGATGAAGGCTTTGACAATGGGCGTCAGCATGGCCAGCAGTTCGCCGGATTCCTTGCGAACTTTTTCGTCCGGGTGCCGATGCTCCTTCTCCAGCAGCATCGAGCTGTAGCACATCAGCGCACGCCCGCCCTCGGCATAGGCTTTGGCGGTCAGCAGCATCTTGCGCACGTCGGGATGAACGATGATCGGGTCGGCCGCCAGATCCCTGGCCTTGGGACCGGTCAGTGAGCGCATTTGAATGCGGTCCTTCGCATAGGCCAGCGCATTCTGGTAGGCCACCTCGGTCAGGCCCAGCGACTGGTTGCCAACGCCCAGGCGCGCCGCATTCATCATCACGAACATGCCGTTCATGCCCTTGTTGGGCTGACCCACCATGGTGCCGACCGCACCTTCGAGCACGATCTGGGCCGTGGCGTTGCCGTTGATCCCCATCTTGTGCTCCAGGCCGCCGCAATAGATGCCGTTGCGCGCCCCGATCGAACCGTCCTTGTTGACGAGGAACTTCGGCACGATGAACAGGCTCACGCCCTTGATGCCGGCGGGCGCTTCCGGCAAGCGGGCCAGCACCAGATGGATGATGTTGTCGGTCATGTCCTGCTCGCCGGCGCTGATGAATATCTTGTTGCCGGTGAGTTTGTAGCTGCCGTCGGCCTGCGGCTCGGCCTTGGTGCGCATCAGGCCCAGATCGGTGCCGCAGTGGGCCTCGGTCAGGCACATGGTGCCGGTCCATTCGCCGCTGGTCATCTTGTGCAGGTAAGTCTGTTTCTGTTCCTCGGTGCCGTGGGTGACCAGGGACGCATAGGCGCCGTGCGTCAGGCCGGGGTACATGGTCCAGGCCTGGTTGGCGCTGTTGAGCATTTCGTAGAAGCACTGGTTGACGACCAGCGGCAAGCCCTGGCCGCCGAATTCGGGCTCGCAGGCAAGCGCGGCCCAACCGGCCTCGACGTATTTCGCGTAGGCC
Source organism: Rhodoferax sp. (assembly GCA_049315845.1). Taxonomy (GTDB): domain Bacteria; phylum Pseudomonadota; class Gammaproteobacteria; order Burkholderiales; family Burkholderiaceae_C; genus Rhodoferax. The sequence goes on from JBMOJJ010000154.1 coordinate 2,411, forward strand.
TCCTTGAAACCCTTGGGAGTCGTCACCGCGTGCGTGCTTTGGTCGATCGTGCAGCCTTCGGTGTCTCCGCTGACATTGAGCGGGAAGACGACCTCGGCGGCAAATTTACCGCCCTCTTCAAGCACCGCATTGACAGTGTCGGCATCGATGTCGGCGTACTGGGGTATCTGCTTGAAATCGTCTTCAACCCTGAGCACCTCGTGCATCACAAATTGCATGTCTCGCAGCGGTGGCGTGTAGGAAGGCATGTTGATTACTCCTTTGAAACTGGATTCGATTTGGTGGAAATGGATGGCATGGCCGCGCTGCTCTTGCCGTAGCGCGCCAGAATGTTCTCAAAGCCCTTGTTGGCGTGCTTGATGGAATCCGGATTGTTCAGGAACCTGGCTTCGTAGTGCAGGGCCAGGATCAGTCCGTGAATCTCGAAGGCCATTTGCTGCTCGTCGGCCGCCTCGTCGAGTTGACCCTCCTCTTTGGCCTGGACAACGGCTCGGTACATTGCCGCCAACCAGGTCTTGACCGAACTGGCCAGCGCGTCCCGCACCGGCCCTGAGCGGTCATCAAATTCGACTGCACCGCTGATGAAGATGCAGCCGGACTGGAGTTCAACCGCAACCCGCTTCATCCAGTTGGCGAACAGCGCGCGCACGCGGGGCAGGCCGCGCGCTTCATCCATTGCGGGGAAGAAGACTTCATCTGAAAAGCGGTTGTAGTACTCGCGGATGACCGAAATCTGAAGTTCCTCACGCGAGCCGAAGTGGGCAAAGACGCCTGACTTGCTCATTTGCGTGACCTCGGCCAATGTGCCGATGCTCAGGCCTTCCAGTCCAATCTGGGCCGCCAGTCCGAGTGCGGCGTCGACGATGATCTGCTTGGTGTGCTGCCCCTTCTGCATCGCACGCCCGCCACGCGTGCCCAGCCGGCTTTTAGGCCGCAGGGGCTTGGTAGGGGATTCGGAGGTTGGCATGTCGCTAAAAAAAAGAACGATCGTTCTATTTTGCAACAGAATCTTCACCACAAGGCTGGTTCGCCGGCAATCTAGAGTGGTATTTCTAAGAAAAACGCGGGTTTACCCGCATCCTTGACCGATATGTTTGAAAATCGTCAAAGAATCAGGGCCAGGCTGGCCTCGATGTGTTCCGATGGCAGACGTTTGAAGCCTGAGCGCGCGAAGCGCTGCAGCCGTCCGACCACAAAAGCGGTCAGAACCGAGGCGCGCACCTGCGTGTCGACAGTGGGCGTTGCAGAGCCGGTCGCGGCGGCAAAGCCGCGCAGACTTTGCTTGAAAGAAGCCTCGATCTTGTCAAAGAACTGGTTCATGCGCTGCTGCAGACGCTCATTTTCGAAAACCAGTGCATCGCCGACCATGACGCGGGTCATGCCGGGATTCCTCTCGGCAAACTGCACCAGCATCAGCACAATCTTGGCGGCCTGGCGCGGACCGGCCTGCTGATCCGGGCCGTGCTCGGCCTGCGTCACCGACACTTCGCGCTCCGCAATCTGGTTTACCAGGGAAAAAACGGTCTGCTCGATGAAGTCGATCAAGCCCTCGAACATCTGGGCTTTGCTGGCAAAGTGACGGTACAGCGCGGCCTCGCTCACATCCAGCCGCGCCGCCAGAGCCGCGGTCGTGACGCGCTCGGCACCCGGCTGCTCCAGCATGCTCGCCAATACCTGCAGTATTTGCACGCGTCGCTCGCCCGGCTTGGGCCGCTTGCGTACCGGCGCGGCAATTTGCGTTCCCAATGCATTTTGGGAAGGTGCTGGTGGTGAGAAATCAACGTCAGACATGGTGCGCAAAATGAAATGGTAAATTCATTCTCGCACAGCGGACCCAAGGGTTTTCGCGGGGTCGGCCACGATCAGCGGCCCGATCCCGTCGCCTCGCGCCGCTAATGGGACCGGATCATGGTGCCAAAGGCCTGATCCGTCAGAATCTCGAGCAACAGCACATGCGGCACGCGTCCGTCGATGATATGCACTGAATTCACGCCGCTCTTGGCCGCGTCCAGTGCGCCGCTGATCTTGGGCAGCATACCGCCGCTGATGGTGCCATCAAGAAACAGGTCGTCGATCTGGCGGGCACTGAGATTGGTGAGCAGATTGCCGGCTTTGTCCAGGACGCCGCTGATATTGGTCAGCATCATCAATTTTTCAGCCTTCAGGACGGTGGCCAGTTTGGCCGCCACGACATCGGCGTTGATGTTGTAGCTTTCGTTGTTTTCACCGAAACCGATCGGGCTGATGACCGGGATGAAGGCGTCATCCTGCAGCGCCTTGACCACGCTCGGATCGATGCTGACGATGTCGCCGACCAGGCCGACATCGTGCTCGATGCTGGGGTCGGAACTGTCGATCATCTTCAGCTTTTGCGCCCGAATCATGCCGCCATCGCGCCCTGTCAATCCGACCGCCTTGCCGCCGGCCTGGTTGATCAGCCCCACAATGTCCTGCTGCACTTCTCCACCCAGCACCCACTCGACCACCTCCATGGTTTCAGCGTCCGTGACTCGCATACCCTGGATGAATTGGCCCTTCTTCCCAAGCCGCTTGAGGGCGGTTTCGATCTGCGGTCCGCCGCCATGCACCACGACCGGGTTGATACCGACCAATTTGAGCAGGACAACGTCCTCGGCAAAGTCGGCCTGCAATTCCGGATCGGTCATCGCGTTGCCGCCGTACTTGATGACCATCGTCTTGCCGTGAAACTTGCGGATGTACGGCAGGGCCTGCGCCAGAATCTCGGCTTTGTCCCGCGGGGGGATCTTGCTGACGTCGGTCACGGGAACTCAGGGCTGGATTGCGAATTCTTCTTTGGTCTTGCCTTGCGCCAGCAGCGCCGTCAGCCAGCGCGGGGTCAGACCGCGTCCGCTCCAGGTTTCTCCATTCGGACCCCGATATTTGGCGGCCACCACTGCGCTCTCCTTGGCCTTCTTGCTGGCTTTGACCGGTGCGGTCTTGGCCCCTTTGGCACTCTTGCCCTTGGCAGCACGCCCCTTGCCGCCCTGCAGATCTTTCACGGTGATGCCGAATGCCTGCATTTTCACAAGAATATCCTGCACGGTCTTGTCAAACTCGCGCGACTTGATTTCAGTCGCCTGTTTCTGCAATTTCTCGATTTGACTCTGAATTTCAACCAAATTACTCATCGCTACACCATCCTGTTAAAACGTGAAACTCCCAAATGATCCGTCGACAGCAGATCGGTTTTTTCTAGTTCTAATGCGTTACATTATCTCTCTTTATGACCTTCAGCGCGGTCAGGAATATTATTTTTATATCGAAGCAGAATGATCTCCGGTTCAGATATTCAATATCCAGCGCAAGCTTTTGCGCAATTGGCAACTCGTCGCGCCCATTGATTTGAGCCCAGCCAGTCAAGCCGGGCAGCAGCGTGTGAACACCATTGCGCGTGCGCAATTCAATCAGGTCGTGTTGATTGAACAGGGCCGGCCGGGGACCGACGAAACTCATGTCGCCCTTGATGATGTTCCACAATTGCGGCAATTCATCCAGACTGCTCTTGCGCAGGAAGCTCCCGATCGAGGTCAGGCAGGCGTCGGGATTGTCCAGCAAATGGGTCGCCACGACCGGAGTACCCGAGTGCATGCTGCGGAACTTGGGCATTTTGAAGGTCGCATTGTTGCGCCCGATGCGATCAGACCAGTACAGGATCGGGCCCGGCGAGGTCAGCCTGACCGCCAGGGCAAGCAGCGCCAATGGCAGCAGCAAAAACACCAGCGCCAGAACCGCCAGTGCAATATCGAAGATCCGCTTCAGAGGGCTTGAGTTTCTGCCGGCTTCCATGATTCACTGCCCCGGCTCATTATCGCCAGCGCGGCCGACGCCCGGCTTTTTCAGGGGACCATGCCGAATTCGCCGCCAAGCATCTGACAGGAAAAATCGAAGCATGCTTTGCAGATGCCAGCGCAAATACCTGAAATTTCGGTGACTGTGACGTTGCGCGCGATGCACCACTCTGGCCTGCGGACAGACCACGGCTGCATAGCCCAACCGTCTCAATCTGGCACAAATATCGACGTCCTCATAATAAAGAAAATACCGCTCGTCAAATCCCTCCAACCGTTCAAACAGTTCGCGTGGAAACATCATGAACATGCCGGCAACCCAATCGGGGTAAACGAGACTGTCGCGAATCACGTAGTCGTGCGCCAGGACCGCTCCGAAAAACTTGCGCAATATCATCCATGGAGTAGGAAAACGACGCGCACTGTCCTCCAGTGCGCCATCCTCGCCGACCACCGCCGGGGCAATAACTCCGGCACCGGAATGTTCGATACAGGCCAGCAGAGGTGCGAACGGATTGCACTCTAATTGAATATCCGGATTAATGACACAAAAATATCGCCCTGAAGCCTGGGTGAATGCCTGATTCTGATTGGCACCAAAACCGAGCGGGCTTGGATTTTCGATCAGCCTGATCGGGAACGGGAAGCTCTCCAGAGTGAACGGCAGCGTCTCGGCCAGATTGAGCGTCAATATCAACTCAAAGCGCAATGCCGAGCAATAGGCCTTCAACCCGGTCAACAAATCCGAGACAAGATCAATTTGGGAATGGCTGACCACGGAAATCGAAATGTCCGTGGTCCACCGATCGGCCACTTGCTGGATCCCGCCTCGGGTCACCGGGCTGGGTGGTCTCATGGCCTGCTCGCAGCCGCTACCGTGCGGCGCAGGCCCTCGTCCACCGAAATCAGCGGCTCCCACCCGAGAACAAGCTTGGCCTTTGAGATATCCACACGCAAGCTGCCGCAAAGTCGCTGTATCACGTCCCCTCGCCCCACCAAGGCGGCACCGGTCCACAAAATCCACGGCGGCACCGGCAGCAGTCGTGCGCCCACCCCGCTTCCCGAGCCAGGCCGCGAACCAGCTCGGCGCTGGAAAGATCGTGCCCGTCACTGACCAGGAAGGTCTGATTTGCGGCCTTGGGGTGCTTCAGGCAAGTGATGATCAAATCGACCAGATTGTCAATGCCGACCATGCTGCGAAAGTTGTGCACAGCGCCCAGGGGCAAGGGCCAGCCGCGCTGCACCGCCCGCATCAGGGCTGCAAAATTGGCCCTGACCCCCGGACCGTAGACCAGCGGCGGCCGAATGATGACAACCTCCAAGCCGGTCTCCCCGGCGATCTGGCGCAAGCCCAGTTCGGCCTTCAATTTCGAATGCGCGTAGGGATTATGCGGCTGCGGCTGATCAGTCTCGGAGAACGCACTGTCCACTTCCGTCCTGACGCCATTGACACCAATTGAACTCAAGAACACAAAGCGCCGCACCCCGGCGAGCGCCGCCTGCCTTGCCAGTTTGAGAGCGACCTCCACGTTGACCCGCTCAAATCGCGCCAGCGACCGGGCGGTATGGTCGTTCAGAACATGTACGCGGGCCGCCGCATGCACCACTGTTTGAACATTGGTCAATGCCGATTGCCAGTCGGTGTTGAGCGTCATATCGCCGACCGGCATGTAGCGGGCACCCGGCACCGGACGCGCAGGACTTGTGCGTGTCATCGCCAATACTTCGTATCCGCCAAGCGCAAGCAATTGCTCTGTGACTGCACGCCCGACGAGGCCGGACGCACCTGTCACCAGGACTTTCATCGTGCTAGCCATGTGGCGCGGGCTTTCTAAGAAACTGTGACAGTCGCGACAGCAGTCTGAAGGCAAAAGGTTTAAGGCCGACGTGCAGGCCATACTTGCGAAATATCCTGGCAATTTCCATATTTTGGCGGACAACATTTCCAACGCTGACATTGGTCGCGCCTCCAAGACGCATCTTGACCAATACTTCGGGGATATAGGTACTGGAAATTCCACAGCTGTGAAAGAACCGCAGCAGGATATCAAAATCGGCGGCCAGGCCGAACTTCAAGTCAAAGCCGCCGCATTTTTGATACAAGCCGCGCCGCGCATAAAAGGTGGGGTGCGCCGGAACCCAACCGCGCTCGAACAATCCGGGACGGTAGTCTCGCGACCTCCAATAGCGAACGACCTTGCTCAAGTCGTGCTGGGCCACATAGACCAGATCGCCGTAACAGGCGTCGACCGCCCGGTCTGCCATGGCCTCGGCAACGGTCGATACCACATTGGCATGCGCCAGAACATCGTCCGAGTTGAGAAAACCAACAACCTCGCCCGTCGCCATGGCCAATCCCTTGTTCATCGCGTCGTAAATGCCCTTGTCACGCTCTGAGATGACCTTGGCCAGGTCCGCCCCATGGGCCGCAATGATTTCGAGCGTCCTGTCCGTCGATCCACCGTCGACGATGATATGTTCAATATCGGGATAATTCTGTTCACGCACTGACAGCAATGTCGCGGCGATGGTAT
>JBMOJJ010000155.1:0-8739 GCA_049315845.1 Rhodoferax sp.
TCAGCCTGCCAGCCAGCAAGTCGCTGGTGGCGCCGACCAACACGCTGCTGTTTCGCGCGCAGGGCACGATGGTGGCGGTGGTTGATGCGCAGGGACGTGTCAGCCTGCGACGTGTCCGCGTCGGTCGCAACTACGGCGTCGACTTCGAGGTGCTGGACGGCATCACCGAGAGCGACCGCATCGTGCTCAACCCGCCCGATTGGCTGGCCACGGGCCAGACCGTGGTGGTGGCCGCGGGCAAGGACGGCTCGTGATCCTGCGTTGCATCCAGACTCTGGCCTGCGCTTGCCTGCTGGCGGCCTGCGCGACAGAGCCGCCGTACCAGAGACCGGCGCCAGACCTGCCTGTCAGCTGGAAGACGGACGCGCCCTGGCGCGAGGGCCGACCCGCCGACGCAGCGCCCAAGGGTGCCTGGTGGACTGTGTTTGGCGACAGCCAGCTCGACGCGCTGGAGGGCAAGGCGATGGGCGGCAACCCGACGCTGGCGCTGGCGCAGGCGCGACTGTCGCAGGCGCGCGCAGCGCTTGCAGCAAGCTCGGCCGGCGCGCTGCCGCAGCTCGGTCTGGCGGCGCGCTCCACAAGCCAGAAGATTTCCGCCAACCGACCCTTGAGCAACTACAACAGTCCGAACTTCTCGACCGTGCAGGCCGACTTCAGCCTGGCAACGAGCGTCAGCTACGAGCTTGATCTGGCCGGGCGCGTGCAGCAGTCGATCGCCGGCGCGCAGGCCTCGTCGGAGCAGGCCGCGGCCGATCTGGAAAACACCCGTCTGCTGCTGAGCGCGGAGCTTGCAGTCAACTATTTCAATCTGCGCTCGACCGACACCGAACTCGATGTGCTGAGCCGCTCGATCGCGCTGCAGCGCCGCGCGCTGGAACTGGTCAGCGCCCGCCATGAGCTGGGCGCGGCCTCCGGGCTCGATCTGGCGCAGCAGCAGACGCTGCTCGAAACCACCCTGGTCCAGCTCGACCTGCTGCGCCGCCAGCGCGGACAGTTCGAGCACGCGATTGCCACGCTCAGCGGCACCGCCGCGCCCCTGTTCGGCCTGCCCGCCGACACGCGTGACTTGACGCCGCCCGCGGTGCCGCTGGGTGTGCCCTCGGACCTGCTGCAGCGCCGCCCAGACATCGCCGCAGCTGAGCGCGCAATGGCCGCCGCCAACGCGCAGATCGGCGTCGCCAACGCGGCCTTCTATCCGAGCATCCTGCTCGGGGCGGTGCTGGGCGGTGACAGCCGCGACCTGGCGACGCTGTTCGATGCGCCTAGTCTGCTCTGGTCGTTTGGCCTGTCGGCCGCGCAGACCCTGTTCGACGGCGGGCGCATCCGGGCCAATGCCGACTACGCGAGCGCGGGCTACGCCGCAGCGGTGGCGAACTACCGGCGCGTCGTGCTGCTGGCGATGCAGGAGGTCGAGGACGGGATCAGCGCGCTGGCGGCGCTGGAGCGGGCGGCGCTGCAGTCCCGGGCGGCGGCGGCGTCGGCCCGCCGTGCGTTTGAGATGACGCTGGCGCGCTACGAAGGCGGCGCCTCGGCCTACCTGGACGTTGTGATCACGCAGCAGGCGCTTCTTTCGAGCGAGCGCCAGACGGCGCAGCTGCAGGGGCAGCGGCTGGTGGCCTCGGTGTTCCTGATCAAGGCGCTGGGCGGTTCAGTCCCCGAGTAGTTTTTGCAGTCGCCGTTGCGAAAACCTTGATATGACGGCCCGGCCAAGCAGGTCGGCTTCCGACAGCAGGCGCTCGCCCTCTTTCGCGCAGCCGGCCTGGCGCAGTGCCAGATCGACGTCGGAAAGCGCCTTCTGGGCCTGCAGCGCCGCATCGAGCTGCGCCTGCGATCGAGCCTCGTCGCGGTCGCCCTGCAGGTAGGCGTTGCCGATGAAAGCGGCGCCGGCGTCCAGCGTAACCATCAGAAGGGGCTTCAATTCCGGCTGTCCGGCCCTGATCCGCCGCGCCAGATCGTCGGCCTTGACCGACAGCGCGGCAATGCAACTGGCGTTGTGCAGTTCGCGCTCGGTCGGCCCTGCCGACTCCGCCATGGCGGATGCGGTGGTGAACACCAGCGCGCCCAGCAAGCGGATTGCCGCTCTGCGCAAGACCTTGCAGGAAATCTTGGGCGTCCTTCTTTCGGCTGCGACAGCAAACGGGGTAATCCAGGGCATCGGGTCCAACGGGAGGTGAATTCAGGGACCTGAACTATAGCGATGGTTTGATCGGCGCCGCCAGCGCCTCGAAACTGTTTGCTCCAACTGTGCACAATAGAGCCCCATCTTGATTTCCTGGATTGACAAACCCATGCATCGTCCCCTTGTCTCACTATGCTGGCTGCTGCTGGCCTGCCTGCCGGCCTGCCTGCCGGCCTGCCTGCCGGCCTGGAGCGCGTCGCCCGGGCCGTCGGCTCTGAGCGAGCTGCCGCCGCGCGTTCAGGCGCCCACCGACAACGCGCAGTTTCGCCGTTTCGTGCTGGACAACGGCATACGGGTGATTCTGGTGTCGGATCCCAAGTTCAACAAGTCCGGCGCCGCGCTGGTGGTGCACGCCGGCCAGATCGACGACCCGCGCGACACCGAGGGCCTGGCCCACTTTCTGGAGCACATGCTTTTTCTCGGCACCGAGAAATACCCGGATGTGGCAGAGTACGGCAACTTCATCCGCGCCAACGGCGGCTACAACAACGCCTACACCAGCTCTGACCATACGAACTACCAGTTCGAAGTGCGGCACGACGCCTTTGCCGGCGCGCTGGACCGGTTTGCGCAGTTCTTCATCGCCCCGACCTTCAATGCCGAATTTGTAGGGCGCGAGGTCTCGGCGGTCAACAACGAGGCGATGCGCCATCTGCAGAACGACTCGCGCCGGCAAACCGGCGTGCTGCGCGAGCTGTACGACCCGCAAAGCGGCGAGAGCAAGTTTTCCACCGGCAACAAGGAAACGCTGGCGCGGGCCACGCCGGCCGCGGTGCGCGCGTTCTACGAGGGCCACTACAGCTCGGACCGGATGGCGCTGGCGCTGGCCGGCAAGGCGAGCCTGGACGAACTGGAGCAGCTCGCGCGCAACCAGTTTTCGGCCGTGCCCAGGCGTGCCGCCAAGGAGCTGGTGCGCGAGCCCAGCTTTCTGCCGGTGAAGGATGCGCTGCGACTCGTGACGATCGAGCCGGTGAAGGAGATCAGACGCCTGAGCATGGAGTTTGTGGTGCCCGCGACGCGTCCGGACTTCGCCGCCAAGACCGACCAGCTGGTGACGCAGCTGATTGCCTTTGCGGGCCCCGGCGGGCTGATCGACCGGCTCAAGCAGGACGGACTTGCGAACGACTTGAGCGCCGATGTCTGGGAGCGCACGCAGAACTACGGCTCGCTGATCATCAGCATCGAACTCACTGCGCAAGGCCAGGCGCAGCACCAGCGTGTGCTCAAACTTGTCTTCGGCTACCTGGAGCATCTGCGCAACGCGGCCTATCCGGCGGATTTCTTCGCCGACCGCGCGCGCATTGCGCAGCTGACGGAAACGTTTTCCGACCGTGGCGAAGGCGCCGCGCTGGCCACCAGACTGGCCAATCAGGCCCTGTTCTATCCGCTCGAGGTGGCCGAGCGGGCGACCGATGTCTGGGGCAAACCCGATCAAGCCTCGTACCGGCGTTTTCTCGACGCGCTGCGCCCGAACCGCATGCTGGCCAGCCTGATGGCAAAGGGTCTGCCGGTCGAGCGCAAGGAACGGATCTACGGCACCGGCTACGCGTTCACCGAACAGGTCGGAGCGGCATTCGACGAACTCGCGCGTCCCGCCGCGGTCGACGGTTTTGCGCTGCCCAGGGCCAACCCGTTCATGCCGGCGTCCACCGACCTGCTGGCCGAACGTCCGGTGGCGCTGATCAACGAGCCCGCGCTGCAGCTGTTTTATGCGCAGGACACCGAGTTTCAGCGTCCGAGCGCCAGCCTGCTGTTTCGTTTCGTTCCGCCGCGCTCGGCTGCGCAGGCCGACACGGTGGCGATGTTGCGCCTGCTTGATCTGAGCCTTCAGGACGCATTGACCGCGTCCCTGGGTGAGGCCGGCCTGGCCGGCGTCGATTTCAGGTCCGAGTTCGGCGTCGAGGGCTATCGTTTCAGCGCATCGGGCTTTGGCGATTCAGCGGCGCGCTTTGCCGGTTTTTTTGCCGACCGGTTGCGCACCTTCAGCATCACGCCGCAGCGTTTCGAGGCGCTGAAGGAGGCCGCGCTGCGCCAGATCAACAGCTACAGCCAGACCGAGGCCTATGCGCTGGCCCGTGATCGCCGTGACGCGCTGAGTCGCGAGTTCCAGTTTCTGCCGACTGAGCAATTGACCCGCACCGAAAGCGCAAGCCTTGCCCAAGTGCAGCTGTTTGCCCAACAGTACTTCTCCAAAGGCCGGCTCGAGGCGCTGGTGCATGGCAATCTGTCGCCTGAGGACGCGATCGCCGTCACACGCAGGGTCGCCAAGGCGGTGGCCGCCGAGCCGGTGCCCGGCGCGTCGCTGCTGCGCCGCCGTCACCTGACGCTGGCTGCCGGCGAGCATGTGGTGGACGCCGGGCCGATTGCTGGGGCCAACTCGGCTCTGCTGATGGACTATTTGCTGAAAGACGACAGCGCGGCGACGCGCGCCGCCGCGAGCGTGCTGGGCGCCTACTTCAGTCAGCCGTTCTATACCGAGCTGCGCACGCGCCAGCAACTGGGCTACATCGTGGGCTCGTCGGCGGGCGGTTCCTTGCGCGATCGTTATTTCACCTTCATTATCCAGTCCAGCGACTACGGCCCGGCCGAGCTCAGGCGGCGCGCCGAGACCTTTATCGCCACGCTACCGGCGAGCCTGGCCCTTGTCACCGACGAGCAATGGTTGACGCTGATCGCCGGCGCCCGGGCCAATCTGGAACAAAGGCCAAAGAGCATCACAGAGAAAGCCGAAATCCTTCATGCGCTGGCCTATGACTACGACGGCGAGTGGGGCCGCCGTCAGGCCGCGCTCGCGGAGCTGAATCAGCTGAGCAAGGCCAAAGCGGTCCAGCTGCTGACCGAAGCGCTGACCGGTCCGTCCGCGCGGCGCCGCACGGTCATGCTCGGCGCCGCCCGGCATGGGCAGCAGCAGGGCGCTGCTTCATTCGCCGAGCGCGGCAGCTGGAAGTCCGCGCGTCAATTTCATTGACGCGACGCGCCTTCAGACTGGCTGGAAGTCCGGGTGATCTTCGCTCTTGATCACCTGGCTGAGAATCTTCAAACCTATTCCGAACCTGCCATCGACTTCCTCCACGCGCACCACGGTTCCTTCGCAGCACAATTTCAACTTGCCGCCGGGCGTGTCCAGATCGACCCAGAGATCGACCTGCGAGCCTATTTCTTGCCTGCTGTTTTGCACGATGAACAGCCCGTCGGCGCTGACATCGCGCGTCAGGCCGGGCACGCCGGCCATGCGTGTGGGCAGCCTCGAGCTGATTCGTGCAGGTCGTTTCTGCTTGCGGCGAGCATTGGCCTGACGTTTTGTCATGGGCGTTTCATTGTTGGAGGTTCTCTCGGCCTGGGTCGGTACGGATTACAGTTTCGGGGCTTTTGCGCCATTTGTCCATGGCGCCGGCGCATCTTTCTTCCGGTAGTCTTCTACCCGCTGTGCTGCTGCAAGCTGGTAGGTGGCTACCAGCCGGCCTGACGCCGACGCCCGGCCCGGACAGCCCGCGGGTGCTACGCTCGCGGCTGCTGCCACAACTCTGAGAGGACACCATGCGCTATCGTCTGCTGGGCCGAACCGGCCTGTATGTTTCTGAACTCTGCCTGGGAACCATGACCTTTGGCGGCCAGGGTTTCTGGAAGGTCATGGGCGGCCTCGGACAGGACGCCGCGACCGCGCTGGTCAAGCAATCCTTTGATGCCGGCGTCAACTTCATCGACACCGCCAACGTCTATTCGCTGGGCCAGTCTGAAACGCTCACCGGCAACGCGATCAAGAGCCTGGGTCTGCCGCGCGACGAACTGGTGCTGGCGACCAAGGCGACCGGCGTGATGGACGAGCAGGCGATCAACGCGCAGGGCCAGTCGCGCTACCACCTGATGAACCAGGTCGATGCCAGCCTCAAGCGCCTGCAGCTCGACCACATCGACCTCTATCAGCTGCACGGCTTCGATCCGCTGACACCGCTGGAAGAGGTCCTTTCAACCCTGAACGACCTGGTGCGCTCGGGCAAGGTGCGCTACATCGGCCTGTGCAACATGGCGGCCTGGCAGATCATGAAGGGCCTGGCGATCTCGGACAAGCGCAACTGGGCTCGTTTCGAAAGCGTGCAGGCCTACTACACGGTCGCCGGGCGCGATCTGGAGCGCGAGGTGCTGCCGCTGATCCAGGACCAGCAACTGGGCCTGATGGTCTGGAGCCCGCTGGCCGGCGGGCTGCTCAGCGGCAAGTTCAGCGCCGACGGCCGTGGGCCGGATGGCGCACGCCGGGCCAGCTTCGACTTCCCCGTGGTTGACAAGCCGCGCGCGCTGCGTGTCGTCGAGGCGATGCGCCCGATCGCGCAGCGGCACCAGGTCCCGGTGGCGCAGGTGGCGCTGGCCTGGCTGCTGAGCCGGCCCCAGGTCAGCACGGTGATCATCGGCGCCAGGACCGCGGACCAGCTCGCAGACAATCTGAGCAGCGTCCGGCTCGAGCTGGACGCCGAGGAACTGAGGGTGCTCGACGAGGTCGGCGCGCTGGTGCCGGAATATCCGGGCTGGATGCTGGCAAGACAGGCTCAGAGCCGCGCCAAACCGCCTGAGCGGCCCTGATCGTTCAGGCGCTGCGGTCCCTCAGTCGGAGCCCAACCCCAATCGATTCGGCTGGCGGCGCTCGACCGCGTGGCGCAGCAGGGCCGCGCTGCGATAGATGCCGTGCGCAAACTTGCCGTAGGGCAGGGTTGCAAACAGCGCCATCACCGCGCCCAGGTGCAGCGCCAGCAGCGCCGGCATGGCCGCGTGGCCACGCGCCAGCCAGAGCCCGAGTCCGCTCAGCGCGTTCAGAAACAGCAGCGCGATAAAGCCGAGGTCCATCGGTTTTTGCGCCGCGTCGCCGTGCAGCGGGTGGCGGCGCAGGTGAAGCCAGAACAGAGCGGCCGATCCCAGCAGCAGGCTGACGCCGCCGGCCACGCCCAGCAGCTTGGGCAGGCTCGGCAGTTCGTAGGGCGCGGCCCGGCCCATCAGGTAGTGGTAGAGCGTGGCCACTGCGGTGGCCGCCAGGCAGAGCAGGAAGCCGTAGAAGGTCAGGTGGTGCGCACGCCGGCGCGCGAGCGAGAAGGCGTCGTCCTCGTTGTTGCAACCGTCGCCATGACCGCCACCCAGGTACTTCAGGGCGAGCACGTCGCGTGTTGCCTCGGCCGCAGCGGGCGAAGTCAGCGCTGCGCCGCTGGTGGCCGGCGTGATATCGCGCCAGAAGCGGCGCACGCCCAGGCCCAGCGCCAGCACCGCGAACAGGAACACCGGCGCAAACAGCGCCACCAGCAGATTGTGGGGAAACACGGCGTAGAAATTTCCGGCGCTCGGGCCTGCGAGCAAGCTGCCGTTGAGCGCCAGCACCAGCAGCAGGAACAGCGCCAGCGCCGCAGCCAGGGCCAGCGACAGCGTCAGGCCGTTGCGCTGATAGAGCGCGCCCAGCGCGCCGGGCCAGGCGTAGTGCGAGTAGGTCTGGGCCCTGACCCTGGCCATGGCTTGCGGCACATTGACCGCAAACTCATGCGGCGGCGCGTACTGGCAGGCGTGCAGGCAGGCGCCGCAGCTGTGGCACAGATTGGCCATGAAGTGGACATCGGTCTTGCCAAATTCGAGCCGGCGCGTCATCGCCGGAAAGACCGCGCAGAAACCCTCGCAGTAGCGGCAGGCATTGCAAATCTGCAGCTGCCGCGTGACCTCGGTCTCGGCCGCGCTCGACGGCCAGTCGCCCTGGGCCAGCGCGCGCGCATCAAGCGTCAGCGCGTCAAGCGTTTGCACAGTGACCCTCCTTCAGCGCGGCGCTGGCGGCCTGGCTGCCGGCGATGCGTCCAAACGCGGTTCCGATCGACATGCCGACGCCGGCCGTGTAGCCCTTGCCCAGCACGTTGCCGGCCATCATCTCGCCGGCCACAAACAGGTTCTCGCTCGGTCTGCCGTCAAAGCGCACGGCGGCGGTCTCGTCGGTCTTCAGTCCGAGGTAGGTGAAGGTGACTCCGGGGCGCAGCGCATAGCCGTAGAACGGCGCGGTATCGAGCGCTCGCGCCCAGTGGGTCTTGGCCGGCGTCAGGCCCTCGGTGCGGCAATCGTCGAGCCGGGTGTGGTCGAAGCTGCCCGCGCGGCAGCTCCGGTTGTAGTCGTCCAGCGTCTGCATGAAGCGGTCGACATCGAGTCCGAGCTTGCGCGCCAGCTCTGGCAGGCTGTCCGCCCGAACGCCCGCAAACACCGGTGGCATGAAGCGCCCGATCGCCTTCGCGTCGATGATCGAGTAGCCGATCTGGCCGGCCTGTTGCGCGACCAGCCGGCCCCAGATCGCGTAGCGTTTGGGCCAGAAATCCTCGCCCTCGTCATAGAATCGGCGTCCCTCGCGGTTCACCACCACACCGAGCGACACGCAGTCGATGCGGGTGCAGATGCCGCCATCAAAAAGCGGTGCACGGGCGTCGATCGCCACCATGTGGGCCTGCGTCGGTTCCCCAATCCGGTCGGCGCCCAGTTCCAGCAACTGCTTGAGCAAAACACCCTTGTTGAACTGCGTGCCGCGGATCAGGAAGTTGTCGGACGGCCATTCG
>JBMOJJ010000514.1:0-1969 GCA_049315845.1 Rhodoferax sp.
CAACAGTGCACGCCAATAGTGCGGCTGCAACCATCCCGCGGCTTGTATCGCTGGGACTGAAAAATGCAGAGATCGCTTCCGTGTTGAGCGCCATGGTGGCGCAGCGCTTGGTTCGCAGAATTCCCGAGGCAAAGGCCGACTTGATCGAATGGGTCAAGCCAAATGACATCGAGCGCGAGTGGCTGATCAAACACGGGCTGTATGGAGAGACGCAATACTTCCCGCGCATCGGTCGGGAGCACATGTCTGGGCGCATCTCAATCGTGGAGATGATCGAGATGACACCAAAAATCCGGTCTTTGCTTGAGTCTAGCCACGAACTCAACCACATGCTCGCCGATATCACCGAAGAGGCGGTGTTGCAGCCGCAGTTTGAGACTCTGGCACAGGCAGGAGTCAGGCTGGCCCTAGAAGGTAAAACCACCCTGGCAGAGGCGATGCACGCAGCAGCGGACATCGGCTACATCCCGCAGCGCAAGCGGTTCGAGCAAATTCTTGTGCGCCAAGGGGCCATAGCCATCAATGTGCTTGATGCCTTGCAAAAGGAATTGGCTTTGCTCAGGGAGGCCGGGCACCTCGTCAACCTGGACGAAGAGCTTGTGGAGCGTGGCCTGTGCAGCGTGGAGGACGTGACCCAAGCGATCCGCCTGGCGGGCTACTACACCACCAAAACAGCCTAGTTAAAGAAAAGTCTGGTGTCCATCACCCTCAACTGTCTATAATCATTGCAACATTACATATTTTCTTATGAAAACATTTTCAATCTTCAAAAAACTCGTGGCTTCGGTCGTCCTCGGCGCGTTTGCCCTCACTTCCATGGCCGGCGAAACCGATGACCTACTGGAGCGTCTGCAAAAGACCTATCCGAACATCCCATTCAGCAAGGTTACATCAACGGAAGTACCCGGAGTCTTTGAAGCAGCGTTCGGAAGCGATCTTCTCTATACAGAAAAGACGGGGACCTACTTCTTCCCGACCATGTTCAACATGAAGACGCAGCGCAACTTGGGCGATGAGCGGCGCGCGGAGCTGGCGGTAGTGGACTTTTCCAGCTTGCCTCTGAACGAAGCCATCAAGATCGTGGCAGGCGACGGATCACGCGAAATGGCGGTGTTCGCTGACCCCAATTGCGGCTTTTGCAAAAAACTAGATGAGCAGTTGGCTAAGGTCACCAACGCCACTATCTACGTCTTTCCGGTTGGAATACTGGGGCCAGACTCGACGAACAAGGTTGAAAACGTGTTGTGCAGCAAGGCCGACAAGAGCAAGGTCTGGCTGGACTTGATGATCCGTGGCGCGCAACCAGAAGTATCCAAATGCGGCACCAAGCTGCCAGAGAAGAACTTGGCACTTTTCAAGAAGCTGGGCTTCCAAGGCACCCCTGCTATGGCCTTCAAGAGCGGCAAAGTGCTCAAGGGCTACGGGGACGTGGCAAAGATTGAATCAATGCTGGTGCGCTAAATGTCAAAAGGTTGGCGCCACGCATTCGCGTGCTTGTCAGTACCCTGTCTGCTGCTGGGCACAGCCTGCTTTGGAGAAGACCTCGGTACCTATGGGCGTGCTTACTCCATCAAGGAGCGCGATGCTATTGATGCAATGAAGGCAGCGGCTGCCAAGAAGCCGGCCAATGGTGGCAAGGAAAGAATGCTCAAGGGCGCGCAAGACCGCTACCTCGCGTCACTCAATGACATTCAACTGCCCCCCAGTGTTAGTGCCGTCTCGACGCCAGGGGCACGCCTTGTCGACTTGACTCAATCCGTGCCTGATGACATCAAGGATCACGAGGGCAATGTGATTGTCCCCAAGGGCATGCGCATCAATCCTCTGAAGGTCATGCCGATGACCAAGCGACTTTTCTTCATTGACGCGCGTGATGCGAAACAACTGTCTTGGGTGAAGACGACTGCGGCGCCGAACGACAAAATAATTGTTATGGCGGGCTCAGTACTTCAAGCCGGCGACAAGCTCA
>JBMOJJ010000515.1:0-1967 GCA_049315845.1 Rhodoferax sp.
CGAAGTATTTTTGGGACCTTATGTGGGCGGCGGTATCGAAATCTGGTTTGCCTACGTCTTGGCCCTGATTTTCCTGCTGTTCCGGCCACAGGGCCTGTTCGGCGAGAAGATTATTGATCGTGTCTGACCGCAACCAAGAAAAGAAGCATCATGTTCTACAGAGAAAACGGCCAGTTCAAGACGACCTATCGCGCTGACCAGCAAATATTCCCGATTGCTCAGGACCGCTGGGCCGTGCTGCTGTTGATTGCAGCCGCCTATATCGTGGTGCCCATGCTGACCAGCGGCTACATGTACCGCGCCATCTTCATTCCGTTCCTGATCATGTCGCTGGCGGCGCTGGGTGTGAACATTCTGGTCGGCTATTGCGGACAGATCTCGCTCGGGTCCGGCGCTTTCATGGCCGTAGGCGCCTACGCCGCCTTCAATTTTTTTGTGCGCATACCGGGCATGCCACTGATCCCGGCGCTGATTCTGGGTGGCTTGTGTTCCAGTGCTTTCGGCATCCTGTTCGGACTGCCGAGCCTGCGCGTCAAAGGTCTGTATCTGGCTGTGGCAACGCTGGCAGCACAGTTCTTCAGCGACTGGATGTTCCTGCGCATCAAGTGGTTTACCAACGACTCCACGTCGGGCTCGGTGTCGGTCACGGGTTTGCAGGTGATCGGCATGCCGATCGACAGTCCGGTGTCCAAATACCTGTTTTGCCTGACGATTCTGGTCGTGCTGGCACTGCTGTCCAAAAACCTGGTGCGCTCAGCGATTGGCCGTGAGTGGATGGCGATCCGCGACATGGACGTGGCCGCCGCCGTGATTGGCATTCGCCCGATGTACGCCAAGCTCAGCGCCTTTGCCGTAAGTTCCTTCATCATCGGCGTGGCCGGCGCACTGTGGGGCTTCATCTACCTGGGCGCCTGGGAGCCGGCTGCATTCTCGGTCGACCTCTCGTTCAAGTTGTTGTTTATGGTCATCATCGGCGGCATGGGCTCCATCATGGGCAGTTTCTTTGGCGCCGCCTTCATCGTGGTCCTGCCGATTGCCCTGAACCAGTTCCTGCCTCTGATCGGCATGCTGTTCGGCATTCAAGTTTCAACGGCGGTGACCTCGCACGCCGAGTTGATCATCTTCGGCGCCTTGATCGTCTGGTTCCTGATTGTGGAACCGCACGGGCTGGCCAAGCTCTGGAGCATCGGCAAGCAAAAGCTGCGCCTGTGGCCCTTCCCGCATTGAACCTTTTTTTTGTCAGTTGTTTTTCGTTCGTTAACCCAAGCACCCCGGTGCTATTCACTCAGGAGACCAGCATGAAAATTAGAAATATTGCAGCGGCAGCCTTGATTGCGGCCGTTGGATCGACGGCATTCGCCCAGGCCAAGGAGCAGTTCTTCCCGCTACTGTCCTACCGCACCGGCGCCTACGCCCCGAACGGCATCCCCTGGGCTGACGGCAAACAGGACTATCTCAAGATGGTCAACGCCCGCGACGGCGGTATCAACGGCGTCAAGATCACGTTCGAGGAATGCGAAACAGCCTATGCCACCGACCGCGGCGTGGAATGCTACGAGCGCCTCAAGGGCCGCCCCGGCGTCACCTTGGTTGACCCGCAGAGCACCGGCATCACCTTTGCCCTGACGGAGAAAGCACCGGGCGACAAGATACCTCTGCTGACCGTAGGCTATGGTCTGGCGGTGTCACAGGACGGTATGGCCTTCAAATGGAACTTTCCCTTGCTGGGCAGCTACTGGACCGGCGCTGACATCCTGATCCAGCACATCGGCAAGAGCCTGGGTGGCGTGGACAAGCTCAAGGGCAAGAAGATCACCCTTGTTTACCACGACAGTCCGTTTGGCAAGGAACCCATCCCGCTGCTGCAGGAGCGCGCCAAGATGCACGGTTTCGACCTGCAGTTGCTGCCTGTGACGGCGCCTGGCGTGGAGCAAAAGGCCACCTGGCTGCAAGTACGGCAATCCAAG
>JBMOJJ010000516.1:0-1964 GCA_049315845.1 Rhodoferax sp.
CGTGATGTTCGGTGACTGCGACCCCGCAGGCATCGTCTTCTTTCCCAATTTTGCCAAGTGGATGGACGCCTCGTCGCTCAATTTTTTCATGCAGTGCGGTGTGCCGCCGTGGCGAGAACTGGTCAAGACGACCGGCATCATTGGCGATCCGTTGCTGGAGATCCAGGTCAAGTTCATGCGTCCTGCGACCTATGGCGAGACGCTGCAGATTCACACCAACATCCAGGAATGGCGCGCCAAGGCCTTCCTGTTCCGCCATGTCATCATGCGCGGTCAGGATGTTCTGTGTGAGGGCGTCGAAACACGCGCCTTTTGCATCAGACCGGTGGACAACCCCGACCGCATCAAGGCGATTCCGGTGCCCGAAGAGATCAAGAGCAAGTGCCTGTGACCTGGCGCACTATGATTCCCGTTCCTGCGCCGACAGCCCGGTCGGGTGTCGCGCCAGCCCCCTGATCGAGCCGCTCCATGCGCGCCGCAATTTCAACGCCGACTCCCGACGCCGCCATCGACGAAGTCGATACTTGCTACGTCGAGACACTTCTGGGATACAACGCGCGCCGCGTGTCGCTGGCCGTGATTGAACTGTTTCTCCAGCGCATGGCGGTTTACCAACTGCGGCCGGTGGACTTTTCCGTGGCGTCGCTGATCGTCCACAACCCGGGCATCACCTCACGCCAGTTGTGCAACACGCTGGGTATCCTGCCTCCCAATCTGGTCGGTTTGATCGGCACGCTGGAAAGGCGCGGCCTGATCCGCAAGCGACCGCACCCCACCGACGGACGAGCCAGCGGCTTGCATGCGACCGCCGCCGGAATCGCACTGATGAAGGAGGCCGAGACGGCCGCCACAGCGCTCGAAGATGACGCGGCCGCACGCCTGACGGCCACGGAACGCAAGACGCTGATACGGCTGCTGAAGAAGGCTTACCTGTAGCACGGCCGGGCGCGGCGTTTGCGCCGGTCGCTGGCTTCGCACTGAAGGCTCCGAGACGCGCCGGCGAGGATCTGCGGCCTACTTTTCTTCCGCCATCTCCCGTGGCTTCTGCATTTCAGCCTCCACCTGCAGCCTGATCTGCTGCACCTGCTGGCTCGGTGTCTGAGGCGTCGAAGCGGGCTGCGGGGACAACTGCTTCTTCGCCAGCAGCGACAGCACGCCCAGCACGACCAGAAGTGAAACAAGGCCGAGGATCGCCTTCATGCCACTGCGCTGGACCGCGTCAATTCCAGGCGCCGGCAATCAGAACAATCCATTCCCGCTGCCGCCCTGGACCTGATAGTTCTTGTTGCTGGTACTGTTGTTGACGCCGGTCTTGTCCCAGCTAACCTCCCATTGACCGGGCTCGGTTGCGCAACCGATGACGGTGAACGCGACAAACAGCATCAGCATGCCGATGGCAGCAAAGCGCTTCATGGTGGATTTCCTTCATTGAACATCTGATTACCTCCGTCTGCTGGCCTGGTCAAGTTGACGCCAGTACTGAAACTCGTCTTCGTGAACCTCGAGATCGATCTCCATGATCCGCGTCTGCAGCCGCTCCTGCACCTGGGCGACCGCCTGGTTGTAGACAAGCGGGCCTATTTCCTGGATGAAGAATCCGAGCAGTGCGGCAGCGGCGATATTGCCGATTTTCTCATCCATGTTTTCAAGGAAGTAGCGTTCGATCGAGGCGATCGCCTGTTTGCGCGCTTCCTTGGAGATTTCGATCGTCATTGTGAATCGACCCCCTTCATCAAAGTCATCGGACGTCTGTGCTACTGCCGATGGCTGTGGCTCAGTTGACCATCCTGACGCTGCGCAGGATCCGGTCCAACGCGGCCTCCTGCTTGGAAAAACCCTTGACCGTGGCCTTCCTAGGGCCGGTGGGCACTTTCGCCCAGCAGGCGGCGTACAAGCATTTTGGTCATGCCATTCAAGTACAACCCTACCCCGCGATAGACGAGATTTTCCGCGCGGTTGAGAGC
>JBMOJJ010000156.1:0-8668 GCA_049315845.1 Rhodoferax sp.
GTCAGCAGCCGGATCCAGTTTCGCCATGTAGAGGATGCCGCTTCGCACCTGCGCGGTGCCATGTAAGGCATGGGCAGTGGTTTTTACCCGCAGTTGCTGGATATCTTGGTGGCAAATGGCTGCACCTTGATTCGCCAGGGTAAGGGCAGCCACGAGGTGTGGCACAGCCCGATCAATGGGCGCACATTCCCCGTCGCTGTAACGGTTCAATCCAGACACACAGCCAACAGCATTCTTAAAAATGCTGGGATCGCCCAGAAGATCTAACGACGGCACCCGAGTCAGCGCGAATTCAGGAACGCCAGTATCATCCAACCATGCAAACCCTGCGCAACGCTCACCTTATCGCCCGCTTCGTGCTGGTTTGGTTTGCCTTGTCCATTGGCGTAGCGATCGCATCACCCATCGCCAAGCCGCAGGGCATCGAGCTGATCTGCTCTGGCTCTGGCGTCATGAAGTTGTTGCAGAAGAGCGACGAGGGCAGCGAAGTCGTATCCCTGCATACGCTGGACTGCTCCTTGTGCGCCACTGCTTACGCGCCGCCGCCGATAGTGCAGTGGAGTGCCGATCCGGTGCAGCCGCTGGGCCATGTGCTGCAAAGCATCCCGGCTGCCGAAATTGCCTCACTCACCGCCGCGCCGCCTCCAGGACGCGGCCCGCCGACCATCTCCTGAACTGTTGAATTCACCACCGCTGCGGCCTTCAAGCACGGCGCCGGAGCGTGTCTTGTTTTGCCATCCAGGAGAATATGTTTTGAAACTGAAATCCCTTGCCTTCATCGCTGCCCTGACCTGCAGCACTGCTCACGCCCAGACCGTCGAAGTCAAAGACGCCTGGGTTCGCACTTCAGTGCCCGGCCAGAAAGCCACCGGCGCCTTCATGAAGATCACGGCCAAAGACGGCGCCAAGTTGGTCGGTGCCTCATCCCCAGCCGCTGGTGTGACCGAGGTCCATGAAATGAAAATGGAAGGCGATGTGATGAAAATGCGCGCCATCCCAGGTGGCCTCGATATTGCCGCTGGCAAGACGCTGGAGCTCAAACCCGGCGGCTACCACGTGATGCTGATGGACCTGAAAGCCGCTCTGGTCAAGGACAGCACGGTTGCGCTGACCCTGATGTTCAAGGACGCCAAGGGCGCCGAGAGCAAGGTGGAACTCAAGGTCCCCGTGGCCATCGCCGCGCCGGGGGCGTCCGCTGCCAAGGCATCCGAGATGCCGGCCATGGACCACGGCAAGCACAAGCCCTGAACTGCGTCCGCGCAGACCGGCGCTGACGCTCTTCATTTCACCGCGACAGCGTCCGTGAGACGGTAGTAGAGCCCGTACGGGTCATCTTGCAGCACGGCAAATCGTCCTTTGACAAGCACCACTTCCGGCGAGTATTTCACCGCTGCGCTGGTCCTGACTTCAACCATGCTCTCAGGGCCGCCGGGCACGCAGAAGGAGCAGGTCAAGGGCACCGAACTCAGCAGGAAGTGGCTCTGTTTTTCCCCCGGGTCCAGCGGCATCATGAAGCCCTGGACGCGCTGGGTTTTGTCGTTCAGCGCCAGAACGTCGGGCGGAAAGTTCGGCAGCAGGCGGTTCTTGACGGTCTGGGTTTTCACATCGGTCAGCAGCGACCACGGCAGCACATCGGCGCGCTCGGTCAGCCGTGCAAACGGGCTGTTGGGGCTGTGCACACCGGGCCCCGATCCTCCAGTCACAAGGGGCGAATTGCGCTGCGCCAGCGCGTCCAGAGGCAGCAGGCCCGCCAGCAGCAGGCCGGCGAGGGCGGAGAAAGCTGTTTTTTTCATGGATTCACCGTCCTTGAAGGAGTTCCAAAACACTCACGCGATAGGCCCCTGCAGCGGGCAACAGCGCCGCCGCCAGCGACACCCCCAGCGCGATCGCCGGCACCAGCCACAGCTGCTGCGGCCACAGCAGTCCACCGATGAGCAAGGAGTTGTCCAATTTCATCAACCAGCCCAACACAGCCGTCATGGCCTGTCCGGCCAACAGTCCCAGCACGGCCGCCAGCAGACCGAGCCAGAGCGCTTCGAGCAACAGCAGCGTCGCCAGCTTGATCGGTGGCGCACCCAGCATGCGCAGCAGCGCCAGATCCGAGCGGCGCTCGCGCAGCGCGCTCCACAGCGCGATGAACACGCTCAGGCCGGCGGCGAGCAGCAGCACGCCGGCAAAGGCGCGCAGCACGTCGGTTCCCAGTCCGAGCATGCTCAGCAGCCGTGTGATCTCCAGCGCCGGCGCGGCAGCCTGCGTCTCGGTCTTGCCGTTGATCTGGCGCGGCAGGCTGATGGCGGCCAGCGGCGTTTTGTAACGCAGCAAGGCCATCGTCACTTCGCGCTGCTCCAGCAGAGGCTTGTGCGCGTTTTGATCGACCCCATCATGGCTTTCGTGCACCTGCCAGACTGAAGCGCAGTCGGTCAGGATCAAGCGGTCAAGCACACTGCCACTGGGTGCCAGGATGCCGACCACG
This sequence comes from Rhodoferax sp., assembly GCA_049315845.1. Taxonomy (GTDB): domain Bacteria; phylum Pseudomonadota; class Gammaproteobacteria; order Burkholderiales; family Burkholderiaceae_C; genus Rhodoferax. The sequence continues at coordinate 2,474 of JBMOJJ010000156.1, forward strand.
GTGTAGAAGTTCTCTGCGTGCGCTTGGCCACCTGCGCCCAGCCCATGCGAGCCGACCAGGGTCTGGCCCACACCCAGGCCCAGTTTGCGCGCCGTGACCGCGCCCAGCACGACCTGCATCGGCCGCGTCCAGAGCTGCCCTTGCGCCAGCAGCGCCCGGTAGTGCGTGATGTAGTCGTGCGAACTGCCGACAATGCGAAAGCCCTGAAAACTGTCGCCCAGGCTGAGCGGGATCACCTGCGCTACCAGAGGATGCTGTTCCAGCTCAAGCACCGCTTTCAGGGGTATGTTGCCCGGCGGCACGTCAATGTGAAGGAGGCCCGACAGGATCAGCTGCATCGGGCTGCCCTTGGCCCCGACCACCAGGTCGATACCCCGCAGATCGCGCTCAAAGGCATTGTTAATCTGGTGCGAGACCAGCAGCACAAAGGTGATCGAGGCCAGGCCAAGGCTGAGCAGCAGCAGATTCAACGCCGCCGCCAGCGGGCGGGACCAAAGGTAAGTCCAGGCCAGGGTCAGGGTTTTCATGCCGGATTGCGCCGCAGTTGCAGGCGCTGAACGCTGATCGGAGCGTCACTGTCGGCGGCAAGCAGTTCAGCGACCCGGGCGTCGTGCGTGGCAATCACCAGTGTGGCTGATTGCGAGCGGGCCGTGCTCCGCAGCAAAGCCACGGCGCTGGCAGCGGCTTCGTCATCCAGGCTGGTGCTGGGCTCATCGGCCAGAATGATCCTGGGCTTTCGCAACACCGCACGCGCCAGCGCCACGCGCTGGGCCTGACCGCCTGAGAGCTGCGCTGGTTTGCGGTTGGCCAACTCCTTCACGCCCAGCGCCGACAAGGCCGCGTCGATGGCAGCCTGGCTTTCAGCGGCGCCGCCGGCCCACTGCGCAAGCGCCAGGTTTTGCCTTACGGTGAGCGCTGCGCTCAAATGCAATTTTTGCGGCAAGAAACCGATCACGCCCGCGCGCCAGACGTCGGTGGCTGCTGAATCAAGAGCGTCCAGCGATTGGCCCGAGACGGTCAACCGGCCTGAGCTTGGGCGCATCAAGCCCGCAATCAGCGCCAGCCAGGTCGACTTGCCACAGCCCGAGGGACCACTGAGCAAAAGCGTAGCGCCTTGCGCCAGATCGATATCCGCAAACCGCAGCGCGGCTCCGCCGGCGTAGTGGTAGCTCAGGCCCCGCGTGCTAATCACGATGCGGCCGCCACCGGCGTCGCCATCCCCGCCGTCATGCTGAGCGTAGTTTGGCTTGTCATCATTTCGGCAAAGGTCCATCAATGCAACTCGCTTGCAATATAACAGCAGCAATCAAGGCTTCCAGCATCCCGAAATCCGGCGGCACTGGCTTGGTTTTCGGGCCTTGCTGGTGCACGCCCGGTCTAGGCGGCGTCGCAGCGGATCTTGCTGTCTGAAAATGCTGCGGCACAGTATCACGGCGCGGGTGGCGCGGAGAGGGCGAAGTCAGCGTGTCTGGGGACCTGATCGCCAGCCGGTCCGCATTGGGGTAAGCTGCCGACAGTTCGTTGTTGACAGATGGCATCAGCTGCTTTGGAGCCTCATGAGCGATCCACGCAATTTCAAGATCAGCAAGTTCGTCGCGACGGCAGCGTTTGCTGCCAATTTCGCGTTTGCGAGTCAGGTGCCACCAAAGCTGATCGAGAGCGTCAGGCTCCTTGGCGCCTTCAGGGTGACGCTGGATCTTTGCCTGATGAGTCCCGATTTCAGGAAATTGGCTGATGCGACGCAGCGACAGACGATTTCCATCAGCAACAGACTTGACGGTTTGACCAATGACCTGCATGAATCCCCGAAAGGCAAGATGCTGTTCATCTCTTACAGCATGAGCGTTTCACAGCATGCGCGTTCGGCCGAATTTCGCCAGAAGCTGGTCGAGCGCCGGGGCGGCATCTGCGATTTCAAGTTGATTGAAGAATTGGAAGCGGAATTGAAACGCAACGAGCCCCTGATCAGAAAACAGGTCTGAGATGCCCGAATACCCACTCGGTGCGAATCGGTGACCATGTGAAGGAGCCCGACCCCACGCCGACGGTGTCCTCCCATGCTTGGGCATGATGTTGGCATCGGTCTTGTGTACGAATGCGAGCGCTGGCGGGTTTGCGCAGAGCCCATCGTTCACGGCCATGGTCTGGACTTTTTGCCGGCTTTCCTGAAGCGCAGGCCTGCGAAGACTGGCAAACGGTGCGGACGTTCTAGTGCGGTGCCGCTATCTGGCCGGTGCCGAGATCAACTCACCGCGCTTCGAACGCCTCGCCAAGTACACCCTGGCCTGCGGCGATTCGGTCGGGCGCATTGCTGCGCAGTGCGGCGTCAAGACACTGGCTTTGACGCATCAGCGACCCCGTCCCGACGACGCCATGGTCGAAGTGCTTCGGCAGGAGGTGCAGCGCGAGTTCATTGGCCGCGTTGTTGTGGTGTGCGATCTGGATGAAGTGGTGCTGGAGGTCGGCTGAATCACTGCCAGTCGGCTGGCTTTGGGTGGCTCGGCTCAGTTGTAGCGGTCACGACATGCCTGTGCTTGTTGTACGATCCATTGCCGGAACGCCAGCACCGGGGGCGAGTGGCGCCGTGTTTCAGGGCACACCAAATAGTAAGCGCGGCCGGTCTTGAATCGATGTACATGTGCGCGCACCAGTCGGCAGCTGGCCAGCTCCTCTTCCACCAAATATTCCGGAAGCAGTGCGACACCCAGTCCGGCCAGGGCGAACTGGATGTTGACGATGAAGGTAGTGTTACTGGCTCCCGCTGGAGCGGCTATATCGGGTCGGCCCGTATCATTCACGTAGTCCTGCCACATGTTCGGCGCCTCGACGTAGTGCAGCAGGGGCAGTCGTAACAATTCTTCAAGTCCAAGTGTGGTTGCTCCCGCCAGCAACTGTGGCGCACAAACGGCACTGCCATAAATCGGGAGCAGCAATTCTGCACCCTCGGTTGCCAGTGGGGCGTATTCCCTTTGAACAAGCATTACGTCGGAGGTGCCAGGGCTGTTGTCGCCGAATCCCCACTCTGGGCTTAGACTGATCACCAGTTCGGGATGTGAGCGCAACAGGTCAGCCAGACGCGGTACCAGCCAGCGGTTACACAGGGAGACCGAAGCTGACACCCGTAGCACGCCCGCCTGTGCCCGACCCAAGCGCAAGGCGATGGTTGCTTCTTCAAGCCCTTTTAGGTGGGGGCCAATCTGCTCGATAAAGTGTTGCCCTGCCGGTGTCAGACTCAGACTGCGTTGAGCGCGCACGAACAGTGGCTGCCCCAGATACGTCTCCAGCTCACTCACCTGACGACTGACGGCACCCTGGGACAGACCCAGCGTCTGACCGGCACGCGTAAAGCTGAGATGTCGCGCGCACACTTCAAAAACGAGCAGATTGGTCACTGCTGGTATGAGTCGACTTGGGTGCGTCTTCATCAGTTTTTCGAATGTCTCGATGCAAAAAATTTTAGTAACGACCCTCTTGTCATTGTTTCACAAACCAAAGAAGCTCTCAGCTCCGATATGACTCCAACCCAACCCCAACCCAACCCCGAAGGAGACAATCATCAACACCCAGACCCCTACCTCCCGTGCACTTACCCACAGCGTTGTTTCGCTTTTTGGATTTGTGACAGTGCCGCTCCTTGCCGGACTTGTCGGTTGCGGCGGCGGCTCCAGCGACCCTGATCCAAGTGTTTACAAAGTGAGCTATGCATCACTCGATGCGGTGAAGCCTCTCACAGTCCCGGCGGAACTCCGGGTGCCGCTGGCAGGTGCGGGTTTCAAATTGCCTGCAGTCGTCATCGTGCATGGCTCCAGCGGCATCGACAGCCGCGGTGTTTCTTACGCCAAGGAACTCAACAAGGTCGGTATCGCGACAATGGAGATCGACATGTGGGCCGCTCGGGGCTTGACCGGTGGGCTCAACCGGCCCCGCGGCGTGCCCGAAACGTTGCCCGACGCCTATGGCGCCCTGAAGTATCTGGCCAGTCAAGCCAATATCGATCCCAACCGCATCGGTATCATGGGTTTCTCCTGGGGCGGTGTGGTGTCGATGCTCACAGCGACGGCCCCGTACACCAAGCTGTACATGGCTGACACCAAGCTCGCCTTTGCCGCGCACGCGCCCAATTACCCCGTGTGCTGGGTTTACAACAAGGTGCCCGGCTACGAGTTCAACTCTTTCACGGGTGCGAAGATTTCTCTGCAAGGCGGCGATCTCGATACCTACGACCTGCCAAGCTCTTGCCCGGGCCTGGTGACGTCACCTGCCGCCGCAGTACCTGCCGGCTTGCTCACAGTAAAGATGTATGCCAACGCAACGCACGGCTTTGATCGCACCGAACCGGCCTACGTCATTACCGATCCATTCTCGCATTTGGGTGCCGGTGGCAATGTGGACGTCATTCCCAACCCCGAGGCGGCTGCGCAGGCCCGTGCCTCAACGGTTGCCTTCTTTCGCGCCCGTTTCGGCATGTAAGGCCGGTTGATCTCCCGCTCGCGCGGGAGATCGTCGGTGTACAGCACCAGCAAGCACAAGCCCTGAGAGTCGAGTTGACTCTGCGGGTGCGCCGCTACCGATAGATCCGTTGGCTTCAAAGGCTTGCCGCCGGAATCGCCAGGATGCGTTCCTCCAGCCAGCGCGCCCGTTCATCATTGTTGATGACCAGTCCCAAAGGACAGTCATTTGTGGACACAAACTCTGACAGGGAGCGCAAGGCCCGTTTGTCGCTCTGCTGCGTGAGTTTGATCTCGATTGGCAGCACTTGCGATTTGCCGAACTGCCCTTGCAGAATCAGGTCGATCTCGGCACCGCCACGGGTGCGGTAATGAAAGGGCGCAACTTCGATGCCCGCGTTCTCGAAGCCTCTGAGCAGAGTTTCCAGCACCATGCCTTCCCACGACTTGCCCACCACCGGGTGCGTGGCCAGCATTTGGCTGTCGGCAATGCGCAGCAAGCGGTGCAGCAATCCGCTGTCACGCAGATAGCCCTTGGGGTGCTTCACGAGCTGCTTGGCCACGGAGCGCTCCCACGGCGGAATGTGCCGCCACAAGAAGGTGTCGTGGGCGATATGCAACCAGTCGCGCACGGTGGGTTCGCTCACCCCCAGAGTTCTGGCGATGTCGGCGTTGTTAAGAATGTTGCCGGAATGCTGGCTGAGCAAATTGACGAATTGGCGGAACCGGTCACGATTGAGGCCGGGGAATAAAGCGCCAATATCGCGCAGCAAATAGGTGTCTATGTAGTTGCGCTGCCACAGATTGCGAAACTCTTCGCTGCCGCTTAGCCAGGGCTCCGGATAGCCGCCGGCAAACCAGTAGTCCTGCACTTGTTGCAGGCTCAGTCTTGGGGTAGCTGCAGCTTGAATCTCTGCCAGGGCCGAGCCTTGGGTCAGTAAAGAATACAGCGGTGATGGCGGTTGTTGCCAGGCCTCGGACAAACTCAAGGGCGCCATCTCAATGCGGCCCACACGACCAGCCAGGCTTTCTGAAATTTGCCGCACCAGATCCGGTGAGCTCGAACCCGAAAGCAGGAATCGCCCTTTCTTTTGACGATCCCGGTCAATCGCAACGCGCAGCGCCGAAAACAAGGGTGGTACCAGTTGCGCTTCGTCAATCATCAGTTTGTCGTCGTGCAAGCGCAGGAACCAATCGGGATCAGCCAGCAGTTGCTGCCGATCGGCGGAGTTTTCCATATCAAAGCGCTGCCATTCACTCCCGAGTGTGCCCAGCAGGGTGGTCTTGCCACACTGGCGCACTCCGGTGACCACAACACACGGGAAATGGGTCAACAAGGTCTGGATTTGGGATTGAATGTGGCGAGTCAACACAAGTGTAAATAATAAAGTATTGGTTTATTATTTACAGTATTCTACCGGTGCAAGCTAGCTTCTGGGCTGTAGGATTTGCCGCGGACGATCGGGGCGGGCGTCCTTTTAAAAAGTGCATCAATCCTTTTCGAAGCGAGGGTTTTCACCTATGAAAAGCGGTTCCTTGGTGCCCAACAATCGCTATGTATTCAATTTCATAGGCAAGGCACTTCTCAAGGTGCCGCAACCCCGCAGGAGAAACACATGCAAAAAGTGTTGCATATCAACCCCGACAAGTGCACCGGCTGTTTGCAATGCGAGATGGCTTGTTCTTTTGAGAACTATGGCACTTTCGCCACCGCCAAGTCGCGCATCAAGGTTTTTGATTTCCACCA
>JBMOJJ010000517.1:0-1963 GCA_049315845.1 Rhodoferax sp.
ATGGTCTGGCGCTGGCACAGGCCCTGCGCGCGCTGCCCAACCCGCCGGCACTGGTGTTCGTGACGGCACACGTTGAACATGCCGTTCAGGCGTTTGAACTGGAGGCGCTGGATTATCTGACCAAGCCCGTGCGCCTGGAGCGCTTGCAGCTAGCATTGGAAAAGGCGGCTCGTTTTGTACAGTCACGACGTGACGCTGAGCCCCATTCGCCTGAAGACGTCCTCATCATTCAGGAGCGTGGTCGAACCGAGCGTGTGCCACTGTCCGAGGTGCTTTATCTCAAGGCAGAATTGAAGTACATCACGGTGCGGACGCAGGCCGCGAGTTACTTGCTCGAGGGGTCCCTGAGTGAAATGGAGGCCAAATACCCCAACCGTTTTCTGCGCATTCACCGAAACGCCTTGGTAAGCAGAAGTCGCGTGCGCTCGATCGAGAGGCAGCACGATACGGCGGACGGTGAGAGCTGGGGCGTCCGGCTCTACGGCATTGAGGAATCGCTATTGGTATCACGGCGCCAACTCGCTGCAGTGCGTGAGTTGGTCGCTAACCGGTGTTCCTGAGGCCGGCGGCGATGCCGTTGATGGAGATATGGATGCCACGCTGGATCCGCGCATCGGTCTGTCCCGTGCGGTAGCGCCTTACCAGTTCGACTTGCAGATGATGCAGCGGATCGATGTAAGGAAACCGGTGGCGGATCGATCGCTGCAAGGCCGCGTTGTGGGTCAGGCGTTGCCTGTCGCCAGTGATGCGGGCAAGCGCGCTGGCCGTACTGTGCCATTCAAGTTCAATAAGCTGGAAAATACTCTTGCGCAGTCGCGCGTCGGCCACCAGCTCCGCGTAGCGGCGCGCCAGTGCCAGATCGCTTTTTGCCATCACCATATCAATGTTCGATAGCAGCGTATTGAAGAAGGGCCAGTCTCTGTACATTTGTTGCAGTAACTGCAGCTGCTTCTTGCTGGAGGCAGCACCTGATTGATGAAGGAATTGATCCACCGCGGAGCCAAACCCGAACCAACCGGGTAAGGTCAGGCGGCATTGACCCCAACTAAAGCCCCATGGAATGGCTCTCAGGTCTTCAATGCTGTTGGATCCCTTGCGTGATGCGGGGCGTGAGCCAATGTTGAGTTCGGCAATTTCACGAATCGGGGTTGAGTCAAAAAAATACTGGGTGAAGCCGGTGGTTTCATAAACCAGTTTTCGGTAGGCCGCCATACTGCTTGCGGATAGTTCAGCGGCGGCATCCAGAAAAGAAGTACTGGCCGATTTTGTGGTTTGCAGCAGCGTCGCCTCCAGCGTTGCCGCGACCAGGGTCTCCAGATTGCGTCGACCGATTTCCGGGTTGGCGTACTTGGAGCCGATGACCTCGCCCTGCTCGGTCAGGCGTATCTGACCACGGACGGTGCCTGGAGGCTGGGCCAGAATGGCCTGGTAGCTGGGTCCGCCGCCGCGACCGACGGTGCCACCCCGGCCATGGAACATGCGCAACTGGATGGGCTTTGCCACAGCAGCGCTGGCCAGTTCATCAAACAGTTTTACCAGGTCGGTTTCCGCCCGGTAGAGCTCCCAGTTGCTGGTGAAAATGCCACCATCCTTGTTACTGTCGGAATATCCCAGCATGATGTCCTGTTCGCAGTACTGGTCGCAGCGACCACGTTGCACCATGGACAGGATGCCGGGCAAAGAATAGAACTCGCGCATGATGGGCGCCGCGTTGCGCAAGTCATCGATGGTCTCGAACAGGGGTACCACAATCAGGTCACAACAAGCGCCGGCGTCAAGTGTCCCCTGCGACAGGCCTACCTCCTTTTGCAGCAGCAGGACTTCAAGTAGATCACTGACAGTTTCGGTGTGGCTGATGATGTAGTGGCGTATGGATTCCGAGCCGAAGCGTCGGCGCAAGTCTTTGGCTGCTTCGAAGATGGCGAGTTCACTTTGGGCGCGCTGCGAATAAGTTGCCCCGACC
>JBMOJJ010000157.1:0-8640 GCA_049315845.1 Rhodoferax sp.
TGAAATTCAGCCATGATGTGCTTCCTTAGGCTTTGCGGTCTTCACCGATGAGCAGCTTGGTCTCGGCAAGGTAAACATGGGGCGGCACCTCGAGGTTGTCGGGCGCGGGCTTGTTCTTGTAGACCCGGCCCGCGAGGTCGAAGGATGAGCCGTGGCAGGGGCAGAAGAAGCCGCCCTGCCAGTCGTCGGGCAGCGAGGGCTGGGGGCCGGTCTGGAACTTGTCGGACGGCGAACAGCCCAGGTGGGTGCAGATACCCACCGCAATAAAGTATTCCGGCTTGATCGAGCGATGCTCATTGCGCGCGTACTCGGGCGCCTGCTCGGCGGGTTTGCGCTCGGACTTGGGATCGGCCAGTTCCGCGTTCAGCTTGGGCAGGGCGGCCAGCTGTTCCGGCGTGCGGCGCAGGATCCAGACCGGCTTGCCGCGCCACTCGACGGTCATTTTCTCGCCCGGCTTGAGCGCAGAGATGTCCACTTCGATCGCGGCGCCGGCCGCCCTGGCCTTCTCCGAGGGCTGAAAACTACTGACAAAGGGGACTGCGGCGGCTATGCCGCCGACCGCGCCGACGCAGCTGGTGGCGATCAACCAGGTCCGTTTGCTGGCGTCATGGCCGCTATCGGCAAGGGTTTCACTCATGGCAATCCTCAATGAAAAACATCGCTACTGGGGTAAACCATTGATTGTAGCTGAGCAGCCCGCGACGGCTTGCCCCTGGCGCGACATGTCCGGCGTCCAGCGGGGCGGCCATTTCTGGTTGATACTCGGCGGGTCGTATTTCACACAGAAGGTGCTCTCAAATGGGAATGATGCAGGAATTCAAGGAATTTGCCGTCAAGGGCAATGTGATGGACCTTGCGGTGGGCGTGATCATTGGCGGGGCGTTCGGCAAGATCGTCGACTCGGTGGTCAGCGACCTGGTGATGCCGCTGATCGGGGCGCTGATCGGGAAACTTGATTTTTCGAGCCTGTTCGTGGTGCTGGGGTCGGTGCCGGCGGGCAACGCGATGACGCTCGATGCGCTGAAAAAGGCCGGCGTGCCGGTGCTGGCCTATGGCAACTTCATCACGGTCGCCGTCAATTTCGTGATCCTGGCCTTCATCATCTTCACGATGATCCGGCAGATCAACCGCTTGAAAGGTGCGGTGCCGCCGCCGGCGCCAGCGACCCCGCCGGCCACGCCCGAGGATGTGCTGCTGCTGCGCGAGATCCGCGACAGCCTGGGAAAACAGGCCCGCTAGGGCTGCGCCAGTTGCCGTGCCACGCGCAGCGCCGCCAGCAGGCTGGCGGCGTCCGCGTGTCCGGTGCCGGCGATGTCGAAGGCGGTGCCGTGGTCCGGGCTGGTGCGCACCAGGGGCAGGCCCAAGGTCACATTGACGCCCTGTTCCAGCCCCAGGTACTTGACAGGAATAAGGCCCTGATCGTGGTACATCGCAACCACGGCATCGAACTCGACCGGCTCGCCGGATCGGGCCCGGGCCCGCATGAAGACAGTGTCGGGAGCGAAGGGGCCGCTCACATGCAGGCCCTGGGTGCGGGCCTGCGCGATGGCTGGCGCAATGACCTCGATCTCTTCACGGCCGAACAGGCCGCCCTCGCCGGCGTGCGGATTGAGCGCCGCCACCGCGATCCGCGGCGCCCGACCCAGTATCGCCGACAGCGAGTGGTGCGTAATCTGCAGCGTCTGCAGCACATTGGCGAATGTGACAGCCTCGATCGCCTCGCACAAGGAAACATGGATGCTGACCAGCACCACGCGCAGCTCGTCATTGGCCAGCATCATGCGCACCGGCATATCGGCCAGTGCTTTGCCGGCATAGGCAGCGGCCTGCGCCTGCAGCATTTCGGTGTGCCCCGGAAAAGCCGAATGCGGCGCACCGGCGAGCGACAGCGCCTCCTTGTTCAGCGGCGCCGTCACCAGCGCCGCAATGTCGCCGCGCAAGGCCGCCTGGGCCGCCCAGACCACACATTCTGCCGCGAGCCGGCCGGCAGCCGCGTCCAGGCGTCCGAACACGACCGGCTGCGCCAGGGTCCCGACCTGCAACACCGGCAGACAGCGCTCCGGCAGGCCCGGCACCTCGGACGGTGTGTCCAGCAAAGCCAGCGCAAGCGGTATGCGACCGGCGCCGACCAGTTGCGCCGCGCGGCGCATCGTGGCCAGGTCGCCGACCACAAAACAGCCGCGCGTTAGTTCAGGCGCGTCCTGGAACGCCCTGGCGATGATCTCGGGACCGATTCCGGCGGGGTCGCCGAGGGTGATGGCGATCGGTTTGTCCATGCTCAGGCCGGGTTGTCGATGTCGATGAACTGATGTGCCAGGCCGAGTTGCGCCGCGACCTGCGCCGCCACGGCCGGGGCGCCATAGCGCTCGCTGGCATGGTGGCCGCAGGCCAGAAAGGCCACGCCTGACTCCCTTGCAAGGTGCGCCTGCGGCTCGGATATTTCACCGGTGACAAAGGCGTCCACGCCCGCCACAATGGCGGCCTCAAAGTAGTTTTGGCCCCCGCCCGAGCACCAGGCCAGTTTCCTGATGGGCGCCGACCTGACGCTGACCAGTGCAACCGGCCGATCCAGGCAATGCTCGACGTGTCGCGCCAGAATTTCGGCGCTTTCAAAGCCGGCCGGCCGCACCGGCTCACCCAGGAAGCCCAGGTCCTGCTCACCGAAGCGGCCGGTCGGGTTCAGTCCCAGTTTCAATCCCAGCTGCGCGTTATTGCCCAGTTCGGGGTGCGCATCGAGCGGCAAATGGTAGGCGTACAGGTTGATGTCGTGCGCCAGCAGCAAGGCCAGGCGCTGCTTCATCCAGCCGGTGACGCGCCCGTCCTGGGTGCGCCAGAACAGGCCGTGGTGCACGAAGATCGCCTGCGCCCGGGCCTCGATCGCGGCCTCGATCAGGGCGCGGCTGGCGCTGACCCCGGAGACGATCTTGCCTATCGTGGCACAACCCTCGACCTGCAAACCGTTCGGTCCGTAGTCGCGAAAGCGCTCGGGTTGCAGCAGCGAGTCGAAGGTCTGCAGGAGTTGTAGGCGGCTGGTCATGACGGCGGTGAAGATGGGATCTCCCGCGGATTGTCGGGCAATTCCCCGCTGCGCCGTGCATCGCTTCTGCCCGGCGCCTACAATTTGCGCACATGAAACGTCTCTGGCTGTTGTTCTCGCAGACTGTCACCGTGCTGGCGGCGGCCTATTTTGTCGTCGCCACGCTGAAACCCGACTGGCTGGCGAGCCGGACGCCGCGAACCGGCACGATCGCGATGATCGAGGCGCCCGCACCGAGCGCCAGCGCCGCTCCAGCCGGCAGTTTCAGGCTGGCGGCGCAGAAATCGTCGGCCGCGGTGGTCAGCATCAACACCAGCAAAACAGCCAAGAACCGGCCGCGCAGCAGCGACCCCTGGTTCAATTTCTTCTTCGGCGAGCAGGGCAATGAGCCCCAGGTCGGCCTGGGCAGCGGCGTGATCGTGAGCGCAAGCGGCTATATCCTGACCAACAACCACGTGGTCGAGAGCGCGGATGAAATCGAGGTGATCCTGAACGACAGCCGGCATGCGCGGGCCAAGGTCATAGGCACAGATCCCGACAGCGATCTGGCGGTGCTCAAGATCGATCTGGAACGGCTGCCGGTGATCGTGCTGGGCAACTCCGACACGCTGCAGGTGGGCGACCAGGTGCTGGCCATCGGCAATCCCTTCGGCGTCGGCCAGACTGTCACGGGCGGCATCGTCAGCGCGCTGGGGCGCAACCAGCTCGGCATCAACACCTTCGAGAACTTCATACAGACCGACGCCGCCATCAATCCCGGCAATTCGGGCGGCGCGCTGGTCGACACCAACGGCAACCTGCTGGGCATCAATACGGCGATCTATTCGCGCTCCGGCGGCAGCATGGGCATCGGCTTTGCCATTCCGGTGTCGACGGCGAAGCAGGTGCTCGAGGGCATCGTCAGGGACGGCCAGGTGATGCGCGGCTGGATCGGCGTCGAACCGAACGAACTGTCGCCCGAACTCGCCGAGACCTTTGGCGTCAAGGCCGAGGCTGGCGTCATCATCACCGGCGTGATGCAAAACGGACCCGCGGCACAGGCCGGCATCCGCCCCGGCGACGTGATCAACCGGGTGGCGGACAAGCCGGTCGGCAATGTGTCCGAGTTGCTGGGCGCCGTTGCCGCGCTCAAGCCCGGCAGCAAGGCCCGCTTCAGCCTGTTGCGCCGGGAGCAGCCCCTCGAACTCGACGTGACCCCCGGTTTGCGGCCCAAGCCGCGCCGGCGGGCGCCCTGAGCCAGGCCTTGAAAACCAGCCTGTCGCCCGCAACTAGCGGCTTGGTGCGGTGGGCTGGCGGCCCGCCGGTCTCTGCTTTGATTCGCAAACTCACTAACCCAAAATGACCAAACAAACCCTGTCCTTCCAGGCCGAAGTGGCCCAGCTATTGCACCTCGTCACCCACTCGCTCTATTCCAACAAGGAAATCTTCCTGCGCGAGCTGATCTCCAACGCCTCGGACGCCTGCGACAAGCTGCGTTTCGAGGCGCTGGACACCAGCGCGCTGTACGAGGACGCGCCGAATCTTGAGGTGCGCGTGTCCTTCGACAAGGACGCCAAGACGCTGACCATCTCCGACAACGGCATCGGCATGAGCGAGCAGGAAGCGATCGAGCACCTGGGCACGATCGCCAAGAGCGGCACCAAGGACTTCATGTCCCGCCTGACCGGCGACCAAAAGGCCAATGTTGCCGAACAGGGCCAGCTGATCGGCCAGTTCGGCGTCGGCTTTTATTCCGGTTTTATCGTTGCCGACAAGATCATCGTCGAGTCGCGCCGTGCCGGCCTGAAGGCCTCCGAGGGCGTGCGCTGGACCAGCGGCGGCGCCGGCGACTTCGAAGTCGAAGCGATCAGCCGCCCGCAGCGCGGCACCAGCGTCATCCTGCACCTGCGCGACGACGCGATGGACTACGCCAGCGCCTGGAAGCTCAAGAGCATCATCGCCAAGTACTCGGACCACATCAGCCTGCCGATCCTGATGGAAAAAGAAGAATGGAAAGACGGCGAACTGATCAACCCGGGCGATGAAAAAGGCGGTCGCCAACCCGGCGCCATGGTCAAGACCGGCGAGTGGGAAACGGTCAACAAGGCGAACGCGATCTGGGCCCGCGCCAAGAAGGACATCAGCCCCGAACAGTACACCGAGTTCTACAAGCAGATCAGCCACGACACCGAGGAGCCGCTGGCCTACACGCACAACCGCGTCGAAGGCAGTACCGAGTACACCCAGTTGCTCTACATCCCGGGCAAGGCGCCGTTCGATCTGTGGAATCGTGAAAAGTCGGCCGGTGTCAAGCTCTATGTCAAGCGCGTCTTCATCATGGACGATGCCGAGGCGCTGCTGCCGACCTATCTGCGCTTTGTCAAGGGCGTGGTCGACTCGGCCGACCTGCCGCTCAATGTGAGCCGCGAACTGCTGCAGGAGAGCCGCGACGTCAAGGCCATCCGCGAGGGCTGCACCAAGCGCGTGCTGGGCATGCTGGAGGATCTGGCCAGGAGCGACAAGCTGCCGCAAGCCGCCACCGACGGGGCCGAAAAATCCGCCGAGGGCGTCACCGATGTGCTCACCGAAGAGGAAAAGGCCGAGGCCAAGACCAACGCAGGCAAGTACACCAAGTTCTATGCCGAGTTTGGCGCCGTGCTCAAGGAAGGCCTGGGCGAGGATTTCACCAACAAGGACCGCCTGGCCAAGCTGTTGCGCTTTGCCTCCAGCACCACCGATACCGCCAGCGTCTCCTTCGCCGACTACAAGTCGCGCATGAAGGAAGGCCAGGAGGCGATCTACTACATTGCGGCCGACACCTTTGCCGCCGCCAAGAACAGCCCGCAACTCGAAGTCTTCAAGAAAAAGGGCATCGAAGTGCTGCTGATGACCGACCGCGTCGACGAGTGGGCGTTGAATTACCTGCATGATTTCGACGGCACGCCGCTGCAAAGCGTGGCCAAAGGGGCGGTCGACCTGGGCAAGCTGCAGGACGAGTCGGAGAAGAAGGCTGCCGAGGAAGCCGCCGAAACCTTCAAGCCGCTGCTGGCCAAACTGAAGGAGGCGCTCAAGGACAAGGCTGAAGACGTGCGCGTCACGACGCGTCTGGTGGACAGCCCGGCCTGCCTGGTGGTTCAGGACCACGGCATGAGCACCCAGCTCGCGCGCATGCTCAAACAGGCCGGACAGGCCGCGCCGGAAGTCAAGCCGGTGCTCGAAGTGAACGCCGAACACCCGCTGGTGAAGAAGCTCGAAGGTTCGGTGCACTTCAACGATCTGGCGCATATCCTGTTCGACCAGGCGCTGCTGGCCGAGGGCGGCATGCCGGCCGACCCTGCGGCCTATGTCAAGCGCGTCAATGCGCTGCTGGTTTGAGCTGCGACAATCTCGCCTTTTGCATCAAATCGTATCCAATATGAAATATGTTCTATCTATCGCTGCGGCTCTCGCTGTGATGTCCTCGTCCGCATTTTCAGCCGAGGATCCGGTGACCTCCGCTGCTGCCAAAGAAGCCGGCGCGGTCGTCACCGCCAGCGGCCTGGTCTACCGTTCGCTCAAGGACGGGACCGGAATGAGCCCCGGCGCCAGCGACAAGGTCAAGGTGCACTACCGCGGGACCTTTCCCGACGGCAAGGAATTCGACAGTTCCTACAAGCGCAATGAGGCGATCGAGTTCCCGCTGAACGGCGTCATCAAGTGCTGGACCGAGGGCGTGCAGCGTATGAAGGTCGGTGGCAAGGCCAAGCTGACCTGCCCGGCGGCTATCGCCTATGGCGAGCGCGGTGCAGGCGGCGTCATTCCACCGAACGCCACACTGCTGTTTGAAGTCGAGTTGCTGGCCATCAACGGCAAGTAACGCGGCAGTTGCGCGGCCAGTGCGGCCTCGTGTATCGCGATCAGGCGTGACCGCTGCAGCTTGCCGGTGGCCGTCAGCGGCAGCGCGTCGACCCAGTGGACCCAGTTCGGACGCCGGTAGGTCGGCAAGGCGTCAATGCCGGTCTGGATGCGCTGCGCTGCGACAGATTGTTGCTGCGGCGCGGCAACGGCCAACAAGGACAGCGCGGTAAGCCCTTCTGGCGTCTGCACGCCGACGCAGGCCAGTTGCACAACACTGTCGCCGGCCGCGCTGGCCATCGCCTGCTCGACCCACAGCGTGCTGACCCAACGTCCACTGATCTTGAGCATGTCGTCGGTGCGGCCGGCAAACTCGAGCAGACCGTCGGCGCGTCGCAGAAACATGTCGCCGGGGCTGTACCAGCCGTCGTCAAACCCGTCGGCCTGCGCCTGTGGCCGCTTCCAGTAGCCCAGTGCGACGCTGCTGCTGCGCAGCCAGATGCGCTGCGGCAGCGTCGGTTCCGCACCGGCCGCGAAGCTCACTTCGGTCTGCGGTGTGGCCTGCAGCAGGCCGCTGTCGTCCTGGCTGTAGAGCATCAGGCACAGCGTCTCGGAGGTGCCGTAGCCACTGACGATCGCCAAGCCCGTCGCCTCACGCCAGGCCTTGCGCACGCTCGGTGGCAGGCTCTCGCCCGCCGACACAAAACTCCGGATGCCGCAGTCGCGCAGTTGCGCCGCCACACCGGATTGCAGCATCTTGCTGTAAAGCGTCGGCACGCAGAACACCAGGCTGGGCCGGTGCTGGCGCACCATCTCCAGCACCCGCCCGGGGTCGGGCCATTGCCGATCCAGTACCACGGTGGCGCCGGCGCGCAAGCCGGCAAACAGGCTATTGCCCAGCGCGTAGGCAAAAAACAGCTTCGAGCTCGCGTACAGCCGGTCGGCCGCGCTCAGGTTCAGAACGCCGCGGGCAAACGAATCGGGCTGCAGCGCCACGCGCTGCGCATGCACAACGCCCTTGGAGACGCCGGTGGTGCCCGAAGTGCCGATCCACAAGGCCGGCGCCTGCTCTTCCCGCAGCACGGCGTCCACCTCGCGCGCACAGACCATGCGGCGGGTCCAGTCCGAGGCCGCCAGACCACCGTTCACCAGTGTCGGCGCCGGCTTCAGGGTGGCCAGCAACTGCGACAGCGGCACGACGTCGTCGGCCTCGCACCAGACGAAGCGCACCTTGCTCTCGGACAGGATCGGCGCCAGCTCGCTCAGCGCCAGTCGGGGATTGACGCCGATCGCAACGCCGCCGGCCCAGATCACGCCCAGATAAGCCAGCACCCAATCGATGCTGTCAGGTCCGATCACGATCACGCGGTCGCCCCGGTGCAGCCCCATTTCACGCCAGGCGCCGGCGGCCAGCCGCACGCGCTGGCGCAGCGCCTCATAGCTCAGGATTTCATTGCCGCACTCGAGCGCTGTGGCCTGCGGCGCGCCCGCTTGCAGCAATGTCCAGGCGGCGTTCATTGTCATGATGTGGTGAGGGGTGCAGGCGGCGGCAATCGGTGTGGGCCAGTATCCCGGGCTTGATCCGGCCTGTCAATCAGGGCCTGTCCTCAGACCACCAGCGGCGCCTCCTGCATCGCCTCGATCTGCTCCTGCAGCATTTGCACCTGGCCCTGCCAGTAATCGCTGGAGCCGAACCACGGGAAGTTGATCGGAAAGGTCGGGTCGTCCCAGCGCCGCGCCAGCCAGGCGCTGTAGTGAATCAGGCGCAGCGTGCGCAGCGGCTCAATCAG
>JBMOJJ010000518.1:0-1956 GCA_049315845.1 Rhodoferax sp.
GATTCGTAAAATTCAAATCCGTCAAGCAAGTCTTGTTCAGCACTTGCGCTCAGGGTAACTTTCATCAGCCGGGCCGCACCAGTCGTTCGGCGCGTTGACGGAGTCTTTCCTTCGCCGTTTCCCACGGCGTGGCCACTTCTTCGCCAGAGTCCAGCGCGGCCACACGTTTGTTCAATTCCTCTTCGTGCCAGGCCGGCACGACCGCCTGCGTCTGATCACGGCATAGCGAATCCCAAAGCGCCTCCATGGCCTGCAGACGTTCTGCCAAAGGCAAGGCAACGAGTTCGGCGGTTTGCATAGGGGTTCCAGTCGCAAGTGGTGACAGACAAAATCGGCAGGATGTCATGGTAGCAAAATCTTGATGAACCTGACGCGGCGCAGTGCCCCGTGCAGGGCGCGGACACCCCGCAGCCGATAGAGATATTGGGTAGCTGGGCTATTGTGGCTCCATGCTGTCTAGCTTGCTGATTTTTCTGGAGTAGTTATGGTGACTTGCTTGCCTTCGGAATGTCGTGAATGCCAAGCTGCATGCTGTTTGACAGACGATCCTGGTGCCGACGTTCGGGCGACAACCGCTATATTGGGGCGACAGAATCCTGTCTCCCTACATTGTTAGCTTCGCAAAAGCAAGGACTATCCCATCATGAAGGTTCGGCAGTTTGCGAGGTGGCGAGAATCGTGATGACCGTGATTATTTCTATTGCTGAGGTCGTTGGCGCAATCGTTGGGCTGCGAAGTTTATTTGCTTAGCCTCTTGCGTCCTCATGAGTAGCTGTGACCAAATCAACCTTCCATCCCCCTATTTAGCCGCCACTGCTTGACCAGCGCATAGATCGCCGGTATCACGGCCAGCGTGAGGACTGTCGATGAGATCATGCCGCCGACCATCGGCGCGGCGATTCGGCTCATGACTTCGGAGCCGGTTCCGGTCCCCCACATGATGGGCAATAGGCCAGCCATGATGGCGACCACGGTCATCATCTTGGGCCGCACGCGCTCGACGGCGCCTTCCATCACGGCTTCGTACAAATCGCCGACGGTCGGTGCCTGGTTCGATACACGACGCCTGGTCTTGACCGCTTCCCAGGCATGGTCCAGGTAGATCAGCATGATCACGCCGGTTTCGGCCGCCACGCCGGCCAGCGCGATGAAGCCGACCGCCACCGCCACCGACAGGTTGTAACCCAGCAGCCACATCAGCCAGACGCCGCCGACCAGAGCGAAGGGAACCGACAGCATCACGATCAGGGTCTCGGTGATGCGCCGGAAGTTCAGGTACAGCAGCAGGAAGATGATCAGCAGCGTCACCGGAATCACGACCTTCATTTTCTCAATAGCGCGCTCCATGTTTTCGAACTGGCCGCTCCAGGTGACGTAATAGCCGCTGGGGAACTTGACCTGTTCTGACACCGCTTTCTTCGCGTCACGCACATAGCCGCCAATGTCGCGCTCGCGGATGTCGACGTAGATATAGGCCGACAACAGCGCATTCTCGGTGCGGATGCCGGGCGCGCCCTTGGTCACCCGTACCTTGGCCACCTGCCCGAGCGGGATCATCGCGCCGTCCATCGTCGGGATCAGCACCTCGCGCGCGATCTGCTGCGGATCGCCCCGGAGCTCGCGCGGGTAGCGCACGGTGACGCCATACGGCCTGACTCTACCTCCCCGTCCTTCCCGACAACTTCGCGCGGATGCCTTCCGGGTTTTGGCGGCTGTCGAGCACGCCGACTACTGTAGCCACCTTGTCCGCGACGCGGTAGTAGATGGAAAACGGAAAACGCCGCCCGGTTGTCCGGTGAAGGCCGCCCAAGGGTTTGGGGTGAACGCCCGCGTATAGTCCCAGTGAGTCGATGTCGGCATACAAGCTGTCCAGGAAATACCAGCCCAAATCCAGTTGCTGCGATTCGTAAAATTCAAATCCGTCAAGCAAGTCTTGTTCAGCACTTGCGCTCAGGG
>JBMOJJ010000004.1:0-33870 GCA_049315845.1 Rhodoferax sp.
CGACATAGGTCAGCGTGATCTGCTTGCCCGAAATCGAGGTCGAGCTGACCCGCACCGCGCCCTTGGCGCAGGCAATCCACTCCTGCGGCTGCTCGCCGCGAGCGGTTATAAGTTCGCCGTCTTTGTATCGTTTGACGTAGGCGCATCGCAGAATGTCGTGCCGCAGTGAGGGTGAAAGGGATGAAAACCAGCGACCTGAGTTGATCGCCTCGCGTTCTTCGATGGTAAGAATAGGGTCGTCCATGGCCTGTCTTGTCGGTGACTGAAAACAGGCTTATTGTCGCGCCGGCGACGTATCCCTGGACAGGGGGTGTCGCCTGCGTGTCTGCACGCGAGTGCGGATCGGTGCGGCGTCGCGTGATTCAGGCTGGCTGCAGGCTGCCGGACCGGATCGCTTTCAGGATCGCAAAGAACAGGCGGGTCCTCTTCAGCAAGCGTTGATCGACGGCAAAGAAGACGTCGGCGGCTGCACGCGCCTCCAGACTTTCGCCCGCACCGTCTGACCAGGCTGGCGCGTGCACGCAGCCAACCGGTGTGCTGGTCAGCAGGGTCTGCCAGTCCCGTCCCAATGCGTACCACTCGGACAGACTTCGGGGGCGCGCGCCGAACCAGCTTCTGCGACCGGCCAGCACGTCCAGCCATGCGCCATAGTTGGCCAGCAATCGGCCTGGGCCACGCTGGTCGAGGCGGGCGCAGCGCAGGCTCTGCAGACGCACTTCGCCGCTGTCCGCGTCGCGCCCCAGCGCCACCAGGCGCTTCTTCCATCGCAGTGGCAGGCCGCGCAGTCGCCGGATGCCGGTGTCGATGGCAAGCGAGGGCAGCAACGCCAGACAAGCCACCGCGGCGGTGCCTCGGGTGAGCCAGGAAACCGTGGCTGGCCGACTGTTCTTCAGGTTCAGCAGCAAGCCTTCGGAGAGCGGCAATACGGTGCGCACACCCAGGCGCAAATGCTGGACGCTGCGCGCATTGACGATCGTATCTGTCAGCTCCAGTCCGTGTCCGATGAAAGTGTGCGGCAACACCACGCTGTTGCAAATGCTGGAACCTTGGCTGACCACCACGTTGCGGGTCAGCGAGGTGCCCGGACCAATGCGGGCCCCGGCGGCCACCAGGCATCCCGGGCCGATCAGGGCCGGGCCTTCAATCATGGCGCCCGCCTGCAGCACGGCTTCCGGGCTGTGGGCACCCCAGGCGGTGCGCAGCCAGGTCGCCGGAACGTTCAGGGACGTTCCGGCCTTCATTGCGGATGCCTGCGCCTGCAGCAGTTGCAGTGCACTGGCCACGCCGACACACTGGTCTGGCTCGAGCATCAGCAGTCTGCTGTCAGGCCCGCAAAGGATCGCACCCAGAGCGGATTCGTCGCAATGCGGCGAGATCGATTCCAGCGCCGCTGTCCGCGTAGTGCTCCAGCCTAGCCAGCGCAGGCCCTCGGGGTCGCTGGCCCGGGCCGTGCTCAGGTTCTGCGCCATCAGCGATGTCAGGGCATGGTCGGCGATCCAGCGATCCGCGTGGCCCAGCAGGACCCGGTCCGAATGCTTCAGACCGAGCGATCGCAACAGGCCATAAGGTGCGCGCGGGTCCTTGGCCAGATGCCAACGCAACTCGATCCCCCAGCGCTCGCCGGCTCCGAGTCGCTGGCGCAGTTCTTCCGGCCGGGCGCTGACAACCAGGTCAATCTGACGCACGCCGGCGTTGGACAGCTGTTCCAGATTCTGTTCGATAAAAGTGCTGCATCCAAACGGGAGCAGCGCGGCAGGAAAGTCGTGCGCGACAGGAATGTCGGGGGGTGCGCAGGCGGCGGCGAACAGCACCACACGCAGGCCGGCCACGTTGGCAGCAGTCGCTGCGCTCACCTGACGGTCATTATTCAAGGCGTCATTGGCGGGGCGGCGCAGGCCGACCCGTTGCAGCAGGATTCGACCCAGAAAGGTGAAGTTTCCGAGCAGGTAACGGCGCCACATGCGTGCCGGCTCCTGCATCAGTCGATAGATCCATTCCAGACCGCTGTCGCGCATCCACGCAGGGGCACGATGGATGCGCCCCGAGACAAAGTCGAACAGGCCGCCGACGCCGATCGCGACCTTGACTCCCAGCTGGTGCAGGTGGCGATCAATGAACACATCCTGCATCGGAACGCCGCGCGCCACCAGAAGAATATCCGCCTGGCTGGCACGCACCTCTGCCGCAACCTCGCCCTCCTGCGCCACTTCGAAGTAGCCGTCGCGTAACCCCGCAATGCGCAGTCCGGGCCAGCGCTGATGGATGACCGCCGCCACACGTTCGGCAACGCCCGGCTTGCCGCCGAGCAGAAACAGACTGGCGCCGCGTGACTCGAGCATGGCGCACAGGCGCGGAAACAGGTCGGTGCCATTGACGTTTTGTTGCAGCGGAACAGCCAGCAGCCTGGCGGCAATCTTGATGCCGATGCCATCGGGCAGCACCAGGGCCGCGCGCGAAAGGATGCGGCGATAGCCGCGGTCGCCGGCAGCGATGTTGACGCAGGCCGGGTTGACAAAACTCACCTGCTGCACCGTATCGTGGTCCAGCATCGCGCCAATTCGGGTGACCGCCTGCGGCATGGTCAGATTGTCAAATGAGACATCGCCGACGCAAAGGCGTCCCGGCGGTGTCTCCCGGGGCAAAGGCAGCCAGCTGACCAGCAGCGATCGCAGCAGCAGACCCAGGTCGTGCTTCAAGCCGCGCGCCATTTGGTACTCGAGGTCGGCATCAAGCTCGGAGCCAAAATCCACCGCAGTGCGGCGTCGCAGCTGCCAGATATTGACCAGACCGGGCCGCAGCTGCGCCAGGGCCGGGTGATAGTCGGACCCGGACCCGGCGGCAATCGGTCGCGGTCCGACCCAGGCCATGTCGCCGTTCAACACATTGAGCAGTACCGGACATCTGCCGAGCCCGGTCTTATCAAGCTGACGGCCGATCACGCCCTGGGGGAACTCAATCTGCCAGCGCTTGAAGGTCTGATGGTTGCGACCCTTGAAGTTGACGGCGCGCAGTCGTCCGAGCAGCAGTCCGGCCGACAGCGGGACAGCGAGCAGCAGCAGCGCCAGCGCGGCCAGAGCGATGTCCATCGCGCGCAACTGACGATCGGCTTGCGCGCTGAAAATGGCCGCCGGATCGGGGGTGACGGGGGTGTTCGGGGTCAGCCAGCTTGTCATGCAGATACTCCGTAAATTAGTACGCGCCGCGACCACGGATCACCGCCGGCAAAGTCCTGGCGAGCAGTTTGACGTCGGTGCTGATCGAGCGTTTTTGAATGTAGTCAATGTCCATCTCCACCTGTTGCGGGAACGGGATTTCGGAGCGACCGCTGACCTGCCAGATGCAGGTCAGCCCGGGTGTCACCGACAGTCGCTCGCGTTCCTGCATCGTGTAGCGGGCCACCTCGCTGACCAGTGGCGGGCGCGGCCCGACCAGGCTCATGTCGCCAGCCAGGACGCACCAGAGCTGCGGCAATTCGTCGATGCTGGTGCGCCGGATCAGGCGTCCAACCGGCGTGATCCGGGGATCGCGCTTCATTTTGAAGGTGACGCCGTCGTTGCCATGCTGATTGTCGGCAAGCAGCGCAGCCCGCACCGCTTCTGCGTTGACGCACATGGAACGAAATTTCGGAAATTTGAAGGTCCGGCCGTGCAGACCGACGCGTTGCTGCCAGAAAAGGACCGGACCGCGGTCATGCAGTTTGATGGCCAGCGCCACCAGCGCAAACAGGGGCGCCAGTAGCAGCAGCGCTGCAAGTACCATGGCGACGTCCAGACCGCGTTTGAGGAGCGACAGTTTGCGCGTCGTCCACCACCAGACGAGGCGGGCGCGCTGCGCGCGCAGCCGATTCGAAAGGGGTGCGCTGAGGTGGGGCTGTTGAGACTGGGTCATGATGCACTCGCTTGGATAGATGCGTGCTATTACAGCCCCTTGCCGACCCGCAGTTGTGACAGGATTGTCAACGACTTGTTAAACTGATCCTGCGCACCGCCCTGCAGCCCCCATGACACGCCATCCATGCCCAGCCCAATGACCGTCACGCCTGTGCTGCGGATTCTGGTGGCCGACGACATCGGGGCCTCGCGCCAGCATTTGTGCGCACTGGTTCAGGAACTGGGTCATCAGGCGCACGGCGTGGCGAGCGGTGCGGCCGCTTTGCAGCAGGTCCTCGAAAGCAGCCCGGATGTGGTGCTGCTTGACCTTCTGATGCCGGGCATGGACGGCTTCGAAGTGACGCAGCGGATCCGCGAGTTGGTGACCGACCGCTGGCTGCCGGTGATCGTGACCTCTTCGCTGGAAGGCGAGGAGCACTTCATCCATGCCTTGTCGCGCGGAGCCGACGACTATCTGCTGCGACCGATCAGCCCTGGCCTGCTGCAGGCGAAACTGCGCCACTACGAGAGGGTGCTGGGCCTGCAGTCGCGCCTGGCAGCGCTGGCGCAGCGCCAGCGTGACATCCATGACAACATCCTGGACGCGGTCATCACGTTTGCGGCCGATGGCCTGATCGACGACAGCAATCTCGCCGCTGCACGGATGTTCGGACGCAATCAGGTCCGGCTGAGCGGACAGCAGGCCGCCAGCGCACTCGGGGCGCCGCTGCCGGATCTTCTTTCGCAGCGTGAGCTGTCGCTGCGACGATCGGACGGCAGCCTGTTTGCGGCCGAGCTCGCGCTCAGCGAATGGGATGAGCAGGGAAGTGTGCGCTACACGCTGGTCGTCAGGGACCTGACAGAGCGCCGGCACATCGACCGGATGAAAGACGAGTTTCTGGCCACGGTCAGCCACGAACTGCGCACGCCCCTGACCTCGGTGATCGGCGCCCTGAGCCTTCTGGCTAGCGGCGCGGCCGGCGAATTGCCCAGGGCCGCCATGCCGCTGGCCGAGGTGGCAAAGCGCAACGGAGAGCGCCTGAGTCGCCTGATCGATGACATCCTGGATCTGACCAAGCTCGAAGGCAACCAGATGGTCCTGCAGCTCCGGGCGATGTCGCTTGACCCGCTGCTGCGGGAGGCGATCACGGCCAACCAGGCCTATGCCGAGCGCGCCGGCGTGGTGCTGATCGAGGATATTGCCGACGCCAGCCCGATGGTGCGGGTCGATGGCGAGCGCTTCCTGCAGGTGATGGCCAACCTGCTGTCCAACGCCGTCAAACATTCGGCTGGCGGCGACCGGGTCACTGTCCGCCTGGACTGGTCTGACAGTCAGGTCAGGGTCAGCGTGCGTGACCGGGGGCCGGGTGTCGACCCGCAGTTTCGCTCCCGTATGTTCGAAAAGTTCTCGCAGGCCGATGGTTCTGACCGCCGCGCCGTGGGCGGAACCGGTTTGGGTCTTTACATCAGCCGCATGCTGGTCGAGCGCATGGGAGGCGATATCGGCGTCGATTCGACACCGGGTGAAGGCGCGACCTTCAGCGTCGCATTGCCGCGTGCCGACACCGGCATGGAGGTTTCGGCGCCCTGGCTATTGCACATTGACAGCGATGTCGACGCTAGGCGCAGGCTGTCCGATTGGCTGTCGCCGCTGTGCCGGGTTGAAGGTGCCGGCGATCTGGCACAGGCGCAGAGTCTGCTTGGTCATGTGCAAGCGCCGATTGTCATCGCGGACCCGCAGGCCCAGGGCGCAGCCGATGAGTTTTGCCTCGCACTGAAGCAACTGACGGCCGGTCGGCCTGTCATCCTCTACAGCGACAGCGTCGATCAGTCCTTTGCCGGCCGCATGGGTCTGCAGTGGTTGCGAAAGTCACAGGCCGGTCCGGAAGAATTGATGGCAGTGCTTCGGTCCGCCATGGCCGGCATCACCAGGAGTGCACCGTCATGAGCGAACTGCGACGCGTCCTGTGCGCGGAAGACGACCCGGACATCCGGTTGATTCTCGAGTTCAGTCTTGCCACGGTCGGCGCCTACGAGGTCTGCATGTGCGCCGGCGGTCGCGCGGCACTGGCTCAGGCCCCGGGCTTCAGCCCTGACCTGGTTCTGCTTGATGTGATGATGCCGGACCTGACAGGACCGCAGACGCTCGACGCCTTGCGCGCCCAGCCCGGCATGAAGGGAGTGCCGGTGGTGTTCCTGACCGCCAAGGCGATGCCTGACGAAGTCGAGGAGTTGCTGCAGTACGGCGCCAGCGGGGTCATTGTGAAGCCCTTTGACCCGGTCAAACTGCCGCAAGACATCCGGATGTATTGGGAGCATGCGCGTGGCAGCGTCGCTGACTGACGGTGTGTCCCCGCAGATCCGGGCGCGGTTCCTGCTCTTGCAGCGGCGCTTTGTTGCGGGCCTGCCGGGGCGCTGGCTGGAGATTCGGGATGCGGCCGATGGCCAATCAAGGCTGGCCGCCCTTCACAGGCTGGCCGGCAGCGCGGGCAGCTATGGCCTCGAGGGCATCGGTCAGTGCGCGCGCGACGCAGAGGCGCTGGCGCTGCAGGGCGACAGTGCGGCGTTGACGCGGGCATTGAGGGCGCTGGAAGGCGAGATCGGTCGGGTTCAGGGTGCCTGAAATGCGGCGCCGTGCCGAGGCCAGCGACTTCGTCACATTGTGGTGACATTCCGGTAGCCGCGTTGCGCTCTAATACGGCAAGGCCAATCCGGACTGCCAACCAACAAAGGAACTTATATGGAACTCAAGGGAAAAATCGAAGACAACGATGTGCTGGTGATTGAACTGAACGAGGAAAACCTGGACGCCAGCAACGCGCGCGAGTTTCGGGATGCGGTGCAGGGCATGATGCATGAGAGGACCAAGGTCGTGCTGGATATGTCAGGCGTCAAGTTTGTCGACAGTTCCGGTCTTGGTGCGCTGATTTCCTGTCTGCGTCTGCTCAATGGCCGACGGGGTGATTTCAAGCTGTGCGCCATGTCCAAGACGGTGCGTGCCCTGTTTGAACTGATGCGCATGCACCGGGTGTTCAACATTCATGATTCGCGCGGAGAGGCGGTCAGGTCCTTTGTCTGACGCGCTTCATGAGCCCGACCCCTGCGATGACTTTGGCACGCGCGGCCGTGCTGGCGGGTCTGGCTCTGTCGAGCGCGCAACTCTCGACCGCCGGCCCCGTGCTGGACCGTGTCAAGGCGGCAAGAGTGGTGCAAGTATGCATCTGGCCGGATTACTATGGCATTTCGTTCAGAAACCCCCGCAACCAGAAGCTCGAGGGGATCGACATAGAACTATCGAGCGGATTTGCCAGCGACTTCGGGGTTCGGTTGCAGTATGTCGAGTCGTCCTTTTCCGCGCTGATTGCCGACATCTCAGCCGACCGCTGTGATGTCGCGATGTTTGCGGTCGGCGTGACAGCGCCGCGTCAGCAGGCGCTCAGTTTCTCCCAGCCCTATCTGCAAAGCGACATCTATGGCATGACCACCCGGGGCAGTCGCAGTATCCGGACCTGGGAAGACATCGACAAGCCCGGGATTCGGGTCGCGGTGCAGGTCGGCACTTTCATGGAGCCGGTGATGGCGGCCGCGCTCAAGCAGGCCACGATGGTGGTCATTCGCCCGCCTCAAACGCGTGAGCGCGAGCTTGAATCGGGTCGTGTCGACGTTTTCATGACCGACTATCCCTACAGTCGTCGTTTGCTGGAGAGCGCCGACTGGGTGCGTCTGGTGGCGCCGCCCAAGCCGTTCAACATCCTTCCCTATGCCTATGCGGTCAAGCCCGGAGACGCCGAGTGGCTGGCGCAGGTCGATCAGTTTGTGGCCCGGATCAAGGCCGATGGCCGCCTCGATAAGGCGGCCAGACGATACGGCCTGAGCGACATCGTCGTTGGAAAGTAGGGCCACAGTGTCAGACCCCAGCTTGTCGGCACCCGCGCCTCTCAGGGTCTGGCTCAAGAGTTCCCATCTGATCGGGATTGCGGGCCTGATTGCGGCCATTGTGCTGACCCTTTCCTGGGCCTTCATCCAATTCGAGCGGGCCGAAAAACAGACTGAAAATCTCGCCGGACTGCAGCAACTGGCCAAGCTGATGGCGCGCCAGACGGCCACCGACATCGGCGCGGTCGAGTCCATGCTGCTGGTGCTGGCGACCTCGGACCGCGAGTGGCACAACCCGAACGAGCCGGGTCGGATCGATTGGCTCGTCGGCAGCATGGTGCGTAGTTATCCGCAGTTGAGAAGCGTCTCCTTGCTGGACGAAGAGGGCCACGTGCTGGCAAGCACATCCGCCGACAACGTGGCGACCCGGATCGACATGAATGTCTTTGGTGTGGTTCCGCGCGATGCCCTGAAGCCCGTGATCGGACGGATGCTGGCTGGACGTGACTTGTCGGACATTCAGCGCAGAACGCCGGGCACGCCGAAGCTCAACGTGATGCCGATGCTGGTCAGGCTTGGAGCCGCGGCGGGCAAGGGGCGTATTCTGGTGGCGCTGCTCAATGCGGACTATTTCAGCCTGGTGTACGAAGCTGCAGCCAACAATCCCGCAGTGCGTGTGGCGCTGATCAGCTACGAAGGCGAGCTTCTGACGGCGACCAGCAATGTGGCAAGCGCCTACGGCAGTTCCCTGAACCACCTTCGAATGTTTGACGACTTTCTGCCGGCCCGGGAGTGGGGCAGCTACGCTGGCGCGGGCTTTGACGATCAGCACGTCGACACTGCGTTTGCGGTGCTGCCGCGGTGGCCGATGGCCTTGCTGATCGAGTCCTCGGTCAGCGACGTCATGGCTGACGTCAAGAGTCTTGAAAAGTGGACCCTGATGCTGGCGCTGGCCACCTTGTCCCTGATCCTGGTGCTGACCCTGACAACCACCCGCAGTCTGACCCGGCATCAGGCGATCAATGAGCAGTTGTACCAGGCGGTATCGGCCAGTGAAGCGCGACAGAGCGCGATGTTCGAGTCTTCGATTGACGGCATCCTGACCCTTGATTCCGATGGCCGCATTGTTGTTTTCAATCCGGCGGCCGAACGCATCTTCGGACGTCGCAGCGCCGACGTCATCGGCAAGCCGATGCATGAGCTGATGGTTCCGGCCAATTTGCGAAAGAGTCATGAGGACGGAATGAAGCGCTTCCTGGCGGTCGGCGATGGGCCGGTGCTTCAGCGCTTGAACAGACGGATAGAAACGGTTGGCATGCGCAGCGACGCCACGGTGTTTCCGATCGAGCTGACCATCGTGTCGCTCAGGATTCAGGGCGCGGTGTTTTTTACGGTCTCGGTGCGCGATATCAGTGAAAAGAAGGAAAACGAGCGGGAGAAAGGCGACCTGCTTCGCAAGTACCAGGAATTGACCACCGACCTGGAGCGTCAGAAGAGGGCGCTCGACGAGCACGCTATCGTCAGCATCGAGGATGTCGATGGAACCATCATCTATGCCAATGACAAACTGGTCCAGATTTCCGGATTTTCACGCGAGGAACTGCTGGGGAAAAAGTACTACCAGTTTCGCGAGCGCCTGAACCCGGTGGCCTACGCTGAAATGCGCTCCACCCTGGCGGTCGGTTGGGTCTGGCACGGTGAACTGTCTTTGCGGCGCAGCGACGGCGGCAACTACTGGGTTGCGAACACCACTGTGCCGGTGCACAACGACGATGGCAGCATCCGCCAGTACATCACCATACAGACCGATATCACCCAATTGCGCCGGGCCGAGATGGCGCTGGCGCAGGCCAGTCAGCGCGAACTCGAAATTGGCACCCGGATCCAGCAGTCGCTGCTGGCCGCGAGTGCCCCGCAGCAGGCGGCGGACTTCTGGATGAGTTGCTTCAGCCAGGCCTCCAAGGGAATCGACGGCGATTTCATTGATGTGATACAGATAGGCGAATATTGCATCGACATCATCACTGGTGACGTCATGGGCAAGGGGGTGCCAGCGGCGTTGCTGGGTGCGGCCACCAAACTGCAGTTCAGCCGCTCGCTGGCGGAGTTGCTGTCCAGGAGCACGCCGGGGCAGGCTGCGCCACCGCCAACCGCGATCATGGCGTCGGTGCATCGCGCCATGACGCCACATCTGCAGGCGCTGGAATCGTTCGTCACGCTGGCCTATATCCGGATTGACAGCGTGCGCAATGTCATTACCTGGGTCGGTTGCGGGCACGAGGAACCGCTGCTCATCCGTGCCGACGGTCAGACGCTGCTGCTGCCCAACCAGCATCCGCCGGTGGGCGTGCTCGAGACGGTCGACTATGTGCAAAACGAGATGCCTCTGCTGGATGGTGACGCCCTGTTCCTGTGCTCCGACGGCCTGGCAGATGCGGTTCAGCCCAATGGCGATCATGTCGGCCGCGATCTGATCAACGCGACCGTGCGACAACTGGTGAATCGGCATCCGACGCCTGCTGCGGTACTTCATTCGCTGCGCTCCGCCCTGCTGCATGACCAGGTGACTATCACTGACGACGTGTCCCTGGTTCTGCTGATGCTGGCGCCAGGCAAGGAGAAGAAGGCGCGCCTTGAACTGTCGATCGACATGAAGTCCTTGCGCGCGTTTCGCGAGTTCGTGAAGGCGCAGGCGATGCTTGCGGGCATCCCGGAGTCGGACGCCGCCATGCTGGAAGTTGCCTGTGTCGAGGTGTTCACCAACATCGTGCGCCACGCCGAAGGTCTGCTCTCCGGCGCCCCGGTCGAACTGGTCGCCTATTGCGCGCGGCAGGAATTTTTCATCGACGTGATCTATCTGGGAAAGGCATTCACTCCGCCGGAAGAACTGCCGGATACCGACTTCGATGTCTTTCCCGAAGGCGGCTTTGGCTTGACCATCATTCGCAGCGCCTGCGACCGGGTCGAGTATCTGCATCACGAGGGTGTGAACACGGTGCGCATGAGCCGCTATGTCGAAAGCTGAGCAATGAACCTGAGGATCGAAACCCTGCGCGGCCTGGCCTGCCTTCTGCTGGTGCTTTACCATGTCATCGGCGCCGACCCCGCTCATGGCCTGCTGGTGGCCGATGGACCGGTGCGCTGGCTAAATGACGGTCTGGCTTACCTGCGCATGCCGCTGTTCACGTTTCTTTCGGGGCTGGTCTACGGCATGCGGCCTTTCAAAGGCAATAGCAATGCCTTTCTGATCGGCAAAGTCCGCCGCTTGCTGATCCCCATGCTGGTTGTCGGAACCCTGTTTGCGGTGCTGCAGGCGCTGACGCCGGGCACCAATTCGTCGGTCGGCCCCTGGTACCTGCTGCACGTGCAGCCGGTCGCGCACTTCTGGTTTGTCGAGTCCCTGTTCTGGGTATTCATGGTGATCTGGGCACTGGAACGCTGGAACTTGATACGCGAGGTCAAAGGCTATCTGCTGGCGCTGGCGCTGTCTTGCACGCTCTATCTCACGGTGCGCGGCTGGCCCTGGTTCGGTATCGAGGGAGCGATTTACTTGATGCCCCACTTCCTCTTCGGTCTGGCATTTTCCCGTTTCCCGCTCCAAGCTCAACTGGCCAGTCCGTGGGTCCGCCTGGCGCTGCTGGCCCTTGCCTGTGGGGCTGTGATCTGGATGGGCATGCCGGTGTCGAACCCGGACCGCCGCACCGTCGCCATGATGGCGGTCGGGATGTCGCTGTGTATGCTCAGTCTGAGCCTGGCGCGGGTTGTTCCATGGCTGGCCGCCATCGGGCGCCACTCCTACGCCATCTACCTGTTTCATGTCTTCTTCACGGCGGCAGTCAGGATCGGCCTCAAGCTGGTGCACATCAAGCTCATGCCGCTTGATATTTTGTTGGGTGTGCTGATTGGGCTGGCCGGCCCTATCCTGATCGACCGGGTCGCATCACGCTACAAGTGGCCAGCCCTGTTGCTGTTGGGAAAGACGCTCAAGACTGGCAAAGCCGTTTCGCGCTGAAGTGCCTGTTGACGTATGGAGATCCTTGCTCAGGCCATCGCCGAGGCAGTCACGGTTTGGCAACAGACGCTGCTGCAACTGAACTGGTATCACGGCTTGATCAGCACGGCCTACCTTGGTGCCGCTTGGCTCTGCGTTTTCAACGGCTACACCGCCAGGAACGAAGGAGGCGACCATGCAATCTGGTATGTTGCAGCCACGGCTCTGAGCCTTATGGCGGCCAATACCTTGTTGCACGGCGATGTGCTGGTGACGCACACCCTGCGTTCGCTGGCAAAGCAGGAAGGATGGTACGGTCAACGTCGATCATGGCAGTATGGGACGGTGGCGGTGCTGGCGCTGATTGCCTTGTGGACCGCGGGCCGGCTTGGGCGCGCCTTTGCCGCCAGCGATGTCTCCTCGGTTCCGGTCGCGCTTGGCTTGACCCTGCTGCTGACCTTGCTGGCTTTACGCACGGTTTCCGTCCATGGCGTCGATGCCGTCATCAACCTGCGTATCGTCGGCGTTTCTGTGGGCCGATGGCTGGAGTTTGTGGGGATTGGTCTGGTGCTGCGGGGCGCATTCCAGTACTTGCGCTTGCGTTGATCCGCGACAGCAGGGCAAGCGCAGATTGGCGCGACGAGCGTTCAGCGCAAGCTCAGACTGGAAATGATGAAGCCGGAACTCTCCATCCTGGTCGTCAGCCGCAGCGTATTGAAGCCCTGCTTGAGTTCGACGGTGATGGGTCGATTGTCAGCCGGATGACCC
The DNA here is from genome assembly GCA_049315845.1 of Rhodoferax sp. Classification (GTDB taxonomy): domain Bacteria; phylum Pseudomonadota; class Gammaproteobacteria; order Burkholderiales; family Burkholderiaceae_C; genus Rhodoferax. The sequence continues at coordinate 12,505 of JBMOJJ010000004.1, forward strand.
CAGCCCGTTTTCGCCAGTTCAAAGGCAGGTTCCACCAGCGTTGAATTGACGGCCAGGTCTATCGTATTGCCACCCTGGGCGGCTTCGGAACGGATGATCAGCGAATAGTTGGCGCTGACTGGGGCCTGTACCAGGTACTCAATCGATGCGCCTGGATGCAGGTATCGCACACGGTCACGCGATTTCTCCGAGTACGGACTTGGATTTCCCACGTAGGCCAGGGCATCGAAAGTTCCAGGAACCTGATGGCGTCCGGCTGCTGCTGGCGCTGGCGCGCCAAGTACCCGGTCCATGCACTTGATTTTTGGCGTGTCCGTCAGCGCCAGGTCGGTCGTCAGTTCCCAGGTGCCGTACCGAGTGTTCCAGTCGCCGGCACCGGCCATAAACCACATCAGCATGCCACCACCCTGTCGGTACCAGCGCTCCAGGTAGTCAACACACAAGTCCAGCATGCGTGGATCCAGGTTGGCCGCCTTCTTGGCTGCCAGACTGCCAGTTCCAAAAGTCGCCGACCCACCCTCGTAGGCCAGAAATTTCAATCCATACCAGGCGGCTAAAGCCAGATCGGCTTCCAGGTTGCTGACGATGGAGCGCCGTTCGATCGATTTCTTCATTGCCGTGAGCACCTCGTCAGTGCTCAAACCATCCACCGTTTGCTGGTCCCCAAGGTCGAAATAAGGTGCGCCGGCGATTGCATGGAAGAATCGCGCCGGTGGACCGTACATGTCGGCAATGAAATCCAGTCCGAATCTGGCCGTCATGGACTGCACCACCTGAAAGCCCAGCACGGGCCGAATCGTGCTCATCATCGCCTTGTCGCCGTAGATCTGTCGAAAGATGTCGCTGAACTCCTTCAGACGTTTGGCAATGCGGCGAAAGGCAATCAGCGACGGCTCTCGTTTGCCGTCATAGATCAGTGGCGATGCCGGATTGGCCTGCACCTCGGCGATTGCCAGAGCGCGGTTGCTGTTGTACTGCGCAAAGCCACCGTTCCAGATCTCGTTGCTGTACTCCAGATAGACCTTGGAGTCGGTATTGAGTGTTCGCTTGAGCAGGCGCGCCAACTGCAGCACGTAGTCGTCATCGACACCGATGGGCAGATTGATCCAGATGTCTTTCTGCCCCTGGTTGGCGAGCGCAACTATGTGCTCCCAGGGAACGCCGGCGCTGGACGCATAGTGGGTCTTTTCGGGCGTCGCTCGTGCGGCCCAGGAGGTGACCGGGTTGTTATTGGTTCGCAGCCAGTCCATGAAGCGCAGGGTCTTGAATCTGGCAATGTGGCTCAGAAACGACCGCGTGAACAGGGGCGGGCTGGCTGCGTCGTAGCCAGGTCGAATCACTTTCAGGTCCTTGATGCCGGTGCCAGTGTGGGTGAAGGACAGCATCAACTGCTCCTCATTGGCCGGCAGTAGCACTTCCGCACTACTGAGGTTTCGAGCTGCGTCGAAGGTCTGATGGAGGACCTGGGCGCTGCTTGCGACGCCCTTCACCAGGGCCTGGCCGCGAAAAGACACCTTGTAAGTACCCGCGTTACCCGAGTACTTGCTCGCACCAGTCAACAGCACGACGCCGAAATCTCCGACCGGCCAGCCATCACTGCCCAGCGCTGCCGCCTCGTCCCAGGGTGCCGCCGGCGAGCCGAATTTGCGCGCCTGATGCATCAGGTCCACGTAAACCGGCGTGAAGGACCAGTCCCTGATCGGCTGCAGGTTGGCACCCAGGTGCGTCGCTGCGACCGGGCTTGGCTCTGCCACGGGACTTCGCTTCGCAACTGTCGTCGCACTGCCAGCGCAGCATGAAAGGTACAGCATTGCCATGACGATCAGCAGGCGATGGATCCGGATTGGCATGGCAATGTGCTTTGGGTGATGCCGATTCTACGAAGCGCTGGCGATCCAGGACGAACCAAGCACGCTGATTTAACACTTCTGCGATGGTTTTCCAGAGCATTCACCTACCATCCCTGTCATTGATCAGGCAGCGATGCAGCATGACCGTGGTCACGCTCATTCACGCTCCACTTTCTCAGGAAAATCACAGTGATCGCCATCAGTTCCACTTTTGTCGCCGAACCTTTGGGCTCACCGATGGCCTATCTGCTCAAAGAGGCAGGACTGCCGTCCGAGCTGCAGTTTGCGCCTTATCACCAGGTGTTCCAGCAACTGTTGACGCCTGGCAGCGAGTTTGAGCGCAACCGCAGCGGCGTCAACGTGGCCCTGATTCGTCTGGAAGACTTTGTGCGCGATCAGATTGAACCCGATGCGGCGTGTCAGACGGTGGCCAGGATCGCCGACGAGCTTGGCGCCGCTCTGCAGAGCTTTGCTGCCAGCGGCAAGTGCGCAGTGTTGCTTGGCGTGATGCCTGCTTCGCCGCGTGTTCCGGCAGCAGTCGCCACAGCCATTGGGGTGGCATCAGAAAGACTTCTCGCGTTCGTCGCGGGCCAGGCCAGCATCCAGGTTCTAAGCGCGCAGGAAATTGATTGCGTTGCCGGTGCTGATCGCTTTGATGCCAGGCGCGATGAGCTTGCCCACATTCCGTTCTCGGACTCCTACTTTGCCGCACTGGCACTGGCGCTGGTACGCCGCGTTCACGCTTTGCAGGTGAGCGCGGCCAAGGTGCTGGTGCTTGATTGCGACAACACGCTGTGGCGTGGCGTGGTGGGTGAAGACGGCGTGGACGGTATTGTGCTGAGCGAGCCCTTCCTGGCGTTGCAGAGTTTCGCCGTGACACAACAACGCAAAGGCGTTCTGATCTGTCTGGCCAGCAAGAATTCCGAAGCAGATGTGCTCGATGTGCTGGAGCAGCGAGCGGATATGCGACTGCGCGCAAGCGATGTGGTGGCACACCGCGTCAACTGGCTGCCCAAAGCGGCCAATTTGCGCTCGCTGGCCGAAGAGCTGAACCTGGGGCTCGATGCCTTTGTGTTTCTGGATGACAACCCGATGGAGTGCGCCCAGATGCGCGCCGAGTTGCCACAGGTGGTGACCCTGCAGGTGCCCAGTGAGGAAGAAATCGTTGACTGGCTGTCCCATATCTGGAACTTTGACAAACCGGCAACGACCGCTGAAGACGCGCAGCGGACCCAGATGTACCGCGACAACGCGGCCCGGCGATCGCTCGAATCGACCGTGAGCGACATCGGAGAATTTCTGGCTGCGCTGAATTTGCAGGTGGATATCCAGACGCCGGCTGAAGACGAATGGCCGCGCATATCGCAATTGACACATCGTACCAACCAGTTCAACTTCACGACACGTCGGCGCTCGGAGCAGGAACTCAAATCCCTGGTGACCCAGGGTGCGCAAGTGCTTTGCGTGCGGGTGACTGATCGCTTTGGCGATTACGGTCTGGTCGGCGTTCTGGTCGCACAGGCGCGTGGTCAGGCATGGGAAGTCGATACCTTCCTGCTGAGTTGCCGCGTTCTCGGACGCGGAGTGGAACATGCCATGCTGCGCAGTCTGGGCGAAGTTGCGCGTGAACGGGGTCTGATGACAGTGGAACTGCGGCTGATCAACAGCGCGCGCAACGAGCCGGCGAGAGCCTTCGCCGACAGCGTGGCTGGCGACGACAGCGAGGACTGTGCTGACGGCTTTGTCTACCGACTCCCGGTGGAACTGGCCGTCGGGATTGAGCACCGGCCTGGCCATGACCCGGCCGCGGTGGTTGAGGCACGAAAGGCCGACGAGCACAAGGGAACTGAAAAGGCAACCGGCGGTGCGGCGCCGGTGGCTCGCTCGGATCGTTACACATGGCTTGCCAGCGTGCTGGTGTCGGGGGATGCCTTGCTGCGGGAACTCGGCTTGTGCGGGCGGCGTCCGCGCGCCATGAGCACGGTCGCAATACCTGCAGCGTCGCCCATGGAGGCGGCGTTGAAAGACCTTTGGGAGGAGTTGCTGGCGATGGAAGGGCTGGGCGTCGAGGACGACTATTTTGCGCTCGGCGGAACCTCGCTTCAGTCGGTCAAGCTGTTCAGTGAAATCGATCGCCGATTTGGTGTTCAACTGCGTCTGACCACGATTCTTGCCGCGCCGACGGTGCGCGCCCTGGCTCGTTTGATCGAGCCTTCCACTGCATCCATACCCAGCGCCCTGGTGTCATTGCGGCCTGGCTCTGCACAGAACCTGTTCCTGGTCCATGACGGACTGGGTGAAACACTGCTCTATCTCAATCTGGCGCGGCGTCTGCCAAGCGCTATTTCGGTCTACGGCATTGAGCCAAGACGCCTGCCTGGGATCCCGCTTGCGCACACGACGATCGAGGATATGGCCGCTTACTACGTAGAGCAGATTCGTGCTGTTCAGCCTCATGGTCCCTACCGGCTGGGGGGTATGTGTGCCGGCGGCGTCATCGCCTACGCCATGGCCGCGCATTTGCGTGCGCTGGGGGAACCGGTCGAGGTGGTTCTGATTCTCGATGGTGCGACACCGCAGGCGCCGCACCGGGGTGCTCGCATTGCGAACAAGCGCTTGTCGCGCATGCGTGCGCTGGCACAGGGGGATCAGGGTCAAACCATCGCGTTGTTGGGGGCTGCTTTGAAGAAGGTCTGGAACGCGCTGCGTTACGAGATGTCGGCTTTTGTGCAGCGTCAATCGGCGCGCTTGCGCTTTCGGTGGCTGCAAACGCTGGTGCGCCGCGATCAGGCCTGGCCAGAGTGGCTGGCAGGCCTGACAGTGGCGCAGATCTATGGGGCGCTGGAGGCGCGCTATCAGCCACCGGTGCTGACCGACGTTGCCGTGCTGCTGGTGCGCGCATCACAAGGGGAAGACGCCGATACACCGTATCGGGATATCTACCAGGATGACGATTTTGGCTGGAGCCAGGTCGCGCGCCAACTTGCCGTGACCGATGTGGCCGGTGGGCACGCCAGCATGCTGCAGGAGTCCCATGTGGATTCACTGCTGTCCGCTTTGTTGACGCGCTTGCCGGCGTGGTCCGCACTTTCGGGAGGGAGCCGGCCATGATGCAATTTGAATCCACCAGCGTGCCGCGTCGCGTGACCGTTGTCATCGTGAGCTATCGCTCTGCGGCACTGACCGTGGAGTGCCTGCACTCCTTGTTGCCTGAGCGCCGGCATCCTTCGATTGAGCTCAGCGTGGTCGTGATCGACAACGCTTCGGGTGACTACCCTGTGATTGCCGAGGCAATACGGCGAGAGGGCTGGAGCGACTGGGTCGAGGTGGTACTGGCACCACGTAACGGCGGTTTTGCTTATGGCAACAACCTGGGCTTTATGCACGCAGTTCGGCGCTGCAATCCGGATTACCTGCACATGCTCAATCCCGACACCCGGGTCAAACCCGGCGCCGTGCGTGAACTGGTGGACTTCATGGAGCGCACACCTGAGGCAGGCATTGCTGGCAGCAGCTTTGAGAACGGTGACGGCAGCGACTGGCCGATTGCCTTTCGTTTTGGATCGGTGTGGAGCGAACTGGATTCAGCCCTGGGCTGGGGGCCGGTGACGCGCTTGCTGCGGCGCCGGACGGTGGCGCGTGTCATGGACCGAACGGAGCAACAGATAGACTGGTGCGCGGGTGCCTCCATGATGCTGCGTCGCTCCATGCTGGAAGCCGTTGGTGGCATGGACGAGCGCTTCTTCCTGTACTTTGAGGAGACCGAGTTCTGCTGGCGCGCGCTGCGAGGGGGCTTTCAGACTTGGTACGTGCCGGCGAGTCGCGTCATTCACATTGCCGGTCAGAGCACCAAGCTGACCGAGCGCGATGCTGCGCCCAAACGCCTTCCGGACTATTGGTTCGAGTCCAGGCGGCGCTATTTTCTGCTGACCTGCGGGTTGACACAGGCCTGCCTGATCGACCTGCTGGTATTGATAGCAGGCAGTCTGGGCAAAGCCAAACTCCTGCTGCAGGGCCGACGCCACCAGTTGGTTCCACACTACCTGTCAGACCTCTGGCGCCACAGCGTTCTGCACCGCGGCAATCGCACGCTGGCGCCGCCTCTCACACCTCATCCCGGCGCAGCCTAGGTCGTGGTCGAGGGCATCGAATCATTGCTGAAGCAACTGGGACTACCCGGTTTCATGGCCAGCAGCGGCGGCGCGCTGGCGGACTTCGTGCCTGTACTCGCGCATGCTGAACATGCCTCAACTGCAGCCATGGATCTCAGTCGCCTGATAGAGTTTTCTCATGGGCGCATGCATGCACGGATGGCGCTGGCGCGACTGGGTCTTCACGGTGCTATTGTGCCGATGGCGCCAGACCGGTCACCCCTCTGGCCCCCGGGCTTCACGGGGAGCATCAGCCATGTTCCCGCTGATCGTGTAGAAAACAGCGATGGGCAGGTGATTGCGGTGGCGGCGCGCCTGTCCGATTGCGCGGGTGTCGGCGTTGATCTGGAGCGAGCCGGCATGCTGCTGCCCGAGCACTGGAACGCTTTCCTGACAGCAACCGAGTTGGCGGCGCTGGTCTTGCAGCCGGTGGCGCAGCGCGGCACGCTGGTGCATGGCTTGTGGAGTGCCAAGGAGGCCGTCATGAAGGCCTTGCGTCAGGCCTTGGATCCCCAGAATATCGAGGTCAGACTGTCTGATGACGCGCGTACATTTTCGGCAGAGTGCCGCCTGACCGCAGCTGATTCCGGTGCTGCTAGCACCTGGGTGCAGGGCCGGCTTGCCAATGCGCAGGGCTGGGTCGCCGCGTTTGCCATGCGTTGACTGTTTGCCCGCGCCGAAATTCAGCGCCGCATCCGGTTGCGCCAACGCCGCAACAGAGAGGCCAGCCAGGCTGAACCGACGCCGCGGTCGTACCAGCGCAATGCATGCACGTCGGTTCTCGATGAGCGCTGAAAACCAAGCGCTGGGGTGGCGAGCCAGGTGGATACCTCAGGATGGGATTGCCGGAACCAGCCGTAGGCGCCATCAATGTGCATGGCCCCCCCCTGCGGGTCACCCGGTGCGCGTTGGAGCATGGCATCGAGGTAGTCGACCAGCGCGGCGATATGTTGCCCGTTGACCGCAACAAAGGCCGTCGTCACGATCGGCCGTTGCGGGTCGACGCGGGTCACCGCTGCACCGGAATTGGCAATCGGATCCTCCAGCATGTAGACGCCGTAGAACATGCCCCAATCGTGTCTCTCCAGCGCATCGGCCACGGCATTGAATTTCGATCGAAAGTCCTCGCAAAAATTCAGATCATCTTCGAGAATCAGGACCGAGCTGGCCTTGTCGTCCAGGGCATGGCGCAACACATCCAGATGACTCATGAAGCAACCGCGCGCTCCGAGGGTTGGGAAGCCGGCTTTGTCCAGCGGTTTGCTGGCCTCAAAAAGCGTTAGCTGGTGTGAATCAAAGCCGAGACCGATGTGGTTGAGCTGGGCCAGCATTTCGGCGCGACGATCGGCTCTGGAGCGCAGGTTGATGACATGCACCTGACCAAAGAAGGTGTTGATTTCGTGCTTCATTGGCGGCATGCCGGCACGAGACTGGGCCGGCCTATTCCGAATCCCGCTTGGTACGCACCCAGCCCGAGCGTTTCTTCAAAAAGTAGGCCAGGTACACCGGCACCTTCCACAACGCGTACAGCGGCGTGCCCAGCAGCTCGCGCACGCTCAGCAGATGACGGCCAAACTTAAACCACGCCAGACCAATGGCCAGTCCAAAACACGCGGCAGCCAGACTGGCGAGAATCGCTGCCGCATGCCAAACCGGCCACAGTGCGGCCGCTACGACGGTGATGAGCACGGTGACTGCCAGGACCAGAAAGTACAGTGCCACTGGTGGAATCAGCAGGTCCATGGTCATCACGATCAGGGCCGGCTTACCCGACCTGAGGGCAGCGCTTGCCAGTGTCGGAAGTTCTTCGGTCAATGTTGCCAGGTGGCCATGTTCCCAGCGCGACTTTTGCACCTTGGCAGCGCCAGTGTCAATCGGAAAGGCGCTGCTGACACGAACCTGAGGCAGAAATTGCGGTGCATGACCCGCGATCGCCAGTTCTACACCGAGCTTCATGTCTTCCGTGATGTGACCGGTCGCGAGCCTGGCCACTGACATGAGTGACCATGGCAGTGCCATGCCCGTACCCATCAGGTGGCAGGCGTGGCCCAGGCGGAACGTTCCCAGCGGTCGCACCAGGTTCTTCATCAGCATGGCGAATTCGAGCACCCGAATTTTCAGACTCGCGCTAGCTCCGGCGCTCATCAGGTTGAGCATCTGCACCGGATTGGCAGTGCGACGACAGTGTTGAGCAATGCAGTCAAGCGCGCCGTCGGAGATCACACAGTCGGCGTCGACCACCAGCACCACGTCCGGTGGGGCAGCGCGCAGGTGATCGACACCGTAGGCCAGTGCGTATCCTTTTCCGCGCAAATCCGAATTGCTGCGTTCTATCACTTCGGCCCCCGCGTTGCGGGCCAAGGCTGCAGTGTCATCGATGCAGTTGTCGGCGATCACCAGCAGTCGGTCGGACGGACCGAGCTGGCGCTTGATGCACTCGATTGTCGGCAGCACATGGCTGGACTCGTTGTGTGCTGGAACCAGAACCGCTACATGTACCGGATTTGCATCGTCAGTCGGCAGGTCTGGGGTCTGCTTGCGCGTTGATTCCAGGGCGGCCAAGGTCAGGATCAGCAGGGACAACGCCGGCAGCATGATGGGAATCACAGCCGCTGCCAGCACAAGTTCAATCATGGTTCACAACCTGTTGGGTGAGTAAAACTGCCACAGTCTGGTAACACTCGTTGGCGGCTCCCGCAGTGTAATTGAGCCCGGGGTCAACAGGCCCGGACGGAATTCGATTTGTCGACCTTTCTTGACCAACAGCACAAACTGAACGCATGGACACCACTGAACTTCCGGGACGCGGCATCAAGCCGTTGCTGAGCCTGCGCAAGCACTATCGGCTCAGTGGCTTGATCTGGCTGCTGGTGATGCTGGCCGGTATGCCGGTGGTCTGGATCAAGGGGCAAAGTTACTACGGAGTCGAATCCGTGTTTCAGGTCGCGCCAAACTATATGAAAATGTTGGCCACTGACAAGGAGGTTGAGTTTCAATCAAATTCCCAGTACCGCGAATTCGTCAATCACCTTTCCACCACGGTCAGGCGCTACGACGTGGTGCAACGGGCTTTGAAAAAGTTACGCGATGCCAAAATCGATGTTCAACCCAAAGGACTCAGTGAGCGCAAATATATTGAACAACTGCAGAAGTTGGTGACTGTGCGCGCCATTCCTGACACCTACATGGTGCGGATCGGCATGGAGGGACAAAAGAAGGAAACGTTGGACGAAATCGTCAATGCCATCACCACATCGTTCCTGGAAACCACCAAGAGCGAACAAATTTTCGGATCGGTGGAGCGCGTTGAAGCGCTGCAATCCAATGCCAAGAAGTTGCAGGATGAGATCACGCAGTTTGAGGCGCAGCGCGTTGAATATTCCGAACAATTGGGGCTGACCACCTTTGGCGATACGGTTCTCAATCCTTACGACAGCATGCTGGCTCAAGCGCGCGAAAAGTTCACCACTGCATCCATCGAACGATCGCATGCCGAAGCCACGCTGGAGGCTTTCCTGGCGCAGCGCGAGACGCCTACCTCGGTTGGCCGCTCCATCATGGAAATGCGCTTGCAGGACAACGGACTTCAGGCCCTGCGAAATGAAGTTGTGAAACGGTCTGAAGAACTGGGGCGAACCACAGCCGGACTCGAAGACAGTCATCCGGCCAAGAAGCCGGCGCTTGCCGAATTTGATGCCATCAACAGGCGTTTGCACCACAGCGAGACCGAATTCGAGAAGGCGGCCTTCGAGAATGTCAAGATTCGGCTGACCGGCTCGCTGCGCCAGACCAGGCAGGTCGAGACCGAGATCCAGATGAGCTTGAAGAAAATTGAAGGTCAGGCTTCGGAATACGCTAGAAATTTCCAAAAGGCGATGCGCCTCACGAGCGAAATTCGCAAGCGCGAGCAGGAACAAAAAGAAGTGAGGGATCGGCTTAACTTTTTGCAGAACGAGACTGGGGCTATCGGTTTTGTGCGTCTGGTCACACCCGCTTTGCCGGCAGAGACCCCGATGGGAGTTGGAAAAACAAAATTGTTGTTAGCGCTTTTGCTGCTGGCCTGTGCCTTGGCCATGGCGGCGCCGATTGGGCTGGATCTGGTGGATCGACGCATTTACACCGTCAACGATGCCGAAAAATTGATGGGTATAGCGGCCGCAGGCTGGCAACTCGAAGGCAGAGACCTGCCATCCCGCATTTTTGCCCAGGAACAAACCAGGCGCTTTGCCTCCACCCTGATGCGTAACAAGACGCGATCCGGACAGAACATCTTTTCTTTTACTGCAGTCAAGACGGTCGGTAGTGCCACAACCGTCATACTTGACACAGCGGCTGTATTGCAGCAATTGGGACTTCGAGTTCTTGTGCTGGATGCCAACAGTTTTTCACCGAGCCCTGCGTTCAAGGCCGACACACCGGGACTCTCTGATTTTCTGTCAGGCGCCGCCGATCTTGAAGATATCCGGCAATTGGTGACGCATCAGGATCTGCAGTTGGAGGGGGTCGGCTTTGGCAGTCAGCTTGCGTCGGGCATCCAGCGAATTGATTTGTTAAAGCAGGCTGTGACTGCATGGTCGAAGCAGTACGATATTCTGTTGGTTGATTTGCCGCCGGTGTTGCTGAGCGCAGACGCCGAATTGCTGATCGACGCACTGGGTCAGGTCTTCATCGTACTTGAGGCGCAAGCGGTCAGCAAAGGGGAAGTGACGCGCGCCAAGCGTGTTCTGGAGAAGCTCGATCCAGAGGCGGTGGGCCTATTTGTGAACAATGTTCCCATGTTCCAAGGTGGCGGTTACATGAAGGAACTCATGGTCGAGACCTTGACCCGCGACACGTTCAGTCATTTCATGAGCTTGTCCAATCTGCGGCTTCAGATCGAGTTGCTGCGCGCGCGCTGGGTGCAAAAGCGCATGAAGAAGCAGGATCACCCTGAGCAGTAGCGACTGTTGGTGCGCCGTCACGGCTCTGCGCTGGCGCTAACATAGCCCTATGAATCTGACGCGCTACGTCGTCTTTGTTGCCATGCTGATGGCCATGCGGATGATCGCGCGACGTGGCGTCGAGGCGGCCTTTCTCAAGATCTGGATTCCGTTCTTTCTGTTGATGCCCTTCATGTTCTGGGTCAACATACCCGGCTTGCCCGACCCCAACTTCATGCAGGCAGCGATTCTGCCAATCCTGTTTGTGCTGCTTCGTGACAAGTTGTCGCAGATGCAGTTTGGTCGCATGGAATTTCTTTTGCTGGTCTATGTGGTGGTGCGTGTGGTAGCCGACTACCTGGGCCGAGGCTATTCGGACGCCCAGAACTACGCCTTCTATCTCCTGTCATCCCTGATTGGCTGCTATCTGATGGGGCGCTACCTGATCAACAGTCGGCGCATGGACATAGAAACGGCGCGCACCTTCGTGCTGATATTCATGATTCTGTTCCCCCTATTTCTGTACGAGGCCAAATTCTGGGTCAGTCCGATCTACAAGATCTTTGGCCCGCTGTTTCCCAACTCCTACAGCTCGGTGTCCATCCGCTGGGGCATTGCGCGCACGGCAGGAACCTTTGAGCACCCGATCCTGGCCTGCATCATGATCATCGCCGTCTACCGCATGCACCGCTGGCTGTCGTGGCTGGGAGTCTGGGAGCAGACGCAAACCGGCTGGCTCGGATTCCTGCAGAAACAGTCCAGGCGCTTTCCGCTGGCCTTCAAGTACCAGATTTCGGTGGTGCTGATTCTGATGGCATTGATGACGATCTCGCGCGGACCGTGGATTGGAGGCTTCGCCGGGGCGATTCTGGTAGCGGTGGGCAATGCGAAGAATCGAAAGCAGTGGTTGATTATTGTGGTGCTGATCTTCCTGGTCGGTGGTGTTGCCGGTCAGGCGGCGCTGGACGCCTACATCACACCCAAAGAGGGCGAGGTGCTCAGTGGCGAGGCGCAGACCATGCTTTACCGCAAGGTCATGATTGACCAGTACAAGGGCTTCCTGATGGAGAAGCTGTGGACGGGCTGGGGGCTGACCACGGTGCCGACGATCAGAGGCATGGAGTCGATTGACAACGCCTTCTTCCTGATGGCGCTGCAACACGGCATCTTTGCACCGGCCGTTTTCGTCATCATCTTCTTGTATGCCATCATTTCACAGGTCAAGTTTGGCTTGAAAGCAAAAGCCGGTGAGGCGCCGATCGGCTTCACATTTTCCGGCATTTACCTGATGTGCTTTATTGCCTTTTCCAGCGTTTACATGGGCGCGCAAACCGAGCCCATGCTGTTTCTGCTGCTGGGCTGGGGTGAGAGCATCAAGAATCGCAAGCCAGGCGCCGATCTGTTGACGGGAGAGGCAGCCGCTCCGACGCTTGCTGCTGCGCCGTTCAGGCGCGTCCTGTATTGAAGACCGCTACGGCGTGGCCGTTGACGGGCGCCGGATTTTTCCGGCCAACCGATGTCCGATGGCGATCAGCGGATTCTCTATCAGCAGCATGCTCAGCGTGGCGCAGGTGAATACTGCGAGCAGGTTGTAGGGAAAGATCTGCAACAGTGACAGCCCCGGCACGCGGTTCTCATTCCAGACCAGAAACAGTTGTTGCCACAGGTAGAGGCTGTAAGACAATCGACCGAGCCAGCGAAAGACAGAGGTCTCAAGCAGCCGCCCGACCATCCCCTTGCTGTGAATCACTGTGCCAAGCAACAGCAGTGGAATGAGGATGGCTCTGACGGTCAGCAGCATGAAGTCCAGTTTCCAGTCCGGCCTCGGAATGAACTCAAGTCCGAAAAGCAGACAAAGCAGCAATGACCAGGTCAAGGGCCAGGAAAGCAGGCGCTGCAGACGCTGCCGCCACACCGGCTCCCCGTAAAGCAGGGCGATCAGCACACCCCAAAGAATGCCATCGGCCTGAATATCCGTGCGACCCCAGAACACAGCGGCTGACGACCCGGTGATGTGGAACTTGAAATCGACGGCACGCCACAAGGCTATCAGGATCGCCAGGACCAAGCCCAGACGGATGCGCTTCTGGCTCACACCCAGCAGCAGAAAGGCGGCCGGCCAGAGGAAGTAGAAGTGCTCTTCCACCGCCAGAGACCAGAAGTGTCCCAGGTACCAACTGGAGTCGGCCTGCGTGTAGTTGGCGGCAAACAGCACCGTGCTGAGCCAGCGGCCCAGGCTGATGTCAATCACGCCGAACAGCGCCAGTGCTCCGGCAACACTCAGAAACATGAGGGAGGCCGGAAGAATTCGAAAGGCGCGTCGTACGTAGAAAGACGCCAGCGATATCCTGCCGTGACGGCTCTCTTCGTCGATCAGTTTGCTCGTGATGAGAAAGCCGCTGAGTCCGAAAAACAGCTGAACACCCAACAAGCCGAGCTTCTTCACGCCGTCGGTGTGGGCAAACAGCGTGGTCTGAATGACATTCTGGATCGAGTCGGATGCGTGCGAGAAGAGAACCAGCGCGATGGCGACGGTGCGCCAGCCATCGAGTGTTGGCAGGTAAGTGCCCAAGGTACGCGATGTCTTTTTGCTGTCGCTTTGGTCTGGTGCTGTACCGGTAGGGGTGTGCATGCTGATCACTTTGCTTGCAGGGCCGTCAACAGGCGATCGGCGGCATCATCCCAGGAATAGCCGTGCGCCTTGCGATAGGCGCGTTGTGAAGCATGTTCCCATTCATCGGCAGACTGGCGGCAAAACGCCACGATGGCAGCCGCCATTTCCTCGGGCGATTCCTTGGCCACCAGAACGCCGGTTCCATCGCCCAGCAGATCGCTTGCAGCACCAATCGGAACAGCGATCACCGGTGTACGGCAGGCCATTGCCTCCAGAATCGGCAAGCCAAAACTGTCCAGCCGCGAGCCGAACAGCCAGGCATCGCAACGTGCGTAGATGTCCCTGAGTTCGGTTTGTGCCGGTCGGTAGAAGAACTCGGTACCACTGGGCACGGGCACTTCAGCGCTGGCCTGGTCAGCGCCAAATGCCACGACCTTGAGTTGCGGGATTTGCAGGCGCGCCAGTTCGCAGGCGCGCGTGCAGATGTCGGCACCCTTGATGTGGGCGACGGCATAGACGAAACCCACGGTGGGTGTCTGCTGTTTGCGGCGCCGGGGCGCATTGAACTGCGTCAGGTCCACTGCATTGGGGACGACGGTGACGCCGAGGTCACCGAGTTGTTCCTCAATGGTGTGCTTCAGGTCTGAGGAGATGGCAATCTTCAAATTGGGCAGACGCAGAGCAGCCTGCACCTGGTTTGTGGCCTGTGGTGCCAGCCAGACTTCATAACCCTGAATCAGATGCACCTTGCGGCCCTTGGTGGCTGGCATGCGCTGCATCCACACCGCCGTTTCCCACCAGGTGGCGACGATGATGTCGGCGTCGGGTACGTCGCTGGCTTCGATTGCGCGTGGTCGCTCAAGGATCTTGTGCGGCACACCGGAGAGCTCGATGTGTCCCGGCTGCGCGACACCGTCGTTGCGCAGCGCTTGCCAGTCCTGCCTCAGGAAGGCACGCAGTTTTTCGCGCCAACTCAGGCGATCCGGCGCACAGGTCACCACTAACACCTGGTGTCCGCGCGCCATCAGCTGCTGCGCATAAATGGCGACGACGCGGTTGCCACCGGTCAGGTTGTCAGAAGGCAATAAGAAGGTGACGCGCATGGTATTACTTCAAAATGGCGCTCAGTGCCGAGTCCAGTGCCCAGCCCGCTAACACACCAACGGCGAAAGCCGGCAGCCAGATTCGCTCGGACGCCAGCGTGAGAAGCTGATGACGGTACTTGAACCAAAGTGCCACCGGCCAACTGGCAAACTGGCTTGCAACCACGGCAGCAATGGCACCTCTCTCACCCGCTGCAGCGAAACCGGCGGGGATCAGCAGCGCCAGGCTGAGCGCCCGTACGCTGTTGCTGGCGCTGACCCAGACCGGTTGCCCTTTGGCAAACATGAGTTGCTCCACCACCTGGTGCCGGATCGCCAGCAGCCCCAGGCCCAGCCACTGCAACATCCATCCGGCATTCTGGTAGCGATGGTCGTAGAGCAGGTCAACCGCCCAGTGCCCGGACATGAAGATGCCGCCCGCCATGACGCCCAGGAAGGCGTCCGCAATCTGCTGGACACGGGTATAGACCCGCGCCGCACTTTCGCTGTCGCTGCGCAGGGCTTCGCTCAGGGTCGAAAAGATGATGTGCGCGTTCAGGCTGGCATAGACGCTCATGACCGCCATCATCAAGGTCGTGGCGATCGAGAAAACGCCGAAACTCTCGGTCGTCAGGCTGCTGCCCAGAATCAGCTTTTCACCATGGGCTGCCAGAAAGCCGATCACCGATGAGACAAAAATCCATTTGCCAAAGCCAATGATCTCGTGGGCGCAGGACCGGTCCCAGCCCGGTCGGCAGGAGGGACCCGGCAAATACCAGTGGCTCATGGCGGTTCTGGCGGCTGCCGAGACCAGGGTGCCTGCCAACAGGCTCCAGACGGAACGGGTGGCCAGCGCCAGCGCCAGCGTGACGACCATGGCGATAATCTGCGTGATGACCTCCAGGCGTGTCAGATAGGCGACCTTGAGCTCACGCTGCGCGATCGCCAGCTTCATGGATTCAAGACCCTGCAACAGGGCGCAGAGGCTGAAGACGGCAATCATCGGAGGCAGCCGGGGATCTGCATAAACGGTGCCGCTCTGGAAGTAGCCGATGCGGCCAGTCAGGTGAAAGCCCAGCGCAATCAGCAGTACGACGGCGCACAGCAAGGCGCCACGCAGCAGCTGCACCGACCAGGCGGTGCCCAGGAATTGGTCCTGCGTGCCGCGCGCGCTCTTGACCACACTCTGCCAGACACCGAGATCGGAGAACATGACCAGCGCAAAGTACAGGGTGTTGACAGCCGCAACCAGTCCAAAGGCCTCGGGTACCAGGAGCCGCGTCAGGATCAGGTTGCTCAGCAGTCGCAGCGCCTGCGACGAGATGTTGCCGCCCACCAGCCAGCCGGTCGCCCGCAACATGCGTTGCTTGAGGGTAGGGACTGGAACGGCGGATGGGCTCACAGGTTTCACGTGACTCAGGATGCGGTCGCTTCAAATTCGGAAAAGATGCGGCTCAGTTTGGGCACATTGACGCCGAGGTCAAAGTCCGCCAGCACTTTGGCGTGGGCCGCCTCGGCCAGAGATCGTCTCAATTCCGGTTCCTGAATCAATCGTCGCAGCTGCGCTGTCAGACTTGGCACATCGCCGGGCGTGGCCAGCAATCCGGTGCGACCATGCTCGATCAACTCGGGGATGCCGTTGACCGGCGTTGATACGCAGGGCACGCCGCTGGACATGGCTTCCATCAGCACCACCGGAATGCCCTCGGCCAGGCTGGGCAGGACAAAGACATCGGCGCGCGCAAAATGGGCACGGACCGCTTCCTGATTGAGCGACCCGGTGAGGTGAATCCCGGGTTCGAGCTTGAGGTGCGCAATGGTTTGCACGATGCGCGCGCGGTCCGGCCCGTCACCGACCATGGTCAAGGCGAAGTCAAGCCCTTCATCGCGCAGCTGGGCGCAGGCCTGCACCAGCAGCACAGGCGCTTTGGCCGACGACAGGCGCCCGACATAAAGCAGTTCGACTCTGCTCTGGTTCATTGGACGCACCGTGCAGGCAAATTGGACCGGGTCGATGCCCAGGCGGCAGACCTGCAACTTGGACCAATCCTTGGGGTCGCTGATGCGCATCAATTGCCCTTTGGCAAACTGGCTGATGCATAGCACCTGGTCGGCCTCGCTCATCTTCAGGCTCAGGTGCTGGCCGAACACGTCGTCAAACTCGTCAGGACCGTGGATGGTGTAGGACAGATGGCACTGCGTCAGTCGCTTGACCAGAACGCCGACGGTGGCGCTGGCGTTGCCAAAGTGCACGTGCAGCAACTTCAGATCGTGCTGGCGCATCCAGCGTGCCACCAGCGCTGCTTCGGCAACATAGGCCAGACCATAGAGCCAACTCCCGTTCTTGCCCAGACCCAGGCCCAGGCGCAGCGTCCGCAGCAGACTGCCGGGTGCTCTGCCACACCAGTAGAGCAGGGCCGTTAAAGCGCCCAGGGCACCCTGCGCCTTGACGAAGAAGGTGTGATTCGCCTCCTGTCGTTCGTACGCTTCCATGGCGTCAAGCGCGCGATCAGGCTCGTTGATGGAGGCGGTAAAAATGGTGTGGCCAAGAGCCCGCAGACGTTGCACTTCGCGCAGGATGAAGGTGTGCGAAATAGCAGGATAACGGCTGACCAGATAGGCCATGGCGGTTGGGTGCTTGTTCATGACGGTGGGGTGTTGCGGACAGAAGGAGGTGGGTGAGGCGCTGACTCAATGCAGCGCTCGGGCCGGGACGCCACCGACGATTTGTTGCGCAGCAACGGCCTTGGTGACTACTGCGTTGGCGCCGACCACGCTGCCCGCTCCGATACTGACGCCTTTGAGCACTGTCGCGCCGCGGCCGATCCAGACGTTGCTTTCTAGGGTGATGGGTGCGCTGACGTGACCTGCGTTGCGAATCGAGAGGCTGTCAAGTTTGTGATTGGCATCGCGCAGGCTGGCGTATTCGCCGACCATGCAACCGTCTCCCAGTGTGACGCGTTCGAAGGCCACGATGTGCACGCCACGCGACAGCACCACGTCATCGCCGAGCGTGATGACACCACTGCCCTGGGTCTCCAGATAGACGCCAGGGTAAATCAGGGCGTTGCGACCGAGCCGGATATTGCGTGTGCCATGGAGTTCAACAGGTCCCATGATGACGTTGGATGAGTCGATGCGCTGGTCAGTCGCTTCCTGCAGTCGAGCCAGACTCCAAAGCCGTTGCCATTTGTCCATGATCACGCGCTGGCACCAGGCCAGGGGCATCAGCGCTGCTGCCAGCAAGGCCTTGGCGCTCCAGGCGTTGCGAGGGGAAGCCTTCATTTTTTGTAATCGACCAAGGCAATTTCGAACTGCTGTCGCGCCGCCTGGCGCCATTTGAGCTGTCCGAAAAGGGCCGGGATCTTCTGAAAATGGGCATGCACCGCGTACTGCGCGCACAGCCCCCACTGGCCCGGTGCCTTCCAGGCGCAGCGTTGCGCGGTGCGTAGCAGGAACAGCAGCGCCAGGGCGGCCAGCACCAGAGCGAGTGGGGTACTCAGCCACAGCGAAACCGCGAAGACAAAGGGTGCCGCAACAAAGACGATGCCGTGACGAAAGTCGCGCCGGGCTTCGTGTTGCCAGAGGACGTCGCCGCGGATGCGCATGCGCTCAGCCACCTCGGCGTAGGCGATGCCGGAGCGGTAGGCACGCAGCCAGTAGGCGCGCAGGGAATTAACCGCCAGATCGTGCCGTGTCATGGGTGCGTCAATGTGCTCAATTTCCCAGCCGGCGGCTCGCAGCCGGGCACACATTTCAGGCTCTTCCCCGGCCTTGAGCGAAGGATCGAATCCGCCCACGTCGACCAGCGCGGCGCGACGCACCAGTACGTCGCCACCGAAGTACAGGGTGCGTCCCACCGGGTAAATCCAGTCTAGGTCCAGAACCTTTGTGTAGAGCGATTGTTCGGGCCTGGATTCGCGACGATGCCCCCAGACTGCACACATCTTGACATCTTTCAGCGTGTGCAGTGCCAACTGCACGAAGTCGGGATGGAGTTCGGTGTCACCGTCAAGAAACAGGACAAACTCGCCACGCGCAGCCTGCCAACCGAGGTTGCGCGCCTTGGCCGCGCAGGGGCTGACATCGTCCAGGACGATGACGTGTGCGCCCTGAGCTTGTGCGCAGGCAACGCTGTTGTCCGTCGAACGGGAGTCGACGTAGATCAATTCATGGCTTGTTCTGGTCCAGCGAGTCTGCTGGGCAGAACGCAGGCAACGTTCGAGTCGGGCACCCTCGTTGCGACCGATGACGACGACCGACACAAGGCCGGCCACCTTACTGTTTGAGAATTGCATTGGTTGTGACGCCAAAAGTCAGTACAGAAATGAAGGGAGAAATTTGGCGTATGGCATAGCCAAAGCCGGCGAGATTGCTCCTTGGAACGAAGATCACATCACCATCCTGCAGCGCATGGTTAACGCTCCGTGAACCACTGACCAGATCGGAAAAGGCGATGGTTTCAACTTGCTTTGCACCGGCACGATGGATTCCAATTTGTTCTGGCGCGGCGTCCTCGTTCGGCCCCCCTGCCTGAGCCAGAGCGTCAAGCACGGTCATGCGTGGCGTGATCCGGTAAGAGCCGGGCTTCGGGACTGAGCCAAGGACATAAACCGCTGTGTCAGATGAATCAGGAATGAAGACGATGTCACCCTTCTTCATGCGCAGGTTGTAATTTGGATCCCCATTCAGTAGAGCCTTCAGATCAACCCATATCAACTTGTCGCGGCCCCGCATGATGGCGCAACGTGTCAGCGTGGCTTGTTTGTCCAGAATCGGCATTGCGCCGGCGCTTGCCAGCACCTCTGCCAACGTCGGTGGATGGCCAAATTTCTGTACTCCAGCGCGCTCCACCCGCCCCAGCACTGTGACCTGGTTCGATGTGTACTGATCGACTGCCAGCGTTGCGAAAGGCCTGCTGAAGTATTTCTGCAGGCGTTTGCTGATCGCATCCAGCGCTTCTTCCCGGGTAAGTTCGTTCAGTACGACATCGCCCATGATGGGTACCGTGATCTTCCCATCCGGGCCGACAACATGCGTGCCGCTGACCTCGGGTCGACCGAACACGTCGAGCTTGACGACGTCGCCAGCGCCAATCCGGTAAACCGGATTGACTGATTCTTCCAGCATCGCAAGCTCGTCCTTGGACAACAGTGTGGCCGAGCTGGCTTTTTCAACGGCCTTGAAGTTCGGTTGTGGGTTGGCTGCTTGCGGCTCACCACCCGGCAAAGCAGAAGTCCCGGCGCAGCCCGCCAGAACTGCTGCTATGACCAATGCGGGCAGGATGGCAACAACATGGTAAAAAGATCGAAATTTCATGTACCCGGATGCTAGCGGGGCGAAAGAATAACAGCGTGACAGAAGTGTGAACTGCCTGCAAATTGTCTCGAATGAACGAGGTCCGAACGATCAAGTCGATGGAGCGTAGGACGTGCAGAGTTCTTGCAGGTGCGCCAAGTCGCTGCGCAACGTTTCGGGTAGCGGCAAATTCATCAGGAAACAAAGAGACTCTATCCGGTAACGCCAATCATGGTGCCTGACTGAGTGAAAAATGTTGCTGCGCCGTTGCTGCTCCAGCGCATCGTTGTTTGACAACAGCTTGACCAGTTCGTCGGACGCGGTCTGCGGATCGTCCGACAATTCAAGCGTCGCCTGCGGCCAGAACAGCATCTCATCGGCCATGCGCGAGACCGGCCGCCGACCGGCGACGATGCAGCCCGACAGCAGGGACTCGAGCCAGCGGCTGGTCACCATCATGGAGCGCGGCCGGTCCCCCTGCGGTTCCACGTAAAGATGAAAGGCCAGCGAGATGCGCGTGCGCTGCAGCAGCTTGAACAGCATGCCGCGTTCCAGCGCGACGCTGGTCCCGGACAGATTGCCAAGTGGCGAGTGCAGGTACAGGTGGGGCGAACTCGCCGGATGGAAGCGCTTGGAAAAGCAGGCTTGGTAGCTTGGCGGCGTGCGACCGAATCCGATCAGGTCGATCTCGCGGGTCCTGGCTGCGCGCGGCACCCAGGTCAGGCAATCCGCGCCCTGGTAGAGTTGGTGCACCGGTATGCCGAAGCGGGCCGCAGGGTAAGCCACATCTTCATGGGCGGTGACTGTGATGGCGTCATAAAGCGCGGTTTCCCTGACAAATCCGGGCGTGAAGTAGGAATCGGTGACAAAGCCGTAGATTCGCGAAAATTTCTTGCGGCAGTTGGGTATTGCATTGATCAGCCCCAAGTCGCCGGGACCCCGCGCCACCACGATCAGCACGTCTCCTCCGCGCGTGGACAGGGGCTCAAAGCGGACCTGGTGCGGGCGAATCGCACGCGGCGGCCACGAACGCGGCAAAGTTCTGGGCGACAGCACCTCGGCCTCGAAATAGTGGGCCAGCAATTCGGCCAGTTCGTCGATCGCAACCCAGCCTGCATGGGGCGATGCCAGACCGGCGTAGAGGACGGACGTCTTCACAATTCAGTTGACCGCGTCGACCCGGTCGAAGCGGTAGCCGTAGCCGTAGATCGGCGTCAGTTTCCAGCCCTTGCTGCCGTCGAGCAGCAGCTTCTTTCGCAGGCGGCTGACGTGGGTATCCACGGTGCGGGTATCGACATCGCTATTGAGCCCCCAGATCTTGTTCAGCAAATGATCCCTTGACAGCAGCTTGCCCGGGTTCTGGAACAGGTAGACCGACAAGTCGAACTCCTTCTGCGTCAGCGTGAGCGACTTGCCGTCGAGCGTCAGGCGGTGGCGCGTGACGTCGACTTC